>CACNVR010000001.1 GCA_902623975.1 uncultured Pelagibacteraceae bacterium
AATTTCGCAGCATCGCAGTGTGTCATAGCTAGCATTGGAACATCAACTTTCATTTCAGCAATTTGTCTGATTGCAGTTAGTGCACCTTTTGTATGACCAGAGACAACAAGAACATCTGGCTTCATCTGTTTCACTTTAACTAGTGTAGCAGCCATATCGTTTAGTTCTTTTGGTAATTTGTCATCTATTACTTTTTTAGAACCTGTTCTTTTGATTGCATCTAAAACTCCCAGTCTAACATCTTGAGAGAATGCATCTTGTTCAAATGCCATTGCAACTGTTACCGGTTTTCCATTATTCTTCTCTACTGCTAAATCTATAGCAACATCAAGATATAAGTTAGCCGGAGCTAAAACTGCAAATAGATATTTGTAACCTTTTGTAAACAAAGATCTAGAAGCACCATTAGCCTCAACCATTGGTACACCATATTTTTCTGTTACTGGTGCTATCGCTTTTGTTAAACCTGAACTATAAGGTCCAAGCATAAACTCAACACCATCTTGTGAGATTAGTCTTTCTGCTAACTGAGCTGCTCTTTTTGGGTTTGATTCATCATCATAATAAATAATGTCAAACTTATAAGTTTTTCCACCAACTTTAACACCACCCATACTGTTAATTCTATCAACAGCCATGTTATAACCATTTTGTGTATGAACACCGTTAGATGAATATTTTCCAGTTAATGAAATTGCAGCACCTAAAACAATTTTATCACCAACAACTTTTGCAAAAGATACAACTGAAGTTGAAAGTAAAATTGCTACTGCAGAAATAAAACTCAATATTATTTTATTTATTTTCATTTTATTTCCTTCTGTTATTAATTAATTAATTCCCAATTAAATAAACAATTTTTAATTATTGCAAGAGGCAAAAATTACTTTGGTTACATTCTAATATTGTTGTGTAACAATAATAATTACAGCAATAATAACTAAAACACTCGCTGAGATTGTATTAATTGTTTTTGGATTTGCTTTAATCCATGTAATTAATTTTTGTGCAAGTAACGCATAACCAATAAGAGAAACAAAATCTAAAACAATATAAGTGATGATCAAAATAAAAAATTGAACGATGTAATTTGTATTAAAATCAATAAATTGTGGAAATATTAATGGAAAAAACAACCAAGCCTTTGGGCTTGTGCCCGCAACTAAAAAACCATCTTTAAAAAAAGAAAATATACTTTTTGTACTGACTATTTTGGAATTTACATCTTTAGGAGATGATTTGTACACATCATAAGCTAAATAAATTAAATAAATTACTCCAATCCATTTGAAAAAATTTAAAAAATTTGGATTTTCTGAAAGAAAAGTTCCAATTACAAAAATCACTAAAGTAGCTTGAAACAAATTTGCAGTAATATCACCTAAAGCAGTCCAAACACAATTCTTAACACCATAATTCATTGAATATGAGACGATCACTACTCTTGGGGTGCCTGGAGTGATAAATAAAAAAATTATGATTTGTAAAAAAAGAAAAAAATCTAAAGGGAGCATAAAAAAAAAGATAGTCCTTAAAAACCGGGAGCTAAAGATGGCTAAGAAGGACTATCAAATCATAATATAGCAGATCCAAAAAAAAATGCATTATTGATTTTTTTCAAATATAAAGGATTTATGAAAAAAAAAGGTCACAGGCCAATAACCAAAGTTAAGAATCCTGAGCCAAACCTAGAAAGTCCAGATTGGGTCATATGGGCAGCCTGGGCGGATAGGATCACTTTCGAGGAAATCAAAAAAAAAACTGGCTACTCAGAATCTGATGTTATCAAAATTATGAGACGATCACTCAAACCCTCTTCCTTTAGATTGTGGAGAAAAAGAGTTCATGAAAAAAGTATTAAACACAGAAAAAAGTTTGAATATTCTCGAAAACAAATATCTAGTAAAATAAAAAAAGGTGATTATCTTTAACTTATGAAAAAAATTACAATTTATACAGGTCCGTTTTGTAATTATTGTGATGCAGCTAAAAGATTGCTAACTAGAAACAACGCTCCTTATAATGAAATCAACATTGCAACTGTTGATGGTGCAATGGATGAAATGATTAAGAAAGCAAACGGCAAAAGAACAATTCCACAAATATTTTTTGATGACCAACATATTGGTGGTTATGATGAGGTTAGAGCCCTAGAAAAAGAAAATAAACTACAATCTTTACTTAAATAACTTTTTAATTAAAAAATTCCTGAAACTTCTATATTTGCACCATAATCATCAATTTTATTCAATAAATTATGGTTAGATGTAAACTTGATAAATAAATCGTTTAATTTTTTAGAATAACTAAAATTTGCTGGTCTATCATTTAAACTATCTAGATTTAAAGCAAACTCACTATCATTTTCTTCTTTTGATCTACTAATTTTAATTATATATCTCTCAATATACTTATCTTTATTTTTTCTGGTCAAAGTTTTAACGTTTTCATAGCTTGGAGACAAAGTAAAACCATTTAAAAAAATCATTTCAAATCCAATGTTTGTTTTTAAACTTTCTTTTGAGTACTTACCTAATACTATACCTTTATTAACGTCAGTTGATCCTTGTAAAGTATATTTATAATCATTAATTGGAGTTAAATCATACAAATATTCTATTGATCCCATTGGTTGAAAAGAACCATCCTCAAAATCTATTTTTTCCATTTCAAATAGAAAACCTCCAGCTAATTCACCACTCCGAAAAATATCCTCTGCATATCTAACATCGGTAGTAGGGCTATCTATTGTGCTACTTAAAAAATCAGTAAATTCAGATAATTTTGTTACCCCATAAGTAAATTTACCAGATGGAGTAACATTAAATTTCCCATAAGTATTATTAGTTCTATAATTTAATGCAGCAAACGCTTGTTTACCATTTCTTTCACCTGACAATTTTCCTAAATACTTATTATCAAATCTTAAAGCACTAATTCCTAAAACTGCATTAATGTATCGATTATCATCTCTAGGGATGATTCCGTAAATATTTAAGGTTAAAGACTCCAAATCTGTATTTTGTTGTGATTGTCTTATATTGGTTTCACTATCTCCATATCTTATTGCAAAACCAAAAAATTTATTATCTCCAAATTTTCTATCTGTACCAAAAGTCAAACCACCTGTTCTGATATCTTTTGCATTTTCAAAACCATGTTTATTAAAATCACTAATCGTTAAATCTCCTAAACTCCAAGATGACCATTTAGATTTTGTCTTCTTTTTTTGTGATGTGCTAACAAGCGAAGCAACAGCTTTTTTGGCTCTTGGTTCAAAATTCTTCACCAAAGTCCTTAATAAAGGGTTAGGATAGTTAAGATCAATATTATGACTAGTTAAATTTTCTTCATCTCTATTTCTTTTTATCCACTCAAATCTTTTAAAAATTGTAGAAACATTCAATTTTATGTTTTGCTTAGCTAATTCGAACTGAGCCCCTATTGAAGCAGTAGTGTCTGCGACGCAAGATACTACACCAAAAGGACATTCTAATTGAAATTGATTAATATGGTCCGGAGCATTGTCACCATTCATAATATCTAAAATATACAATTTCATTCCATCCTTAGAAAAAGTAAATCCATATGGTAAACCACTTAAATTACCAGTTCGTTTTAAAAAAATATTTGTTAATGAAAACCTTCCTACTTTTACTGCTGTAGAAATGTCATAATTCTTTGATAAGTTAAAATGATAGATAAATGAATTAGTAACAGTACTACTTCTAATCATTACAAATAACGCACTACCATCATTATTAAATTCAAAATCTTGTCCTATTTCATTTCCATCTTCATCTTCAACACCATAATCTGTTAAATCGATTTGTTGAATTTGGGTTGATGATGCAATGTCGTAATCACCAGGTACAGAATAAGTTGTGAGCAAGGGAGTATTAGCAGTTGAGTGCAATGTAAAAAGTTTTGAACCATCCCTACTAAATTCGGTACTATCTACAGCACCATCAAAGACAATTCTATTTCCACTATAAGTTAAGCCATCAACATCGAAAGCTTTAGTAGCATTAAATTTTGCTAATTGACCAGCAGTAGCCATAATAAAAAAAATCATTCCATCTTTTGCAAAATCAATATCTTCTAATTGAATATTTAGAGCTGAGTTCGATAAAGTATTTACGTTTAATCCATCTAGATCGTCACAAGTAGCAGTTGGATCTGTTTTAACTTTATCAGTTGCGATATCAAAAGGTCTTGAAAGTCTATTTTGAGAAAATAATACACCAGCCATTGCATTTCTTTTATTGGTCGTAAAAACTGTGAGCCCATCATCACTAAAAGCAATATCTGATGGCTCCTCAGTTCTATCTAAGTTCAATGCAACTCCATTTTGGCTTGATTTACAACTGAATGGAACATTTGGATTGCCGCTTAAACTAAAATTATTGTTTCCACCTGGAATTATTGCTGATTGCCAAGTAACTGTTAAAGCTGCCGCGAAAGCTAAGGATGAAAAAAATAATCCGAATAAAATTAAAAAAATTTTAGGATTTAATACTCCTTTTAAAATTTTTCGTTTTATTTTTTTAATATTTTTCATAAAAATATTTTTTTACACAATTAATTAGTTTAATTGGAAGATTTGTACCCATTTTAGGCCAAAAAATAAATTACTTTTTCTTCTTAATTAATTCTGTGTTGGCAATATTTATTGCCATACAAGTGATATCATCTCTTAGCTTTTCAGCCCCCCAATTTAGCTCTTTTTCGATCGACTCCACAATATTTTTTGGTGTCACTTCCGACATTCCATTTATGATTTTTTGCACTCCTTCTGCACCTAATTCCTCACCATTTTTAAGATAACCCTCTGTCACTCCATCAGTATATACTACAAAGGTTTTTTCCTTAAGGTTGATAGTATTTGATTTAACCATCGACTCAGTAAAGTATTTTACAATTCCAATAGGCGGCATATCAGATTTTATGTATTCATAATTCTTGTTTTGATCAAAAGTTAAAATGCTTTCGTGACCCGCATTTATAAAAACTAATTCTCCAGTTTTTATATTCAATTTTCCAAATACAGCAGTTACAAACATTCCTTTAAATTTAGCTTCAACTAATTCATTATTCACTCCAAAAACCACTTTCTCTAAAGAGAATTTTAAATTAGTTAAGGTTCTAAAAATTGAAGATGCTTTAGCCATATACATTCCCGCTTTGACACCTTTTCCAGACACATCAGCTAGTGTAAAAAAATACTCCTCCGGAGTTGCTCTTACTACATCGAAATAATCTCCTGAAACATCTCTGGCAGGTACGTTTTTAGCAAAAATAAAATTTTCAAATTTTGAGATATCTGGAAATAAACTTTTCTGAACTCCGGCTGCTAATTCTCTTTCTTTTAAAAGTTTGGCTTCTTTTTGTAAATTATCAAGAGCAATTTTATTTTCCTCAATAAATCTGAAATAAAGGCCAGTCAAAAAAGTTACGGTTACAATAAATATCGGATAACTTATATCTACAAGTTCAGATCTAAATTTATAAATAGAAAATCCAATGATTATTATCGCTAAAATGTTTCCAAAGAATATAGATAAACTATATTTTGGTTTAATTTTTTGAGATAGAATAAATGTGACTAGAGCCACAATTATAGAAAATAATAACTCAAAGATATAAGTATTTGGATTTCTAATTAAATAAGACTGATCCAAAATATTCTCTATTACATTTGCATGAACTTCCACCCCCGGTATAGTTACTCCTAATGGAGTTTTAACAAGATCAAAAAGTCCTTGTGCTGATGCACCAATTAAAACATATTTATCTTGAAAAAAATCTGATTGAAATTTTCCGTCATACACATCTCCTGCGGATATGTATTGGTTTTTATCTGATCTTTTATATTTTATCCAAATAATTCCATTTGGATCCGAGTCTACTTTATATGGTCTTGCACTAATTCTTTTAATACCAACTTCATTTAGTTCTACGTAAATATTTTTTTGTTTTGAACCAACTCGAACCATTTCTAATCCCATTGTGGGATATATCTTTTTATTAAATTGAACGATAAGAGGTAAAGATCTAATTATTCCATCAAGTTGATCTAGAAACGATATAGATCCTAATCCTTTTACATTTTTTTCTAATTTTTCAAGTGAGCCTATTGAAAAAGGATAAGAATAAGTAAATTGTTTTGGATCACCACCTTTCGATAAAAAACGCGCCTTTGCTTTACGATCGTAATTTGAATGCGACGGAACATTACTCCCCAAAACAGCAATTATTGATTTTGACTCTTTTAACTTCTCTGAAAAATTATCGTCAGGACCTTTTAATTTTTGAAGATCAGCTACATCAGATGGTATTAGATTATATGATTTGATAATTTCCTCAGGTGATTGTTTATCTTTTTCAGTAAAAAAAATATCGAAACCAATTGCTTTAGGGTTCGCACTGTTCAGTTGATCAAGTATTTTCACAAATACATTTCTGTTCCAAGGAAATTGTCCAAACTTTCCTAAGCTCTTTTCATCGATATCTATAATAACGACTTCACTGTTTTTTTTTTGAGCAAATATTTTTTGGTATAAATCAAAACTTAAATATGAAACTGATTTAATAAATGATGGGTTAACAATCTTTAGTGTAATTAAAAGTAAAAGAATTACTAAAAAAATTAAGTAATTCGTATATTTTTGCAAAAATGCTTTCACAAAACAAACTTATATTTAATTTATGTAATGTAAATAAAACTTAGAAAAAAGTTACTGACTACTTCTTTCTTCTTCTTTTCTTTTTAGCTTTTCTCTTCTTAGCTGCTTTTTTCTTTTTAACAATTCTTTTCTTTTTAACTACTTTTTTCTTTTTCTTTGGTTTTTTCTTAACTACTTTTTTCTTTTTCTTTGGTTTTTTCTTAACAGCTTTTTTCTTTTTCTTAGCTGGTTTCTTCTTCACCGCTTTTTTCTTCTTGGCTGGTTTTTTCTTAACTGCTTTCTTTTTAGTAGCTTTTTTCTTAGTTGCTTTTTTCTTTGTTGCTTTCTTTTTAGTTGCTTTTTTCTTAGTTTCTTTTTTCTTTACAACTTTTTTCTTTTTACCTTTTTTCTTTTCTGCTTTTTTAGCTTTTTTCTTTTTACCTTTTTTCTTTTCTGCATTAGCTTTTTTCTTCTTAGCTTTCTTTTCTGCTTTAGCTTTTTTCTTTTTTTCAGCTCTATCTTTTTTAATAGCTACTTTTTTCTCTTTATCTTTTTGAATATTTTCTTTGATGATGGATTTAATTTCTTCTTTTTCAAAACCAAGAGATTTTAATTCTTTTTTTAGTTCTTTTCTTAAAACTTTTCTTTCTTTTTTAGCTTCGTCTGGAGATAGTTTTGCAACTCTCAGTGCTTTCATCTTTTTGTTAAACTTTTTAAGCTGATTTCTTGTAATTTTCTTTGCTTGCCCAGGTGCTTTATTTTTTGACATTGATGTCATGCTGTAAGGATTATCCAATAGAGTTGAACCAAAACTATTTCCAACTAATACTGCTCCTGGTCTCATGCCCAATGTATTATTTTTTCCTGGACCGATTAATAAAGTATCAGTTTTACCTTTTGAAACAATTGTTTGAAACTCAGTACCTCTTGAACCTAGTGTACCTTCAGGAACTTCTACTGTTAAACTATCTGGATTTTTTTTACTGATAAGTCCTGAGATTACTTTTAAACTTCCTTGTTTTACACTTGCAACAATTTTTCCGTCATTAGTAGCAGGATCGAAAACAAATGTATCCATCACTACTTCTGAATCTTCACCAATAGTAAATGTAGATTGATCTAGTAGTAATATTTGAGTACCTGCTCCAACTCCAGCATAAATAGTTTCATTTAAATAAATTTTATCACCTGCTTTTAATTCTCTAGTTTCAGTTTTTACAGTTCCTGAAATCGCACCAACAATACCTACAAGTTGTTTCTCAATAGTTAATTTTTCCTCAGCATTAGAATTAACGCTTAAAAGAAAAAATATACCGAATATTGCTGTCAAAAGTTTTTTCATGTTGGATAAACCTACCAAAAAAAACAAAAAAATAAACCAGAAAAACTCATATTGGGCGCAAAAAAAACCTAGTTTTTAGACATTAATAAGGATTATTTTGTTATGTTTTTACTCAACTTTAAATGATTTTGAAAAACTCAAAGAAAAAGAATCGGCGACATAATCATAATTAAGCATGTTAGCTTCAGAGATAAGTTTTTCATAAGATAAGTTAATAAATAAACTTCTATTAGGATCTAATATTGGAAATATATCTCCTATGGCTTTAGTGAGCATAAGGTCAAACGTGCTTGTATAGTCTGATCTTAGTTTATTTGAACTTACAGTTGTATCCTCTTTTTTATAGTCGTTAAAACTAAATGCACTGCCAGCAGCAATATATGCCCAAGGAAAAGCAAAATTTAATCCAAAACCAAAATCATAAGTTTCATAATCATTTCCTGCATCTACATGTGCATCGGTATCGCTATAACCTAAACTTAAACTTGAGGAAATTATTTCTGTTAATATAAAGTCGTGTCCAAGAGTAAAGCCATGGCCAACTGCATTTGTCTCCGCAGCTGTAGGATCTGTAGAATTATGATTGCCTTTTGAGTCTGAATAAGAATAGCCATAACTAAAAGAGTTTCTTTCACCAACTGAAAAGAAACCTCCAAATCCCCACATTTTTGAAAAAGCATCTGCGTCTGTTTCATAATCAGATTTACTCAACATAAAAAATGGACTTAAATTCTGATTACCGATTGAAGTGTCTAAAGCAAAAGTAAAACCATAACTTTGGTAATCATCGTCAGTTTCTTGATGTTGTTCAGATTTTGTATGAGATAAATTTATTAGGATAGATGATAGCTCACCAATTGATCTAGTAGCAGATAAACCTAGTCCACCACTTAAAGTTCTATCGTGCTTTGCTGAATTAAAAGCTACAACGCTATCAGACTCTTCTTTAAGTCTTGTTTTTGAGACACTATTCACATTATCAGTTTGAACACCTCCTGCAGAAATATCAGCAATAACAGTCCATGCATTTGGTTTTCTATCTTTCAGTTCATCTTCTATTTCTTGTAAAGTTTCTAAATCTTCAGGAGCTAAATCTCTTCTTAATTTCATTTCTTCAATTATAGTGTTTGCTTTTTCTGGAGAATCAACTTGAACTAGGACAGACAATAAAAGTAATTTAATCTCTACATTTTCAGGGTAAAGCATGTTTAATCTTTCAAGAGTTGATATTGTCTGTTTGAAATTACCCATCTTTCCTTGTTGCTGTGCGTATTTTAAATTTAAATCCAAATCATTCGGATCTTGTAAAATTTGCATGTAGGTAATATTTTTTTCTGAAGAAAAAACCGATGTTGCCACCAACAAGAATATTGTGACAAAAACAAATTTTATTTTGTTTAATTTAATAATCATAAAAAGTGGAAGATATTAAGTATACAGTTTTTTTCAATTAATAATTTAATTAAAATAGTATTATTTTCCAATACTTATTACTGTTAAATCATCAGTTAACTTTTGATTTTTTGTCGTATCCATCACAGATCTCGTTATGTCATCTAATTGTTTATTGGTGTCTTTATTATAAGTTTCCTCAATAATGTTGATTGAACCATCGATGCCAATTTCTTTTCCCTCTTTATTTAAACTCTCAGACAAACCATCAGTAAAAGCATAAAATCTTGAACCATTTAATTTCATTTTGTTAATCTTATAGATACTTTTATCTTTCTGTTTAATTACTCCCAGTGGTGGTGCTAAACTTTCAATTTGATTGTATTTTCCATCATAATCTCTAACAACTGCTGGCTGATGTCCTGCATTTACCCATCTAATTTCATCTGTTATTAAACTATATTCTCCAACAATTGAAGTAACGAACATTCCTCCTGTTTTAGTGTTGTTTAAATCATTATTCATATGAAACACCATCTCATCAGGATCTACTTTTGACTGAGATAGAACCTCAAATAATGTAGATGCTTTTGCCATTACCATGCCTGCATGAATTCCTTTTCCAGCAACATCTGCAATTATAAAATAAATACTATCGTTATGAGGATAAAAGCTAAAAAAATCACCAGATACCTCTCTTGCAGCAATGTTAATTCCATGAACAGGATAATTTTTTAAATTTCTTTTAGGTAAAAAGTTTTCTTGAACTTTGACTGCAAGTTTTACCTCTTTAGAAATTCTTTCCCTCCACTTATTTTTCTCATCTTCACTAGTTTCAAGTTTGCTCATTAGTTTATTATAGTAAAGACCAATAACTCCGCCTGCAGTAAAAGGATCTTGGGGACCTCTTATTTTTAGATCGCCCGACTCTGATTGTTTATCTAAAATTGAAATTAAATCATGTTCTATAGAAACGGCATTATGTTCTGCAATATTCAGACCAAGCTCTTCTTGAACTGGACTTACTCTTAGAGGATAAAATTTATTAAAAAAACTTAAAATAAAAAATGAGGTAACGAATGTGAATAATCCAATTGATAACACTCCCAAAAATTGAACTTTAATTTGTGAAAATCTATCAAGCCCGGTATCCAAAATACTTAGATCACTAAAAAATCCAACCGCAAGAGTTCCCCAAATACCAGCAGCTAAATGAACTGGTACAGCTCCAACAACATCATCAATTTCAAACTTGTTCAAAATTTCATTTACAACAATTGCAATGATTGCTCCAATAATTCCAACAAAGATAGATGTCACAGAAGTCATTGAATTGCATCCAGCTGTGATTGCAACTAATCCTGCAAGCGGTCCTAGGATAATATAAAAAGGATCAGGTTTTTTGAATCTAAAGTATGAAATGCTCAAACCCGTTAATAAACCAAATGCAGCAGCCAAAAATGTATTTATTAAAATCAAGGGAACAACTTCATCCATTGCGCCATTACTACCGCCATTAAAACCAAACCAACCAAACCATAAAATTAATGTACCTAAAACTGCTAAAGGAAAACTAGAGCCAGTAAATTTACCTTTATTGGCATCTGAATACTTTCCTATTCTTGGACCTAAAATTAAAACTGCTGCTAATGCAATCCATCCTCCAACGGAATGAACAATCGTACTACCTGCAAAATCTACAAAACCTAAATCAGAAAGCCAACCAGTAGTTTTAATTGAACCTGTTACAGTTAGTAATTGATCCACGGTATCATATTTAGATAAATAACTTGAAGACCATGCCCAGTGTCCTACTATTGGATAAATAATTCCAGTAGCTAAAACTGTCATTATTAAATAACCATTAAACTTCATTCGTTCTGCAACCGCACCAGAAATAATTGTAGCTGCTGTAGCTACAAACATTGCTTGGAAAACAAAATAAGTCATGTACTCAGCTTTATCTGTTTTAAAGAAAAATAGATCGGTACCAAAAAATCCATTATAAGAAGTGCCAAACATTAAGCCAAAACCAAAAATCCAAAAGATAACTACCGACACACCAAAGTCTGCAGCATTTTTTAGTGCAACATTGATGCTATTTTTATGTCTCGATAAACCAGTTTCCATACACATAAATCCAGCTTGCATGATGAAAACTAAAATTGCACAATCAATAACCCATAACGTATCAATATTACTTGTTAAAACATCTATTACTTCTTGGGGCATCATTTAAAAAGTTGATTATCTATAGATACTCATTGGATCATAAAAACAATCCGAATGTTCTAATGTTTCAAAAAATATTTTACTTAAATTAGATGAATGAACGGTAGGACAAATATTTTCACTACTATTCTTACTATCAAAACTTTTCTTTATTTTTTTCGATGCTAAGGAGGTAGATAAGGAACTTGTTGCTTGTAACACACTTCCAGTCTCAGCCAAAGTAACTGAGGGTCCAATCAATGCAGTATATTGGCTACAATTACTTAAGATTGGAATTAATAAAAGCATCAAAAATATTTTTTTCATAAAACTAAGCTATTTTACTATAACGTTTTTGCAAAATTATAAATCATCCATTTTGGGTTAAAACTATATTTTTTAACAATCGTCGGATCTAGTAACAGCACCATTCTTCACTAGAGTAATAACACATGGTGATGATTGATGTTCTCCCTGAATAGTAAAAGATGATCCAGAGCCAAAAATACATATTTCAAAGTCAATATCATCTGGAATTATATCATCACCTCCAAATAACTCATTCTCAATTTCTTGTGAAGTTGTCGAGTCTGCTGCACAGGCAGTAGTGGGTGGGGATCCAGTAACACTAAATGAACCAGTGTTAGCATACTCCTCCGTTTGTGCTAAGGCAATTTGTTGAATGGTATTTTCAGCTGAATTTTTTTTAGCACTTGATACATAACCGTTATAAGTGACTATGCCAACAGCAGAAAGTATACCAATAATTGCAATAACAACTAAAAGTTCTACTAGTGAAAAACCAGCAGAACTTTTAGATTTCATTTAGATAAAATTCAAATTTTATTATTCAACTATTACAGTATTAGAAAGATTGAACTTAGACTCAGTTGAATCTTTTACTCTTGTTGTAATTGTTATTTCTGTTCCATCATCGCTTACGTATGTAACTCCTACATCTGTTCCTGAACCTTGAGTTACAGCAGCTGAAGTAGATTGATATGGATTTTTAAAATCTGATAATGCACTTGCAGCAGCACTTGCTACCTCATTAGCAGAGTTTACAGTACAATCAAAATTACCACCCATTGCTTCACTCTCTCCAATTGAACATTTCTGCAATTCAGCAGCAATGTACTTTGTTGTAGAAGCGTGATTACTTTCAGCTGAACTTTTTTTAGCTCCTCCAACATAACCTTGATACGCAACTGTTCCTACTGCGGCCAGAATACCAATAATAGCAACAACAACTAATAATTCGATAAGTGTAAAACCTTTATTATTTTTCATTATTCCTCTTTTTTTTTAAATTAATTTAAAAATTAGCTAATTTTTATTGTTTTTTTTTTAATATGTAAACACATTAAGAAGACCAATATATGCAACTTTTTTTGTGGAAAATAAAAGATATCTGCTCATAATGAGCTTTTTACAATTATTGTATGACATATAAAGTAGAGGAAATTGATAATAAAAGAATAATTCACCTTGATGGTGAAATAGATATGGATGTTTCAGATAAAGCTAGGAATACTATCTTACCATTAATTGAAGCTGGTCATGAAGTTCATATTAATTTAAGTAAAGTTGAATATATGGACTCCTCTGGTATTTCAGTCTTGATTGAAAGTAAAAAGTTGTCTGAACAAAAAAATACAAAATTTCAATTGGTTGAGGTAAGTAAACCTGTTGAAAAAGTTTTAGCGATGGCAAGGAAATTTTTATGAGTTATAAAGTTACTGAAGAGGGAAATGTAGCAACTGTTCATCTTGATGGTGAAATAGATATGGATGTTACTGAAAAAGCTAAAGAAGTTATATTTCCACATATAGAAGCTGGAAAAGAAGTTCACTTAAATTTAAGTAATGTTCAATATATGGACTCATCAGGAATTTCAGTTTTAATTGAAAGTCATCAAAAGGCTTTAGAAAAAAATACAAAAGTAATTATCAAAGATGTGAGTAAATCGGTTCTTAAAGTCATTATGATGGCTAAGTTAGAACAAATATTAAATTTAGAATAAATTTTTATGAGTGAAATTGCTCACCAAGATCATGTTGAAAAAAAAGCTTTCCTAGTAAACTCCTCCAGTTTGAAGGATGTAAGAAATTTTTGTCGTGAAGTTTTTGAAAAGCTTCAAATTCAAGAAGATTTAAAAGATGAATTAGTTTTAGCTATAGCTGAAGCTGCACAAAATATTGTTAAACATGCGTTTAAAAATAATGCTAATGCAAATGAATTAATGGTTGTTCAAATAAGTTGTGAAAATAATAAACTTCAAATTGCATTTTATGATAGAGGTACTCCCGTTGATCCAAAAAAAGTAAAGCACAGAGAAATTGATAATGTTAAACCTGGAGGATTAGGTACATTTTTTATTCAAGAAATAATGGATGCTGTAGAATTTAAAGACGGAAAAAAACCTTGGATCAATCATTTAGTTCTAACAAAACAATTGTAAATGAATACTTGTGAAAAAGGTTTCACGCTTATCGAGTTATTAGTTGTTGTTGCCATTATAGGAATTCTTGCTTCCGTAGGAACCGTCGCATATCAAAATTATACAAAAATATCAAAAAGAAATGCAACTATTGCTCAACATCAAACAGCTGTAAAATTCATTACTAATAAACTTAGTCTTTGTATGGCTAATGGTGGAGGCACACTTGCCTTAAATTCATCAAGATCCATTAATTGTGATATTGAAAATAATGCTAGCGGTATTAATCAACTTAACGAAATTTTCATTAATTATTTCATAGATCAAGGATGGAGAAATCCGTATGGAGGAACTGATCCGGTTGTATATACTGCAAGAAATGGAAATGCTGATACTGCTGGAAG
Organism: uncultured Pelagibacteraceae bacterium; assembly: GCA_902623975.1. Taxonomy (GTDB): domain Bacteria; phylum Pseudomonadota; class Alphaproteobacteria; order Pelagibacterales; family Pelagibacteraceae; genus Pelagibacter. The sequence goes on from CACNVR010000001.1 coordinate 14,455, forward strand.
GATGAGATTTGACGAGACGGAATGCTCAAGTGGATCTTCAAAAAAACAAATTGCTTTGTGGGTGGCTACACATAATCCAGAGGATTATAAACCTACATTAATTAAAGCATCTGGGTGGTGTGATTAAATCAACTATCCAATTAAAGCACCAACATTGAAAATTGGTGAGTACATAGCTATCATAAGTCCACCAATCATAACTCCCATAAAGACGATCATGATTGGTTCAATAAGACTTGATAAGTTTTCTACAACAGTATCAAATTCTGACTCATAATATTTAGCTACTGATCCAAACATTTCATCTAATTGACCTGTTTGTTCCCCAACTGAAATAAGTTGGCTAAATGTTGGAGGAAATAATTTGTCTTTTAAAAAAAGTTTTGTCAAAGTATCACCTGAAAAGACACCTTTTTTAACATTCTCTAAAGACTCTAAAACCACAACATTATTACTTACAGATTTAGCTATTTCCAAGCTTTCTAATAAATTTACCCCAGCCGCACTCAAATTTCCCATGATCAAAGAAATTCTTGCCAACATTGATTTTAAAATCATATCTCCAAAAATAGGAAGTTTAAGAACTTGTTTATGCCATAAATATCTAATTTTTTCATTCTTAGAAGTTAAATATCTAAAAGCTACAAAAGATATAATTAAGATTAGCAACATTAGTTGTCCTCCGGTGCCTCTTAGAAAATCACTAGCAGCCATGATTGCTGCTGTTGAACCAGGCAGCTCAATTCCCATACCCTCATACATTTTTGCAAACACGGGTACGACTTTAATAAGCATGAATACACTAACTGTAACTGCAACAGAAAACATAATGCTAGGATACATTAGTGCTGATTTAATTTTCTTTTTTATTCCTTCTTTTTTTTCTAAAGACTCAACAATTTTTAATAAAAAAACGTCTAGTTTACCGCTGGCCTCACCAGCTTTAATCAAGTTTACGTAAACATTATCAAAAAGGTCTGGGAACTTTGCAAAGCAGGTAGATAATGTAACCCCACCCTCTAAGCTTTTTCTAATATCCTCAACAACATCTCGCATTGCTGGACTTTCCAGCTGATCCCTTAACATTGCTAAAACCTGTAAAATTGGTAATCCAGCTTTAACCATTGTAGCAAATTGTTTTGAAAATATTAAAACATCCTCAACTTTGGCTTTTTTTTTACCAAATAAAGAGGATTTCTTTTTTTCCTTTTTTTCTCCAGCTTCTTTTTTTTTTTTTGAAGTTCGAATTAGATTGGTAATTATGATTTTTTGCTCTTTTAATTTATGTGAAGCTTCATCTAAATTTAAAGCCTCAATATCGCCTTCCACATACTTTCCATCAGAAATACCTTTATACGTAAAAGCTTCCATAAAATATTATTTATTCGCCCGAGAGAACTCTTTCGTACTCTCTAAAATTTAACTCACCTGTAGCAATCATACGTCTGCCCATATCTTGCATTGTTTGAAAACCCTCTTTTATTGCAATTTCTCTTAATTCCGGCGTGGTTGCTTTTCTTAATATTGCCTCCTTTAAAGGTTTTGATACAACCAAAATTTCATAAATACCTTGTCTGCCTTTATAACCAGTATCTTTGCATTTTGCGCAGCCCTTCCCTTTAATAGCTTTTACTCTTGTTGCTTGTTCGGCTGAAAAACCTAAATCTTGTAAAACTTTTGGATTTACGTCATCATCAGGCACTCTACAATCTTTACAATTTCTTCTTGCAAGTCTTTGGGCAACAACTAACTGACACGCAGCACTAATTAGATAATCTGGAGTTCCCATGTTTTGTAGTCTAGTAATTGTACTTGGAGCATCATTGGTGTGAAGTGTGCTAAATACTAAGTGCCCGGTTAACGCAGCTTTCAAACCTATATCAACAGTTTCTTTATCCCGCATTTCTCCTACTAGAATTATTTCTGGGTCTTGTCTTAAAAATGATCTCAATGCTGAAGCAAATGTTAAACCAATATCATCTTTAATTTGAACTTGGCCAACGCCATCCAATTCATACTCAACTGGATCTTCAGCAGTTAAAATATTTAGATGAGGTTTACTTACTTCTTTTAAAATACTGTAAAGAGTTGTTGATTTACCGGAACCGGTTGGACCAGTAACCAGAATTAAACCTTGTGTAGAGTGAATAGATTTTCTTAAGCTCTTTAAATCTTGATCTTCAAAGTTTAGTTGTTCAAGAGTAATATCTCCTGCATCCTTGTTTAATACCCGCATTACTATTCTTTCATTATTTGCTGTTGGTAATATCGAGAGACGAAGGTCAACTACTTTACCTTCGATTTTGAAATTAATCGCACCATCTTGAGGTAACCTTCTTTCTGCAATATCAAGTTTACCCATAATTTTAAAACGAGTTACTACAGCTCCATAATTATCGTGCAAAAATTTTCTATATTGTTCTTGTTCCTGAAGCATTCCATCAAGTCTGTATCTTACTCTTGAGGAAAACCTATACGGTTCAATATGAATATCACTAACACCACTTTTAATCGCATCTGCAACTACTGCTGTACTAAATTTAATAACTTCAGACTCATTCTCAATAGCTTCAATATCCTCTTCTGGCGCTTTTTCTAAAACTTCTCCAGCATCACCAAGATCAGAGTCAAAAGTTTTTTGTTTTTCTTTATTCTCTTCTCTAATTGTCGCGGCTGTTACCTCGCCACTTTCACTTGATATTCTCTCAATAAATTCTGAAATTTGAGTTAAAGGTGCTGCATGTAGTTCAATATTTTTTTTTGTGATAGCTTTTAAGTTTCTCATCAAATTTAATTTAGAACTATCTGGAATTGCTATATGAAGGGTCTTGCCATCTATTTTAAATGGGGCTACAAAATTTACTTTGATATAATTTGATGGTAAAACAGTCTTAACTTCCTCAGAAACATCAACTTTTGTTAAATCTATTATGTCTAAGCTTTGTTCTTTAACTAAAATATTGAGAATACTTTTTTCATCAGTTAATTTTAAATCAAAAACTGCCTCTATTTGAGATTTATTCCCTTCGGTGCTTGTTTTTTTTATATTAATTAAATCTTTTCCAGATATTACATCGTTATCAATTAAAACATTGATTAGATTAATCTCGCTTTCTCTACTAATTTTTAACATAAGCTTTATAAAATTTTTGGTGCGATAAACACCAATAATTCATCTAGTCTATCCGTTTTCATCTTGCCTTTAAACAATTTTCCTACTACTGGAATATTTGACATACCTGGTACCTTTGAAGAATTATCATTAACTGTATTACCTTTAATTCCACCAATAACTACAATGTCACCATCAGCAACTAACAGTTTTGTATTAAGCTCCATTGTTTCAATTCCTATAGCGCCACCTATTTCATTAGGAGCATCATTATTAACTTTTACATCTAATAAAACATTTCCATCTCCAATAATACTTGGTGTTACAGTCATCACCAATGCTGCATCAACAAAAGTATCAGCACCTTCTCCACCATCTAATGGTATTTGCTGCCCTTGTTTTATTGTTGCAGTTTGATTATCTAAAGAAAATATTTTTGGATTTGAAATAACTTTATTTAAATTTAGAGTCTCAAGAGCATCAAGCTCTGCTTTTAAAACTGCAGTACCAGTTCTTCTTAAAACACCAATTCCAGCTGTTCCAGCTCCAGCTAAACCCTCAGGTCGAATATCAAATAATGCATCTGAGCCACTACCTGTACCATCCGCTATTGCGCCATCTGCACTAAGAACAGAACTTCCGCCTTGTGTACCACCAGCTCTAATTCTTTTTTTTGTATAAGCAGCACCAAGTCTACCTCCTAACATGCTTTCAAAATCTGAGGAGGCTTTAACAATAAATATCTCCATTAAAACTTGTTTAGTTCTAACATCTATTTCTCTAATGACTTTATCAACAACATCTAAATCTTTTTCTTTACCTCTAACAATTATTGATCTTGTCGTTTTTTCCTCTGTTACTTGTATCGGAATAAATGAGCCAGCTGCTGACGTAGATGTAAATAACTCAGTCACTGTCGCTTTAGCTTCAGCTGGTGAAATATAATAAAGTCTGAATATTTCTGAAACAATCGGTTCTACTGAGTCTTCAAGCTCAACTTTTTTCTTAACAGCTTGTGCTCTAGCTGATTTGTAACTTTCTTGTGAAGTAAGAGTTGCTGGTGTTGCTACTCTTATAATGTTACTTGCAACATCTATATCAGCTGCAAAATTTTTCATATCCAATAAAGCATTAAATGCCTTATCCCAAGGAACATCAATTAGCTCAGCAGTGATAGCTCCTGCAACATCATCTCCAACTAAAATATTTACTCCTCCAATTTTAGCCATCATAGTCATTGCTTCATTGTAATCCATGTTTTGAAATTTAAATGAAACTGTTTGCTTTAAAGATGTAAATTCCTCAGGAATTAATAAATAATTTTTCTCCTTAACAGATGATATTTTTTTTCTTTTTTTAAGTTTAACAACATCTGCCTCTGCAGGTATTGGTCCCATTTCGACTGTCTTTTCTATTTCTGACTTACCGATTTTTTTAACATCTGATTTTATTAATGGAGTATCATGTTTAAATCCTTTAGATCCTTTTTTTCCAGAAGTTTTCCCGGTAGCCATACAACCTGAAACTAGTAAGGCTAAAAGAATTAAAATGATAAATGATTTAAAATTATTTTTAATCATTAATTACTTCTTTCAATAACTTGGTTTTTAAAATTAATAACAACTAATGACTCTCCTTTATTGTCAAAAACTATTTCTTTTGAACTTATTCCTATTAATGATACACCTGGTGCAATTTCCTCTAGTGCTGATAATGTTATAACTTCCCCATTCTCATCAATTATGGATGCATAACTCTCATTTTCACCCTCAATTATTCCAACAAGTTTAAAATTAAACACACTTAAATTTCTTTTTTCCTCTTCAGACTCAGCAACCACTTTGATACCAGAACCACCTCCTAACGATCCATCACCAACAAATGGGTCATTTAACGGTAAAGGCTCTTCGTTTCCAACCTCAGAACTAATACCTGCTTGTTTCAAGGCTTGTTCCTTTTTTATTTTCTGATTAATCTCTTTTGCTTTTTCAACAATGTTTTGCTGACTATCGTGGCTATCGGCTTGAGCATTAATTGCTACAAATAATAAGTATAAAGTTACTAGTACAATTTTAAAAAAATTCATCTGCTAAGCCTACTATTGTCAGTGTTCCATTTACTTTTATCGCTCCGGTTGTATCCCCTTTTAACACTTGTATTGACTCCTTGTCAAAATTTAACATTTTTTGAGATAGAGAGAGCTGCCTTTTAAACTTAATATAGCCCAAAAAGTTACCTTTTATCTCAAAATCTACTGGTATTTTGTAATACGCAATATTCTCAACTTTCTTTTCATCATCTTTTTTACCCTTACTTTTTTTACCTGTTGCCTTTGCGATTGCATCCGCTTTAGTCATAGCCTTAATATCTTTTTTCTCGATTTTTGAGATAACCAAATTATTTTTTCCTGCAAACTCACTTAGCGTTTGATAAAGACCCTCAACTTCTGCTTTTGAATGAAACAATGTAGAATACTGTTTATACTGAGGTGTTATTTTCTTAACCTTCTTTTTAGCAAGAATAATTTTGTTATTAATTTCTTCAGTTTCTTTTATTTTTAAATTCATATCATCAAGTTGAGCTTTCTTTTTGTTTACTATCGGATTAAGAACACCATAAAAAATAATCAAAAAGAAAACTACCGCTCCAACAATTGTACCAATTTTGATCCAAGTTTTTTTTTCAACATTTTTTAGCTTAGCTTGGATGTCATCTAAGCTTATATTTTTTAAATCAATACTTTTTAAATCAATCTTAAAGTTCATAATTATATCCTCTTAACCTTAACAAAAACTCTAAATCCTTTCATTGTAACACCACCTTGTGTTCTTTGAGGAAGTCTCATTGAAGCTAAAGAAGCTTGTTCAACAAGATCTTGTTTTCCTAAATTTTCTATAAATTTTAAAATATCCTGGTCGCTTGCCGCTACTCCTTGAATAGTTAAAAGATTTACTCCATTATAATCTACTTTATCAAACCTCAATCTAGTTGGAACACTGGAAGCAATCTGTGCTAATACTCTATAAGATAATTCTTTATTAGATTTTAAAGAATTACTTAATTTAAGAGTAGTTTGCATAATCTTGAGCTCTTTTGAAACTGTTTTAAGTTCAGCTGATTTTTGTTGATGAGTTTGTTTTACTTTAACATAATTTTCTAATTTTTTGTTATAGGAATGAATATTCCAAAATGATAAAGCGAATAATACTAAATATAAAGCAGCGATACCACCTGCTAAACCTTTAAAAGCAAATCCTGAAATCGCTTTCATTTTCTTTTGTTGGAACATGCTTTTTCTATTGGGAAGCAGATTGATATTTTTTGCAGCTGTTACAAATTTATAATAACCAAACACATCCAATTTTCTAAATGCTAAACCTATTGGAGTTGTTAAATATGATCTATTTGTTGAGTCAATTTGTTGATCAAATTGTTGTGGAACTTGTAAACCCTCAATTGGATCAAATAAGGTGAAACTTACATTTAATAGTGTTTTTCTAAAAATTGATAAATAGTCCTCAACATTTTCTAAATCTGAAACTACCTTTAAATTTCTAATTCGTTTTTCATATTTAGTCTCAAAATCCTGAACTGCTTGTTTTACCTGTGTTACGTATCTTCTTACCAAAGCTTCTTTTTCTTCTGCGTCTTGTGACTCTAGTAAAATTTTTCTATCTTGGCCTCTTAGAAAAATATCAGTAATTATTGGGTTATTATCATACAAGATCATCAAGTAATTTTCATCAAGACCAAATTCTAAAACTGCTGTTAAATTTGCATCTTCAGCTTTTTTAGATATTTGATTTATTTGATCCACTGCAGATTTTAATGCAAAACATTTTACGTCGATGATGACTGGATTTAAGCCACTACTTTTTACAATAGAAACATAACTATTTATGTCTGCTAATTTAGATGCAACAAATAAAATATCCATTGTATTATCTTTTTCATTTCTATTGATAACTTGATGAAAAATAGAATAATCATCCAAGTTGTCAGTTAATTGTACTAAGTTTTCCCATAATGAATTAGTTTCAATTGCTTTTTGTAATTCCTCATCTTTCATTAATGGAGAAGTGACTACTCTTATGATTGCACTTGTGACCGGAATTGAAATGGCAACATTAGTTACGTCTATTTTAGATTTTTGTAACGCTAAACTTAATTCTGTTGCAACCTTTTCAGCATTATCTAACACATTACTTTCATCAGGAATATCAATCTTATGTGTGTAAAATTTTTCTAATACCCACTGATTAGACTTATTAGTATTAATTTGAGCTAATCTGATTTCTTTGTTTGTAAGTTCAACACCTATAACTTCTTCACCTTGAATTGAAGATTTTCCAATTTTAGATTTTAAAAAATCTATCACCTTATTTAAAGGATTATCTTTACTTTTAACTGGAGACTTAGGTAATTTTATTCCTTTTAATGATGGTTTTTTGAATTTTAAATTTTTAAATTTTCCTAAAATGTTTGAAACTTTATTTTTTGAAGGTTCTTCAATATTTTCATTTGTTGTATTTACTGGTTCATTTTTAAAATTAACTTCTTTACTGGTCGTTGACTGGTCTGCTTGATTAATATTTTGCGCACTAACCTCAGGAGTTGCCGATGGAGCAGCTGTTGAAACTGGTTTTTCTTCAACACTAGGTTCTGCAACAGGTTGTTCATTTGGTGTTGGTTGATTTTGTTGAACTTCTTCTGCTAATTTTTTTTGTTTCTCGCTTTCAGCGTGTATATCATCAAACCATTTCTCTAATATTGGGATTGCTTCTTCGAGATTTTGTGTTCCAGACGAAGAAATTTTCTGTTTTCCGTCAATATAAAGCCTACCTACCCAATTTTTTGACTTAAGCTCACCTTTGTACTTATCTTGCCTCACATATATATGTAGTCTTCCATCCTTTTTGTGAATAACTTGATGCTCTGGAGTTTCATTTTGACTTTCATCACTTGTTTTTGTTTCATTTTCATTATTTTCTTGAATATTTTGGTTTTCAGTTGAAACTTCAGTGGAAGGATTATTTAAATTTTCATCAACTCCAGGTTGATTATCAACTTTATCTGCATTTTCCTCGTTTTCCTTTGAGGAAATTATATTTTCATCTTTTTTATCTTCAGTCATAATTACTAAACTGTGCTAAAAATAATTTTTTAAAACGAATCTCTAACACAAATTTTAAAATCTCTAACACAAACTTTTCTAAAATGCTAACACAAAAGTAAAAGTTGCATGCTCATTTTGGGTCTTAAAACAAAAAAACAAGGAAAATCAACAGTTTTTGAAAAAATAACAATAAAGCATTCTTAGTTAAAATTGTAATCATAATTTGAAAATTCTAACACAAATATTTCATTCTCTAACACAAGATAGAAAATCGGTTTGTGTTAGAGAATACCAAAAGTTAAAATTACACAAAAAGATAAGTAAAATCAACAAAAAGAGAGTTCTGATCAATTTTTAATTTTTTTGTGTTAGAGATAACTTATTTTGTGTTAGAGATAAAACTTTTAGATAAAAAAATTTTCAAATCCTATTTTTTTATCAAGAATTTTATCAAAATTCGCTCAATTTGGGTAATTTTTTCAAAATTTTTTTATAAAATATAAAATAAACTTAAAGTTGTAACAATTTTTAACAACTTTTATTAGAAAATATAAATTTTATGAATTTTTTTTTTGTTGTTTTTAAATTAAAGACAAATTTTATTAAAATTAAGAAAAATTATTTAGAAAATTATTTTTTAATTCATGAATATTAAAAATAGAATTTAAAAAACTAAAATTGTTATTTAACTTTATTATAATTACAAAAACTTAATAGAATATAAATAAAAATATAAAAGATTTTAATAATATTTTAATTATTCTTTTTTTTTATTTTTATTTTCCAAGAAAAAAAATAAAACTCTTAATTTTTAATTAACTTTAAACAATCCTAGCCAAGCATTTACATCTTTGCTTGCTATATAATCTGATTTAAAAAATTCTAATTGCTTCCATTTATTTTCTTCTTTCAAAAAATTTATTTTTTTATCAAAACTATAATCAACATAAATGCCTTCGTTAATTGTGAAACATATTAAGCCACCAGGTTTTGTAATTCTAATAAATTCATCTAACGCTTGTGGTTTCACGTGTCCAAATGTAAAAGTTCCAACACACATCACTGCATCATAAAAATTATTTTCAGTAGAAATAGGTTTATTTAAATCAACCTTTGTTAATTTTTGATAAAGATTTTCTGGAATTGTATCTAATAACTTTTGTGAAAGATCTGCACCATGAAAGTTTTTATAACCAAACTTTTTTAATTCCAATCCAACTAAACCTGTACCACATCCAGCATCAAAAATAATTGCGTCTTTATTTAAAGCATACTTTTTAAAAGTGTTGACTGTTTCTTTTGGTCCAGTGTAATTCCACTCAATCATATCTTTATTATATTTATTTTTTTCTCCCCACTCATCGTAATACTTCATTACTTCTTCAGTGGTCTTTAGTTTATAAATCGGTATCTTGTTGCCAACATCTTTAAGAGACATAAATATTTTTTCCATATTAAATTTTTACTGACAAATTTTTTCCTAAATTAATAAATCTATCTGCTAAAATTATATCTTTATTTTTCTTTTTTATAAATAGTAAATATTTTTTCGTCACTTCGTAATTTATTTTAAAAAATTTTAATAAAAAAAGAATTGTCATTAAAAAAAGTTTGTTATTAAAAGTGAATTCACAAACAATCTTTGAGAAAATTAACTTCACATCGTTCTCTTTTTTATTATATATTTTTTTCATAAATTTTTTTTTAATTCTAAAAGATCTTTTAAAGATCCGTCTGACTCCCATCTTTTTATTAATCTACTCATATTGTTTACTGTACCAGAAACAAACTCATTAAAAACAGTTTTGTATTCAGGTCCAATATTAATTCCTTTTTTGTTATAATCTAGTAATTTCAACTTTTGTAAATGTAAAACTTTTCTTCGTACTGTTTCTCTCGGTAAATTTAAAACTTCAGCTATACTAGCTATATTTACTTTTCTTTTATCACTAAATAGATCTGGAAAATTTTTAAAACTTTCTCCAAGTTCTTTATAATTCTTTGTACCTTCTTTGTTAGTCTTGTAAAGATAATCACTTACCACTAACTGTAGAACCATAAAACTATCAAAATCAATCTTTAAGTTTGTTTTAACACGATTGTAAAAATTAATTAAAAACATCATCCAATGATACAAACCACTTGAAAAATTTGGGAGTTGCTCTTCTTTCAGAGCTTTTTTAAATTCAATAACGTTTTTTTCATTTAAACTCATTATACTAATAATTATTCCATTATAGTTTTCATTTACCTAATTTGGTTTTTTAATACCTATTATGGGTAATTATATGAATTAATGCACTTAATTCAACTGATGAATGAATTGAGCACAAAACGTAAGTTTAATTAGGATCGCCACGTATATCAGTAGTAAATTCTTGATATATAAGGACAGATAGAACTTTAAAATTTTTAACAACTCTTTCGTAGTCCCATGCAAGATCAACCTTATTGCAATTAAGTTCTTTAAAATAATAAACTTTTGCCATCGGGATCGATGCATCAATTTCAGCTGCAATAATATTTAACTGATTTGTTCTCTTTTCAATTGTGAAATTATATCTGCAAACATTAGAAGTAGTCCAAAACATTATTGTACTAAGTATTATAAAAAAAAATATCATTACTTTAGGAATGTTCAGCATAATTATTTACTATCGATTGTTACAATTGTTAAATCATCTTTTTGTATTCTTCCAGATTTAATTAATTCTTCAATAATTTTGTTTAATCTTTGTGAGTTCGGGACATTTTGATATTTTTTAATATAATCTTGAAAGCCTTCTTGTCCAAGCATATCACCACTTGGGTCTTTCATTTCAGTTATTCCGTCAGTAAAAATATACATCGAACTATCTGTAAAAGAAATTAATTTCTCTGTAAATTTAAATTTAGGCGCGATGCCTAACGGTGGACCTGCTTCCTCAACATTTAAAAAAGTTTCACCTTTTGAAAAAATTAGTGGTGGTTCATGTCCCGCATTTGCTAATAACAATTCTTTTTTATTGCTGTCATAAATACCTATCACCATTGTTACAAACATTCCCCTTGAGGCTGTTTCGCATATTTCATCATTAAGGATTTTTAAAAGCTCTGCTGCTGAAAAAATTGTTTTACTAAGACATCGATATAAACTTGAAGCCTTTGACATCAATAAGGATGATTTAATTCCTTTTCCTGAGACATCAGCGACACCAAAACCAAACCTTCCATCTCCTAGATCTGAAAAATTATAAAAATCTCCTGAAACAACTTTTGCTGGTATATTTATTCCTGCAATAGGAAAAGGATCTTTTTTATTTTGAGATAATAAAGTTTTTTGAATATCACCCACTATCTCAATTTCTTTTTGCATTCTATTTTTATCTATGAGTTCTTTCGCTGTTTTAGCATTTTTAATTGCAAGGGCAGCAGGGCCTGATAAGGTTTCTAAAAGTTTTCTGTCATTTTCTTCAAAAAGTTTTGTATTTGTTTTTTTATTTAGACAATGAATTACACCAATACACTCACCTGAAACTAATAAAGGAGAACATAGAACAGAATATGTTGTAAAATTTGTTTTATTGTCTAAATCAAAATAAAATTCCGCTATTTCTCTTACGTCTTTTCTAACGTCACCCACCCTTATACATTTTTTACTTGCTGCAGCTTTACCCATAACGCCTTGGGTAATTGGTATTTCAAAATCTTCTAAATAAGCTTGATACTTTGAAGCAATACATTGAAAAACTTGTTTCTTTTCCTCAATCAAAAAAACATTAGCTGCTTGAGCGTTTATTCTTTTGATAATTAATTCTAAAGCATTTTGTAAGGTCTCCTTTAAATCTAAAGATCCTGCTAAATCATTATTCATTTGAGTAATTAAGGCAAGATCTTTACTCGAGGTATCCTCTTGTTTATTTATTTCAGGTTTTTTTGATCCAAAGAACATATTATTTTATTGGCAATCTAACTCTTTTTTGATATTTTTTCAAAATATGGAAGTTTTAATTTACTCGGAAAATTTTTATTTACATATTCAAGATGCCATAGTGTTTGTGCAATATTGTATTGATGGTATCATTGAGATTTCCTCAAGATTTAAAATTTAATAAGTGTTATTTGTCTATATTACTGTATTCATACTCGGTAGTTTGTGGGGTAGCTTTAGTAACGTATGCATATATAGGCTGCCAGAGGGAGGAAATGTTGTATCCTCAAGGTCCAAGTGTAGAAATTGTCAAAAAAAGATCAGCTGGTTTGATAATATTCCATTTATTTCTTACATTTTTTTAAAAGGAAAATGCAGAAATTGTAATTACAAGATATCTTTTCAATATTTTTTTGTAGAGTTACTGGTTGGCTCAGGTTTTCTTATCTCTTTTTATTTTTTTGGGTTTACAGTTACCACACTACTACTTTTTATATTAATTATTTTTTTTACAATTATTTTTTTTATCGATTTAAAACATTTTATAATTCCTAATGAGTTGACATTTCCACTTATGGGAATAGGGTTTATAAAATCATTTGATCCAAATTTGAATCATTATTTGTTTCCAACTTTAATTGACTCATTAATTGGAGGTGTGACTGGTTATATAATTATTTGGATAATTATTTTTGGATATAAAAAATTAAGAAATAAAGAAGGTATGGGACTTGGAGATGCAAAACTTTTATCGGCAATAGGTTTTTGGTTTGGATGGATGTCTTTACCATTTATTTTATTTTTTTCATCTTTTGTTGCTTTGACATTTGCAATACCAAGTTTGATAAATAAATCTAGAACAATGGCATCTAAGATTCCATTTGGGCCTTATCTTGTTTTAGGTTGTGTACTTTATCTCTTACTTCTTGAACAAATAATAAAATTTTTAAACATATGAAAAAGTTTTTATCTATAATTTTATTTTCATTTGTCTCATTTTATTTTTTGATCGAGTTTATTGGAGATAGATTAATTAAAAATATTTTACAAAATAATATCTCTGCTACTTTAAATCGAGAAATAGTAATTGAAAAATTGAATATTGATTATTTAAGTGGAGAGGCAAATGCAAAAGGAATAAATTTATTAAACAAAAATTTTGCTGGTCATTTAATTAAAATAGAAACAATCAAAGTAGATTTAGATACTTTTTCAATATTTTCTAATGAAGTTGTTATAGACAACGTTTTGTTGAGTGATATTGAAGTAAATTATTATTTTAAATTTACAGATCAAATCATTAATGACAATGTAAAATCTTTAAAAAAAGAACTTGAAAATAAAAGTACGTACTCTCAATCTAACAAATATTTTAATATAAAAAACTTAGATGCGAAAAATATTTCTTTATCTGCATTATCCCCCGATCTAGATATTGAAAAAAGTTTAAAGTTAAATGATATGAACTTTAAAAATATTGGAAATACAAGTAAAAGTAAAAATTACAAAGATATTCTAAAAGATGTTTTTAATGATACAATTAAAATTGTTAAAGAAAAAATATTTAGTGAAAATTTTTTAAACAAAATCGAAAATTTTGATCCAAAACAGATAGAAGACAAAGTTAAAGATAAATTAAAAAATAAACTAAAAAAATTATTTTAGAAGCTACTGTCTCTCCATCCGCCCTTGTTAGTTATGACATCTCCTGGAATTGAAAGAATTGAGAACAGAGTATCCTCATCTTCAGCTGGTCCTGCTACATTAGCAAATAATTTATCACTAAAGATAACTAACTCTGATAATACACCTTCTCTAACATAAGCACATGCATTTACTGATGGATTATCAACTTCTCCAGGAGTAGCACGTTTTAACTGAGAAGCACTATTGGTTCCACATTCGTCATCGGCAGCACATATAAATGCATGCCCTTGATTACATTTAGCAGTTCCTGGTGGTGGTTGATATACTGGAAAATAAACTTTACCTTTAAATAAAGTAGGTGATGCTGATGCCTTTCTGTGAGTTCTTATTCCAAGAAAATTACCATCAGAGTCTTTTTCTAAGTGTATAACCCAAGCATCAGCAGTGTCTGGTAATGGACAGTTTACACCACTATCATCTCCAGAAACGTTTATGCATTTTGTTGCGTTACCAACATTGCTTGCTGCATCATTCGCTCCTTTATGAGCCAATTTTGTAAATTCGGGATCTATTTCTAAATCAGCTGATGCTGTGGCTGTAGACGTTGTAGAAAGAGTAGTGGATGATAGAGCTGGGGTTGATGTAGCTTTTGGTATAGTTACACCATTTAGATGTTTCCAATATGGATAATGTTTATCTTGTACTCCATAAAGAATATTATCTATCGTGTCTCTTCTATTACCAAGGTCTGTAAAATTTCCAGTTGAGCCAAATAACCAGAAACCGCCATCACTTACCCCTATTCCTGCATCCATAGAAAAATACGAATATCTCCCATTAGCATCTGACGCGTCTAATCTGAATAATGTTGTCTGATCATAAAGTTCGGTCACATCTTCTGAAAAAGCATTATTTTCAAAACCCTTAGTATTATTAGATAAGTTAATTTTTGTAATTTTACCTTCAAGATCGTTTATATATACAAGTGCACCTCTCCAATCGATACCTGGGGCAGTATCAGGAGTAATTACCACTGGTGAAGCTGGGACTGCATTTTGAATGTCACTTCCATTTGGAGTAGCAATTATTTGAGAACCATAATTTAATCCAAAAGGTGAAGTATCTACTATAGTAATTGGTCCACCATTTATCTCTGCTCCATGTATTCTTCCTGGAGCACCATCAGCGTGACTTTCAAGATCAACTAAGAAAAGTGCTGAACCACCACACTTATCACCTTTGCTCATACCCGCGCCTAAAATAGCAACATACTTATCACTATCTAAAGAACCATCTGAAGAGGATGGCATTCTTACTATCTTTGGTGTAGACCATGTTTCTCCAAGTTTACTATAATCAAATGCTGGATCTATTCCACCAGCACCTAAACATGCTGTTAAAACAACATTATCTGATAGATCGCTGTTTGCATCTGATGGATTTGCATTAAAAGTCAAACTTGGCTCATCTGCAGAGAAAGTAACACTTAATAAACCACCCCCAGAACCATCATCTATTATTTTAGCTGAGCTTATTATTAATGGTACAGACTGACCATTGACATTTCTATAAGCACCTAATAATCCGTCTGGAATTTCTTCATCGATACCATAATCTAAACTAATATTAGGAAAATGAAAAGTTCTTCCTTTGTAACATGAGTTAGTTCCATTATCCCTAAAGTCTGTAGTTGATTGACATGCTGCTATTGTATTTTGAGCTGGAGTAGCTTCATTATCACCATCAGAGTCTCTTGCATCATTAGTGTTATCTGTTGCCTGTTGCCCTTCACTTGTATCTAACAAAGATGATGTGCTACGATTATATTCATACTCTCTTATTTGACTGTTACTATCAGAAATTAAAACTCTTGAATTTATTCTATCATTATAAACTGAAAACATATGAATTGGTAAGACTGGATCCGTAACGTCTAGTACAGAAAAACCAGGACCACCTCTTCCATATGGGACAAACAAAATAGTACGCCAACTTTTATTATCATCTATTTCAGGCACACCATCCTTCAATGTATAACCATTTATGTAAAGATCATGAACTACAGGTGAACCATCAACACCAAAAATTGGATTAGTTCCACCAGTGTTGTCTGAACCTACAGCTCCATCATAATCTCTATTTATGATTTGAGGTAACATTGCAGCTATGAATGGAGGAACGAATCCCCAAATCTCGTCACCGGTTTTTGCATCTATTGCATGTAACATCCCTGAATTTGATCCTGCATAAAGAACATTTCTTCTGCTTGCTTGTTGCGTCATAAATCCTTGATACCCATTTTTAGCTCTATAATAAGCTTCTTCATTAGTATCAGAAAAATTAATGTTTGCGTTTGGACTTCCGACCTCAATTAATTGAGAATGATATATATCGCCCATGACATGGGTTCTTATTTGTTGAACATCGCAATCTCCATTATAATCAAAATAATCATTTCCTTTCATAAATAAAATTAATCCATTTACCTCATCACCAAGAAAACTATCATTACCAATATCTTCACAATCAGATGAGGCATTGTGATAATCTTGAATTGTATATCCAAAAGTTTCAAACAAACCTCTTATAGCTGTAGAGTTAGTTGTATTAAAATTATCTGGTGTCTTACCATCAGGGTATGTAACACCCGGGATAGCAGACCAAATATTTCTAGTATCTAAATTATTACCTCTTGAGGATTGAGCACGTATTTGATCTGATGCACTCCAATTTTCTGGTTCTGTAAGTTCGTGTGTGACATTTCCTTTGGAGTCTATACCTTTTCTTAATATTGTTCCCTGCCATTCACCAAATTGCTCATAAGAGAACTGAGCTTGATACAATGAACCACCTTCTTCTATCGTCGCTGTAATAGATGGAGCTGTAAATGCAAGTCTGTCAGCTATAATTTGTCTAATTTTAGCAGTTAAAGCTGTTTTCAAATCTTCAGGTGTCAGTGCTACAATTGCTCTTTCACAATCATCATCATCTATACAAGCAGTAGCAGTTGTGCCTGCAGGTAAATCGCTAGAGCCTATTCTTGCAAGTTCATGAAATCTTTGTAAGTTATCACCAGTTATTCCACCACCATAAGCAACATATAGAGATTTGACTCCTTTTTCTCTCAAACTCCTCATCCTAGCCGCTGTTTGACCGCCAGCTCCCAGAACGCCTGTGTTCGTCATAGCTCCGTCACCTATAACAATAATATAATTTAACTGACATTCAGAGTCTGGATCAACAATTTGTGCTCCTGCATTATTATCATTAAAATAATCTTCTGCCATTTGTGAAAATGCGTGTGAGTCTGTTCCCCATGCCATTCCCAACGGTCTGAAAACATCCATTATCCTTCCTGCACCTCCAGAACTGACAGCAACATTTATACAAGCATCGACATGGCATAATGTACTTGTTCCATTTGGATGTTCGTTAGATGCTACTCCTGAATCTGTTTGAAGATTGGTTGAAGTTGATGTTACTGTACCATCCGCATTTTCCGTTTCTGTAGTTTGTATTTGTCCAATATTTGCAGAGGTGATGCCTCCCCAGCCTCCATAATAAGTACAATCTGCATTTCTATGACAATACTGACCTCCTCTCGGTCCTCGCCTGCCTTGGTTTTCTCCTGCATTCCAATGCCCAAAACCAAAATGCGCACCTGTTGTAAGTGTAGTGTCATTAACAATTGCTTCAATTGCTTCTTTAACTCCATCCCATCTTCTAACTCTAGGGCCTCCCATCTGTTGAAGCCATGCTGTATCTCTATTCGCAACAGTAACAAGATCTTCATCAAACTCATCTACAAAACCTCTATGGGTTGCCACCAAAATTCTAGTGCTTGAAACATGAAGTCCCCAAGGTGTATTAAAATTTACTTCATCTGCTGATAATTCATTGGCATTACCTGTATTTCTTAAATTGCTTGCTGCACCAGTACCAATACTTGTGACTACTGTACAAGTAGTGTCTGTTAATTCCAATCTTTGAACTGCATGACTTAGATGAGATGTAATATAAATTGTATTACTATTGTCAGGTGAAACTTCTACTCCCGTAGCATGCATTATATCATCAGCTAGAGTTGGTGCATTCACATCTTCGCACCTTCTGACTTCATTGCCAACATTATAAGCATCACCTACTCTTGTAAGAGTATGTCCTATTAAATGACCATTTCTTGAGTCTGAAAAGTAAACGATTGTACCTTCATTATTAACACTAAATCTATTTCCGAATCTGGCTATATGAGTTCTTGGAAGTGTTTGGGTTTCACATCGCATAGTTGACATATCACATGATTTAAAAAAAGAACTTCTGCTACGCCAACCTCTTCCAAATGCAAATATATAGGGTGTGCCACCAATAATTTTAATATCAAAATCATGAACAACTGATCCACCTGGTGTTCCTAGAGCAAATCTACAATTCCTTCCATTTTCAGAAAATCCAAAAATAAAGTTATACAATCTTCTTTCTCTACTATTTGCAAAAATAATATTTTCGTTATTAATGACTGTTGAGGTTAAACCCTCGACAAATTTAATTGTCGAAGCTGCCCTAAAATTTCTTCCATTAATAGTTCTATTTCTGTCAGTTTCTTGTGCGCAACCTGTATTATTAATACGTCTGATTGGTCTGAAAGTAGTGTCTCTATCTCCCGCAGCCGTATATCTAATTACAGAACCTTGTGATCTCCTTACATTTTGACCAATTAAAATTCTTCCTTGAGAGTCATAGGCTACTCCTGTGGCTCTTCCTAGACCATCAGTACCAATCCACCTACCCATACTTGCTGAACTATCTACTAGAAATAAAATATTAGCAGGGACATCACCATCCCCTGCACCTGGTGGAACAGGTTTTGCATTTGCATTGGAATTTAAAACTAATGCTATGAAAAATACAGATATCTTTAAAATTCTAAACATATTTATCCAGTTACATCTATCACTTGTTCGTCAATGGTATAATCTAACATTTCTCGGTTAGTGATCTTCAAAATTTCTACTATCTCCCCTCTTTCTTTAATCCTACTATAATATATTAATAAATCTCCAATACTTAAATCTTTAAAGCCTGTCCAATTTTCATTTTTGACTTCAGCACCTGGATCACCAATATTTGATTTTGCAAACTCATAAACTTCATCTTTATATTCAAAATCTGTTGAAGCTAATGTTATTGAGGCAACTTTATTATCGTAAATAATAACTTCTAAGTCAGCATTTTCTAATTGAGAACCATCACAATAGTCGAGTGCTGATTCTATATATCTTGCAGCTACATCTTTTCCATAATTTTCGTTATTGTGCATATCTAAAAATTCGAATGTTCCTTTGGCAACGGGCACAGTGGTGCCTATAGGTACTTGCAATAAAGAACAAGCAAATGAAGAGCTTGAAAAAAATAAAAAAATCAAAAATTTAAAAAAGATTCTTTTCACAGCAAAATTATAGAATAATGAAATAGTATTTCAACAGACTATGCTGCTCATTTTAAGCATTCTTATTTAAAATTAGTGGGCTAAAATTACAATTGTTTCAAGAGGAATCAATATTTCAGGTTTATTCACACTACCCATCATGCCACAAGCATAAATTTTATATGCAGTTCCCTGTCTTTGAACAGTACCAGAGGTCTTCTTTAAACTTGTGCCAGCACCTTTATAGAGAGAGGAACCAGAATTTACTGAAAAAAACTCATATCGAAATTTTTCAAGTTTTTCTTTTTCATTATCAACCGCATCATCTGTGTCAATAGCAGACAATCTAAAAGTATCAGCATCAAAAATTGGCTCTATCAGATCAAAGAAGCTTTGGTTTTGAACATGCTCTACTAGTCTAAAACTTGAGTCTCTCGACAAGTTTCTAAAACTTAGATAGCAAGGAGTTTGTGTGGGAGCTGGGTCAGATGATGTTGCATTACGTGGTATAAACCTATTTTCATAGTCTCTTGTTCCTGTTGTATTATCAATAGGACCAGTCATTTTATCCACTAAACTTTTTTCTGCTTGCATCAGAGCAGTTTCTGCAACATAAAATGTCTGTTGATATTCATCACTGCTATTATTTCCTTGATGATCTGATGAAGCAATTACAACTAAACCTCCTCCCATTAAAGACATTGCAAGTAAAAGTACAAGTGATAGGACCAATGCAAATCCTTTTTGCTTATTTCTAATCATTGAAAACTTTCACCTCCAATATTCCTAGTGTGGACAGAGACTACCACTGTATCTCTTAAATATTGATCTTCATAAGATTGATTTCTGCTAGACAACCCCGTAATTGCTCTCGCTGCTCTTCTTGAAAAAAAATTTTCTTTTGATCTAAATATTAGTTTTATATCAACTCCCCTTATGTCATATAATCTATCTCTTATACCTGTTAATTCTGGCGCAGGATACGCACCAGAGCTATCTCTAACTACTCTTCCATTTTCATCGAACGGTATAAATTCCATGTCCTCAATGTGATCTCTAACTAAAACTGGTTGAGATGTACATTCAGGACAAGTGGTTACCCAACTCCCAGTAGTTGGAAAAACACAGTCAGTTAAACTCGTTCTTTCTTGTTCCCATCCTTGTATAAGTTTAAAAACTCCGTATCTATTAATCGTCTCTATTCCATTTGGAGTTTCTACTTCATCTGTTGCAGTTTGTTTTCCAAAATATGTGATCCGATATTTTTTGTAAGGTTGCAATATATGATTTTGATTAAAATCCTCATAAACAATTTGGATTTGATCACAGCAAAGATCAGTATCACCGGTAACTCCAGATGAACCTCTGGTTTCTGAAGTTCTGTTAGGTCCTAGTGTATTTTTTCTAATAACGATAGGATTATGATTTTGATCAGTATCATATTCAACGGAACTTAATTGGTCAAAACCATCTAAAAAAATTAGATAACTTAATTTTGGTAAAGTCATTCCTGGTGAACTACATTGGGTTGTAGTGTCAGCTGCATATTTTGAAATTTCAAAACTTCCAGCATAGTATCTAAAACCTGCCATACGAATATCCCTCATTAGCATCGAAACTAAATCTCTACTTGATTTACTTATTTTAGCTTTTTCACTTACCTGATTATAAGATTGATTAACTACAGAATATGAAGTGTACATTGCGGCCATCATGATAGAAGTAATTATAATACCAATTAAAATTTCAATTAAAGAGAGTCCAATTATATTTTTTGAATATCTTTTACTCATGGTTTTAAAACATAATCAGTTTGAAAGTATAAATACTTTCTTTTTTTACCATCGTTAAGATTAATTTGTACTCTACCAATATACATAAGATCATCTGTTACATAGGGTACCTCTGAACCATTTATTGATCTTGTGTTAGTATTTTCTAATATTCCTGGCTCGGCACTCCATTGGCTGCCAATTTTAAATACTCTGAAATTCCTTCTCTCATTTGTCCCTTTGCAATTTAAGTAACTTTTGCTATTTAAAATTGCTTGCCATTTTCTTGTTTTCATTAACGGGCCATCTACCTCGTCATCTCCATAAATATTACCAGTATTTGCAGAGGCAGTCCCTGTAGCAGCATTTTCACAAAAGTTAGAGTTAAATTCATTATCAAAAAGATAATCAGAAAAATTTCGAGCTGATCCAGTTGTTATATTTTTATGACCCAATACATCCTCAGCAATTAAATTTGTAAGATAATTAGCTTTTGTTCTCTCTCCAGATGTATAGATAGATTGGACTGAATAATTAGTCATTTGTAATATTGCAACAAAACCTATTCCTATAATAGCAGTTGAAACTAAAGCTTCTAAAATCGACAAACCTAAAATATTTTTTTTATTTTTTTTCATCTTAATTAACTGGTATATCTATCCAAGTCCCACCTGAAAATCCATCGTCATCATACTCATTAATAAGTTTACTTGTTGTAACATTTCCAAATCTTGTCCAATTTACAGTTCTATAATAATCCTCGTTATCATCTCCACTAGGAGGAGGTTGTCTGGAAGCTTTGTTGTCAGCAATTGAATACTCTATATTACAAAGATCACCCTCAAAATCTCTTCTGCATACATATATAAAGTCTATCACTCCTACTGTTGAATTATTTAATATGCCTTCAGACTCATAAAATTTACCATTTCTTGAAAAACAAACTGCACTTTTTTCCTCAAAACTTGTTGTTATTCCTTCAAGATTAAGAGAATACACTGAATTTTTTATGTCATCTCCTGCAGTAGCTGTATCAGTGTCCCAATAGTTAGAGTCTTCTATATTACATCTTGGATTGGTATCTGTAGGATTGTTCCATGTGCTGCTGCCATCATTAATTTTAGAGGCAAGAGTTTGCATCGTCATACCTTTTGACTGTATTGCAATATGAGTATTTGTAGGTTCGATTAGAACTTGAACAAAAGCAAATGTTCCTCTTTCGGTTTGAATGTGAATGTTTTTAATTAAAGACTGTATTTTTGCTATACCTTGTCTAACTTCTCTTTCTTTACGCCATTCTGAAAAGTTTGGATAAGCAACAGCAGAGATTATCCCAACTATCACTAACACAACAATTAATTCTAAGAGATTAAAACCTTTAATGTTCTTTACCTGCACCTGCATCAATTTTTCCTGCTTTAACTAAATCTTCTAATGATTTTGCCATGGTGATCATACCATCTTTTACAGCAGTTTGCATGATGCTTGGTATTTGATGAATTTTTGCTTCTCGAATTAAGTTTTGAATTGGGGCTGTACACTTCATCACTTCAAAAGCACCACAACGACCCTGGCCATCTTTAGTTTTTAAAAGTCTTTGAGTAACTACCATCTTTAATGATGTAGAAATTTGTGCTCTAATTTGGGCTTGTTGTTCTGGTGGGAAGACGTCAATAATTCTATTAATGGTATTTGGAGCACCACTCGTGTGCAAAGTTCCAAAAACTAAGTGACCAGTCTCAGCAGCTGTTAAAGCGAGTGAAACTGTTTCTAAATCTCTCATCTCACCAACAAGAATTACATCTGGATCTTCTCGAAGGGCAGCCTTTAAAGCACTCGCAAATGTTTGTGTTTGTTTACCGACTTCTCTGTGTGAAACAATACTTTTCACATCCTTATGGATAAATTCAACTGGATCCTCAACAGTGATAATGTTTGAGGTTCTTGTTTTATTAATTTCATTTATGATTGCTGCAAGTGTAGTTGACTTTCCAGATCCTGTTGGTCCTGTAACAAGTACTAAACCTTTATGCATATCAATAATATCATATAAAACTTGGGGTAAATCAAACTGACCCATCTCAGGTATAACACTTTCTACTCTTCTTAGCACTGCTGCAGGTCCAGTAATAGTTTTATAAAAATTTGCTCTAAATCTTAGACCACTTAAAGTTACGGATGAGTCTAACTCGTGGGTATCATTAAATCTTTTCATTTCTACTTCATTACAGTTTGTAGATAACAAATCCTGTAAATCTTGAGCTTTAACCATTACCTCTGGAACTTTGTGAATTTCCCCTGTTTGGCGAAAGGCAAGTGGCCAACCACTTCTTATATGGAAGTCAGAAATTTTTTTGTTATTTTTTGCTAATTCTTCTAATTTTTCAAACATAGTATTATTTATGCACAATTATTATAAAAAAAACAATATCATACTTTAGTTAATATAACCAAAATAGGCCATTAATTTATTTTAAATTCCGTTTCTCGATTTCCCTCTTCATCTCTTAATTGAATACAATAAATATCTGTTATTTTGTAAAACTTATTTGCATAAACTTTAATCCAGATATCTACGTCACCAACCAATTTTATATAGGATCTATTGTTATAGTTTTTGACGTAATTTACTGAGTTTTTCCATTTCTCAATATTGCAAATTTTATAAACACTTGGTTCACGACTAAAAACATTTTTATAAATACTTGATAATAAAAAATTTTCTAACAAGAAAACTAGTAAAAAAATTGAGTACATCATAAAATAATATTTTTTGTTTAATCTATTTAATAAAATTGAAATTGTTATTACATACAATGGAAAGAGGAAAATGTTGTAACCTGTAGTCTCCCTTAATAAAAAGATAAGATAATAGATTGATGTTCCAAGTAAAAAAACTATAGATAGATATATTAAATTTTTATCCTTGATTTTAAAAAATGAGAAAATAATCAATAAAAGTAATAATAATAAATGCAAGTTTCTAAAAAAAATCTTTGTATCAATACTTAAAATTGTTGGATTATATGCTTCATTAAATTGAGCTGATAAATCATAAAATCCTAAAGCTGCTTGTATGAGTGCTTTTATTGTAATTAGGATACTTACTTCATGACGCATTTCAAATGTATGAATAGTCATAAACTTTATTGGATTTGTTAGCCTTAGCAAATTTAATTCGTGAAAAGGAATTATATTCGTAACATCCAATAAAAATACTATTAATAAACAAATCACAAATCCAGTGATTATCATTCCAATAGAGATCACCACCAAATTAGAATTGATCAGATAATATTTAGACAATAATTTTATAAATAGAAAATAGATTGACACAAAAAATAAAAGCAGAATTAAATCCTCATTATGCAATAATGAAAAAGCTGGATCATTTAACTCACTTAAAAAATTTTTTGATAAAATTAATTGGGATAGAATATAGAGACCAAAGAATAAAATTATAACTATCTTACTTAATTCCAAAAATTTATTTTTTTTAATTAAATGATGTAACTTTTTTGAAACATCTAAATAGTAAATTAAAAAAGGTAGAGCTATCAAGATAACAAAATATAAAAATATTACCTGTATTTTTGCAAGCATTGAGAGACAAAAAAAGAAGCCCGTTAAGATTATATAAATAATATTATTTCTGTTTAAAAATTTAGTTAAAAAATAAAAAGAAATCAAAAACATTAAAACGGAAACAATTTCGGACCGAACTAAGAACAATAATTCATAAAAAGAAATAAAAAAAAGAGACAAAGATGTCGATAAAATACTTATAAAATTAGAAACTTTTAACTCTATTAAAATTTTATAAATGAAAAAAGTTACCAAAAAAATATAAAAACCATTAATAACTCTAGCGATATAAAAAAGTTTTTGAAATTCTTTATCAATGTTATCAGCAGCAAGCACTTCTTGAATTGTAAAATTATCAAAAAATATTGAGCAAATTTTAAAAATCCCACCAAGAATTAAAAATGTTGTGTAAGCTGGATGGTCTCTATATGCCTGCTCGAAGCCTGAAGAGATTAACAAAGAATTGTAAATCATTTTGATATCTTGATCTAACATTGCAGTCCAATGTTGGTCGTGCATCTGATAAACATTCAGACCAAAAAAATACAAAAATAATATGGTAAAAAATATTGGTATAAAATTTTTACTTGAAATAATTGATAATGTTTCTTTATTTTTCATTCACTTAATTAATCTTAAAATTTTTTAATCTTATAAATAAAATGCTTACTAAGGAAGCTAACATCATAGATATAATGAGATTATCTAAAAGAGATTTGATTATATTGAGAGTTTCATTATCTAAAGAAAAACTATAATAAAATGTAAATGGAGACAGAACCAATTTTACTAATATTACTAAAACAAAAAATTTAGAAAAAATACTTTGATTAATCATTTTAAATAAAAAAGGTAGAGCAAGAAAAATAAATATTTCTCTATATATGTAATTACTTAATAAAAGATAAGTAAAAACGCAAACACTACTTCCAATAAAGAATAATTTATCACTATAAATTTCAAAATTAAAATCCTTAAAAAATTTATCTTTTTTTAGAATTAGAGATGAGAAGAAAAATATAATTGACATTAGTGACACACTAAAAATTAATAAGTGTTCAACGGGAAATTTGGTATTCAATGTTGGAAAATTTGAAAAATGCATTATTCCAAAAGCCAATTTATGACTAGCTGTGGCTTGGCCAATATTTGAAAAAACTTTTGTTAAATTATCATTATCTAAAAAAAAGATCAGCGCAATGAATGCAACAGAAATCAAGAAATACGATAGATTTTTTTTATTTATACCTTTGAATAAAAAAATAATTGAGGTGATTGCAGGATAAAATTTAGCAAGAGAAATTATTACTATTAAAATTGATTTAAATAAGTTTGACCTTAAATGACAAATCAATAATAAAATCAAAAATATCAATATATCAATATTAAATCTTTCGACTGCAAGTAGGGTTGCAGGACTAAAAATAAATAAAATATAGATTATGACCTGCTCAACTTTTTTAAAATTTATATGAGATATCACTACAAATAAAAACAACAGATTAAAAAAAATTGGTATGTAAATAGAATATAAATTATTTAAGTTAGTACTGTAGGGCAGAAATAAAAGAATAGAACCATATACATGTCTTCTATTCCAAAAGTCACAAGGATTATCCAAAAAAACATCATAACCCTGTAATTTACATTTCATTGCAGAGATTATCACTGTCCAATCTGCAAAATAAGATTGTG
Source organism: uncultured Pelagibacteraceae bacterium (assembly GCA_902623975.1). GTDB lineage: Bacteria > Pseudomonadota > Alphaproteobacteria > Pelagibacterales > Pelagibacteraceae > Pelagibacter. The sequence goes on from CACNVR010000001.1 coordinate 40,717, forward strand.
GAGCTTGGTCACTAAAAGGCATTTGAAAAACAAAATATTTATAAAAAATATGTGGATAGATTAACAAGAAAACTGCTATGCTTAAAAAAAATACTAAAATATGAATTTTAAAATTACTTTTCATTTTGAAATATTAATTAATTAAGACTATTTTTTCTAAAAAAAATACAAATTTTTTACCAATTTTGGGTACATTAAATAATGAATTGAATTATAATTCCTGTAAAAAACTCATATGACTTTATTTAGAAAAATACTCGTTTTATTTTTTCTATTATTTCCAATTTCTAATTCATGGGGGGTAATTAGCGATGAAGTTCAAAATGCAGTATTTAATGGAAACAATGATGATACAAGACATATTCGTGCATTAGCTTTTAATCCAGAGGGAACAAAAGCTTTTTTACATTATCAAAATGGTGATGGTGATTTTAGATTTATTGCAGAATTCAATCTTTCTACACCATTTGATATATCAACAAGAACATATGCAGGGGACAGTGAGAGGTGTGAATTATCAGGAAATGCAGGTGGTGATAGAAGAATTTTTGACATTTCATTTTCTAGTGATGGACTTAAAATCTTTATAGCTAGAGGAAGTGCAGGTGGTGAAGGTGGAGATGATAAAGATAAAATTTTTAGATATGACTTAACTTCACCTTACGATATTTCAACATGTAGTTTTGCCCAAAAAACAACTAACTTTGATGGTGATGCTTTACAACAAGGCAGTCAAGCAGATGCAGCCTTTGGAGGAACTAGACCCGGCAATACAGCAAATAGTCGTGCACAAGGTGTTGCTATAAATCCAGATGGAAAAAAACTTTTTGTAATGATGATGCAAAATGGTGACGAAAGAGAAAGAATTTTAGAATACAATCTATCAACACCTTACGATCTTACAACTATATCGCTGGTTACAACTGCTGGTATTGCTTTAACAAGTTCTGCTAACCCTATGTCTTTATTTTTTAGTTCAAATGGAAAGAGATTATTCTTTCATGATCATAATCAGCATTCAGTTACTCAAATTTCATTAGATTCACCATATGATACATCCTCATTTACTATAGATGGCTCTGTGGATATAAGAACAAAGGCAAGTGCTAATAATATATCTTCAGAATTGGCTGGTCTAAGTTTTAGTACAAATGGACTGAAAATATTCTTGGGAAATGACCAAAACGATGGCACCAATGATAGAGTTCTTGAATTTAATTTATCGTGTCCTTTTAATATAATTGCTGGAAAGTGTCCTTCAATCACTGAAAACAGTGATCGAACTGGAATGGCATTAGCTCAAATAGAAATTGCTAAAAGAACTATTGATCATGCAACTGATAGTGCAGTCAATCGTTTAAAGTGGATTAGAAGAAATAAAGACAAACAAAACTTAACTAATTTAAATATTAATTTTAATTTTACCAATCAAAGATTAGCTTCTTTAACTGAAGTTGTTAAAGCCTCTTCTTCAAAAATGAAGAAAAAAAATAAGGATGAAGATGTATTTTATTGGAGTGAAGGCAGTATTGCTATTGGCAGAATTGGAGATACCAGTATTTCATCCACAAAAAAAATTGATACTGATGCAATCACCTTTGGTGCAGATAAATTTACCAAGGAAAATGGAATCAAAGGATTGGCGTTTAGAGTTGGGAGAAATAATGTTGATGTTGGAACTGGTGGCAGTAATTTAGATACGGATACATATAATATCACCTATTATTCAACTACCCCTATAGAAGATGATACTAAATTTCTTGATACTTTTATTGGGATTGGAAAATTAAAGTCAGACTTATTAACTGTTCTAGATGGTAGAAATTTGACTGCTAATAGAACAGGTAAACAGATTTACGGGACCATAAGATTAAAAGATGAGATTAAAAAAGATAATTTTACTTTTATTCCCTCTGGAAGATTTGATATTGGTCACACTATTTTAGGATCCTATAAAGAAGTTGGCACTGGTGGTATTGATGTAGAAAGTCAACATATCCGGACAAAAAAAATCAGAGCAGGATTTTCTGCAGTCCAAGATTTATCTGATGATAAATATACTCTTAAAAGACATGGAAAAATTGAATACGTTATCGATTTAGACCGTTCCTCAAATTTCAAATACACTTATTCAGGCGATAGCAGTGTAAATTTTAGTGACACCTTACATTCTGAGGCTTTACATAATATTAATGGAGAGATTGGTATAGATATTGTGCTGCAGAATAACTTTAGTGTTTTTTTAATCTATGAGCGTAATCAAGCTCTAGGATCAGGCCATACCGATAAAGTCCATATCGCTATTGGGTATTTACCTAATAAAAAGACGAACTACGCTTTTTCAATAACTGGGGGTGATGAATTAAAGTCCAATTATGTTTTAAGTAAAAATATAAATGATTATATAATTGACTTTAAATTAACCAATAATGCTTTAAGACCTGAAGAATTTGATGAGGCATCTCTAAATTTAATTCGTAAATTTTAATTTAAAAAAATATATAGTAGAATACCCAGGCAATTAAAGAGTATTCAAAAAAAGATTTAATAAATAAAAGATTTTTTTCACTAAATTTAGAAGTTAATATTTTTTTTAAAAAATAAAAACTTATATGTACAAGTATAACTCCAACTGCAATTCCTATAATTGTATATTGGATTGGAAAATTTTTGTAACCAAAATAACATGCAGCGATTAGTGTTAACCAAGAAACTTTTGAAATAAATACCTTAAAAATTAAACCAGCTTTTTTACTAAAAACAGATTGTGTCTTGATAATTGAATATGACCAAATAATACCAATTAAAAAAGTAATGTATTTTACAATCATTTATTCTTTATTTTTTAAGTTCTGCTTGAGCTGCAGCTAATCTTGCTATTGGTACACGATACGGAGAGCATGAAACATAGTTCAATCCAGCCCTTGAACAAAAGTCAATACTTTTAGGATCTCCACCGTGTTCACCACAAATTCCTAACTTAATTTTTTTATTTTGTTTTTTTCCTTTTTTAACTGCAATTTCTACTAGGTCTTTTACCCCCTCATCTATGGATATAAATGGATCTATTGTAAAAATTTTATTGTCAATATAATCATTTAAAAATTTACCACTATCATCTCTACTAATTCCAAAAGTTGTTTGTGTTAAATCATTGGTACCAAAACTAAAAAATTCAGCGTGCTTAGCAATATCTTGTGCTTTAATTGCTGCTCTAGGTAACTCAATCATTGTACCAACTAAAAATTCTATTTTAGTCTTTTTTTCATTCTGCACTTTTTTTGCAGTGCTGATAACTAAATCTTTCATTATTTTTATCTCAGCCTCAGTTGAAACTAGTGGTATCATTATTTCAGGAAAAGCAGATTTCTGTTTACTTCTTTTTAAATCCGATAAAGCCTCAAAAATTGCTCTACATTGCATTTCATAGATCTCTGGAAAAGATATGCCCAGCCTACAACCTCTGTGACCAAGCATAGGATTTTGCTCATGAAGTTCTTCTATTCTTGAATTTACCTCTTTAAGATCAGACCCAACTACATTTGCAATTTCTGCAATTTCCTTATTTGTTTTGGGTAAAAACTCATGCAGTGGCGGGTCAAGCAACCTTACTGTTACTGGAAGACCATGCATAATTTTGAAAATTTCTGTAAAATCTTTTCTTTGATGTGGTAAAAGTTTATCTAAAGCTTTAGCCCTATCTTCTTGAGTCTTAGACAATATCATTTCTCGCACTGACAAAATCCTTTCTTCATCGAAGAACATATGTTCAGTTCTACAAAGACCAATGCCTTCTGCTCCAAAGTCTCGAGCAGTTTTTGTGTCTAAAGGTGTTTCAGAGTTGGTTCTTACTTTTAATTTTCTAATATTATCAGCCCAGCCCATTAATTTAGAAAAATCTCCAGAAATTTCAGGTTTTACTGTAGGTATATTTCCAAGAATAATTCTTCCTGAAGAACCATCAATAGTAATTATATCTCCTTCTTTTACCTCTGTTGATGAAGTTTTAAAAGTTTTTTGATCATAGTTAATTTCAATTTCACTTGAACCAGATACACAAGGTCTGCCCATTCCTCTTGCAACAACAGCGGCATGGCTAGTCATTCCACCTCTCGCTGTTAAAATTCCTTTAGCAGCATGCATACCTTGAATGTCTTCAGGAGATGTTTCAACTCTAACCAAGATTGTATCCTGCATCATATCATTTAATCGTTCTGCTTCCTCTGATGTGAAAACTACTTTTCCACTTGCAGCACCTGGCGAAGCGGGTAAGCCTGAGGCAATAACTTCAATCGAACTTTTTTCATCTAATGTTGGGTGTAATAATGTATCTAAAGAATTAGGATCTATTCTTGAAACTGCCTCATTTTTAGAAATTAGTTTTTCTTTAACCATATCTACTGCAATTTTTACAGCAGACTTAGATGTTCTTTTTCCTGATCGGGTTTGTAATATCCAAAGTTTGTTATTTTCAACAGTGAACTCTACATCCTGCATATCCTTATAATGCTTTTCTAGTTTTTTAAGAATCTTAAACAATTCTTTATAAACTTGTGGCATCGACTCCTCCATCGAAGGATCTTTTACTTTTGCTTCACTCTTAGCTTTCTTTGTTATGTATTGAGGTGTTCTAGTTCCAGCAACCACATCTTCACCTTGAGCATTAATTAGATATTCTCCATAGATATCATTGGAACCATCTGATGGATTTCTTGTGAACACAACTCCAGTTGCACAATCATTACCCATATTTCCAAAAACCATAGATTGAACATTGACTGCAGTTCCCCATTCTGCAGGAATTTGATTTAATTTTCTATATACTTTTGCTCGATTACTTTCCCAAGATAAAAATACAGCACTTATTGCTCCAAATAATTGATTAAAAACATCTTGGGGAAAATCTTTTTTTGTTTTTTCTTTAACAGTATTTTTAAAGTCCTTTATTAATCCATCCCAATCATTTTCATCTAATTCGGTATCTAATAAAACACCCTTGGTTAATTTAAAATTTTCTATTAATTCCTCAAAATGATAACTCTCAACACCCATGACAACGCTTGCATACATTTGAATAAATCTTCTATAGCTATCTTTCGCAAATCTTCCGTTGGAAGTTTTTTTTGCTAAAGCAGTTACAGTTTTGTCGTTTAATCCAAGATTAAGTATTGTATCCATCATTCCTGGCATTGAAACTCTTGCCCCAGATCTGACAGATAATAAAAGTGGATTTTTTAGGTCCCCAAATTTTTTTGAGACATCTTTTTCTATTTTCTTAATTTCTTTTTTTATTTGACTAATTAAGCTTGAATTTAACTTTTTTTTATTATCATAAAATATTTCACAAACTTTTGTTGAAATAGTAAATCCAGGCGGTACTGGAAGGCCCATTCTTCCCATTTCCGCTAAATTGGCACCTTTGCCACCTAAAAAATTTTTAGCATTCTTTATTTTTTTTGTTTCTTTTGAATTAAAATTTAAAATTAGTTTATTCATTATTAGCTTTTAAAAATTGAAAATTAATAAAGTTTTGGAAGGTTTTACATAACATATTGATAAGTTCCAATCTGTTTTTTCTTAAAGTTTCATTTTCTTCATTTACTTTAACATTATCAAAAAATTCAAAAACTTCTGTCTTAGCCTCTGCCAAAATTGACAATGATTTCTCATAATCTTCATCATTTTTTATCCCAGAATAATATTTCTTAATCGAATTAATTTTTTTATATAAGTTCTTTTCAAAATCACTTTTAAAAATACCAGGGTCAGTTGTATCATTTATCTCTATTTGATTATTTTTCATTTCAAATTCCAAAATGTTCGAGGCTCTTTTGTAGCTAGCAATTATATCATTACCAATCTCATCATTAATAATTTTATTTAAACATTTAGCTTTTTCAAAAGATGAAAATAATTTATTTAATGAAAATGATGCAATAGACGCCTCTATAATATCAGCACGAATTTGTTTTTCCTTCAAATAGTATTTAAATCTATCTTTTAAAAAATTATATAATTCTTTCTGTAAGTTATCGTTAATAAGTTTATGTCCTTGATCCTCATACAAGTTTGAAGAATACTTTAATAAATCACCCAATTTTAAATCAATTTCATTTTCAATAATGATTCTTATAATTCCAATCGCTGTTCTCCTTAAAGCAAATGGATCTTTTGAGCTAGTTGGTTTTTCGTTAATACCAAAAAAACCAATTATGGTATCTAATTTATCAGTAACTGATAATGCAACACTAAAGGGTTTTCTTGGAACTTTAGAATTTATACCTACCGGTAAGTATTGTTCAGTCAATGCAGAGGAAATATCTTTATCAAATCCCTGATAAGCAGAAAAGTAACCTCCCATAACACCTTGGAGTTCGGGGAATTCACTAACTAAGCCAGATGTTAAATCAGTTTTACATATTGATGCTGATAATTCTACTTTTTCTCTACTAATCAATAACTCATCGGAGATTTGTCCTCCTAATTTTCTCATTCTTTGAACTTTATCAAAATAAGTTCCAAGACCTTTAAAGAAATTCATTGATTTTAAATCTGTCACCTTTTTAACTAAATTCTGTTTTTTATCTTTGTTCCAAAAAAATTCTGCATCATTTAATCTAGCTTCAACAACTCTCTCGTTACCAAGTTTAATCAATCCCTTTTTGTCTTTTTTATTTGCAATGATCAAAAATTCGTTGGTAACATCCTTTTTTTCATTAAAAGTTGGAAAATATTTTTGATGATGTTGCATAGTTAAGGTAAGAATTTCTTTTGGAATTGATAAAAATTTTTTATCAAACTTACAAGATATAATATTTGGGCTATCTGTTAAATTGACAACTTCTTCAACAAGTTTTGGATTATCCTCAATAATGAGTCTTTTCTTTTTTAAAATCTTAGAAAATTGATTGTTGATTACTTTTGTTCTTTTGTTGTGATTTATTATCACTCCTTGTTTTTCAAAGAATTTCTCATAAGTCTTAAAATCCCAAAAAATTTTTTTTTTATCCTCGAAATCTTTATCGACAAATGTTGAATTAGAGGAAACAAGATGGTGAAATTTAAAATTAATAATGTTTTTATCAAATATTGATAAAATAGACTTTAAAGGCCTTCCCCAATAAAGATCAAAGTCTCCCCATTTCATTGACTTTTTCCATTGATAATTATTCAGTATTTTTGGAATAAATTCAGTTAATAAATCATGGGTTTTTAATGTTTTCGATTTTGTTTTAAAAAAATAAAATTCACCTTTTTCGGTTTTTTTTTTATATAAGTCTTTTCTCTCAATTTGATTTGATCTCATAAATCCCTCTATGGCTTGATCAGGAGATATAGTATTTGGTCCTTTGAGTTCTTCAGATTTAATTTGAATTTGTTTGTTTAAACCTTCAAAAACTACAACAAGTCTATTGGGGGAAGATAAAGAAAAGTTTTTTTTTGAGTAAATTGAATTTTTTGAAAAAAAATTTTGAAATTCTACTAAGATTTTATCTCTTAAATTAATTTGAAGTCCGACAGGAATCTCCTCACTAAACAATTCTAAAAAAAATTGTGACATTATAGTTGAGTATCAATCCAAATTGCGGCAGCTGATTTTGTAATTTCTCTTATTCTTGCAATATACTCTGCTCTTTGAGCAACACTTATTGCACCACGAGCGTCTAGAACATTGAATATATGACTTGCTTTTAAACATTGATCATAAGCCGGTAAGGAAATTTTTTTTTCAACTAATGATTTTGCCTCATTTTCTATCATGTCAAACATTTTTAAAAGATTTTCAATATTAGCATGTTCAAAATTATACGCTGAATATTCTTTTTCTGCCTGATGAAAAACTTCTCGATACTCAACTCCATCATTATTCCATATTAAATCATAGACATTGTCTTTTTGTTGAGTGAACATACATATTCTTTCTAAACCATATGTAATCTCAACAGAAACTGGTTTACATTCAAAACCAGCCATTTGTTGAAAATAAGTAAATTGTGTTATTTCCATACCATCACACCAAACCTCCCAACCTAATCCTGCAGCACCTAGAGTCGGGCTTTCCCAATCGTCCTCAACAAATCTGATATCGTGATTTTTATGATCAATACCTATTGTTGATAGACTATTCAAATAAAGTTTTTTGATATTTGTTGGTGAAGGTTTTACAATGACTTGGAACTGATAATAATGTTGAAGTCTATTTGGATTATCACCGTATCTACCATCTGTTGGTCTTCTTGAAGGTTGTACATATGCAGCCTTCCATGGCTTAGGTCCAAGAGATCTTAAAGTAGTTGCAGGATGAAAAGTTCCAGCACCAACTTCCATGTCGTATGGTTGCAAAATTACACAACCTTGTTTGCCCCAAAATTTTTGTAAATTAAAAATGGTATCCTGAAAAGTTTGAAACTTAATTTTTTTTTTGCTTTTTTTAGAGACCATACCTTTGCCAAATAGATTTCTCATCTAACATATTTGCAAGTTGCTCAACATGATCATTTGAAGATGATAATTTTTTACTCAACCATCCTTTTGATTTTTCAAATTTTTTGATGATTACATCTTCACCAAATTTTTCCTTAATTACTTGATTTGCATCTCCAATTTCATCAATCAAACCTAAATCTTTTGCTTTGTTACCAGACCAAAACTCTCCAGAAAATAATTCTACTTCTCCTTTTTTTAACTTTGAACCTCTGCTATTTTCAACTACATCAATAAAATTTTTATGAAGGTCTAATTGTATATTTTTGAGTCTTTCAATGTCCTCCTTTTTTTCCTCCAGAAAAGGATCAAGTGTGCTTTTATTTTTACCAGCAGTGTGGACTCTTCTTTCTACTCCAATCTTTTTAATCAATTCTGTGAAGCCGAACGAAGAATAAATTACACCTATTGAACCGATTATCGAACTTGAATTCGCATATATTTCATCACCTGCACAAGCTATTAAATATCCTCCAGAAGCTGCAACGTCCTCAGCAAAAACTATTACTTTCTTTTTATTTTTTTTTGCCTGCTGTCTTATAAAACTATAAATCAGATGTGACTGCACCGGAGACCCCCCAGGAGAATTAATTGTTATTGCAACACATGGCGCTTTTTTTACAGAAAAAGCCTTTAAAATAATCTCCTCTTGACCTGAAAAATCTATGCCTTGCCTGAATTTTCCAACATTTCCTATAACACCACTTAATTTAATATGTGGAACAATTTTTTTCTTTTTTAAAAAAGATAACATTTTTAATCTTTATAGAATTTTTTTATGAATATAAAGACACCTTATAATTGAAGATTCAGGTGCGTCAATTGATAAGTATCAAATGAAAGTTATTATACTAATTTGCTCATAAATGGGAACTGTAATTCAATTAAAAGATCAAATAAATAATTCTTATTTTCAACTTAGAAATTCTGTTGAGGATAAACTCATTTTAGTTGAAGAAAAAATAAAATCTAAGTTAGTAAGTAATGTTGAATTAGTTCAGAAAATGACTGATTACCATCTTGATACTGGAGGCAAAAGACTTAGAGCTCTTTTAACTCTAGGTTCTGCAAAAATGTGTGGTTACATCAAAGGTAGTAGAGATATAAATTTAGCAGCTTGTGTCGAGTTAATACATGCTGCAACTTTAATGCATGATGATGTAATTGATAATGGCTCGATAAGAAGAGGCAAAAAAACTTTAAACAAAGTTTGGGATAATCACTCATCTGTTTTGGTTGGTGATTATTTACTCAGTAGATGTTTTGAAATGATGGTAGAAGATGGAAATATAGAAGTTTTAAGATTATTGTCTTCCACATCATCAAAAATTGCCCAAGGAGAGATCTTGCAAGTTCAACACAAAAATGAGGTTGATATGTTAGAGGAAACTTACTTAAAAATTATATCTGCAAAGACAGCTGAATTATTTGCAGCGGCTACAAAAGTTGGTGCTATATTATCTGAAATGAAAAACAAAGAAAAAGAGGCTTTAGAATTTTACGGTAGAAATTTGGGTTTAACATTTCAAATTGCAGACGATACTCTTGATTACAATTCAGAATTAAAGTTATTTGGAAAAAAAATTGGACAAGATTTTTATGAGGGAAAAATTACTCTCCCAATAATTTTATTATTTCAAAAAGCAGATTCTAAAGAAAGAGAAACTTTAAAAGAAATATTTTTTAAAAATGATAGAAATGAGAATGATTTCAAATCTATTTTGTCATTAATCAAAAAATATGAAATCATAAAAGCATGTTACCAAAAAGCACAACACTATATCAATTTAGCATCGAATTCATTGTCTGTATTCAAAGATTGTGAAGAAAAAAATATTTTAGAGAATTTGACTTCTTTCAGTTTATCTAGAAATTTCTAAGGACTTAGAAGACTTTTAGTCCATTCATTATTTTCATTTAAAATATATTTTAATCTTTCATGTATTCTGTTGTCTCCATCTAACCAAAACTCAATACTGGATGGTTTTAAATTAAACCCAGACCAATGACTAGGTCTTGGTACTTTATCTTGATCATTATATTTTTTCCTAAACGCTTCTAATGAGTCTAAAAGTTCATTTCTATTCTTAAGGACACTGCTTTGTTTAGAGGCCCAAGCACCAATTCTACTTTCATATCCACGGGAGTTATAATACTTATCAGCTGTATCAGCACTGACTTGAGATAAAACTCCTACAATTCTTATTTGTCTCAAAAGACTTTTCCAATGAAAACACATTGTAGCGTTTGGATTTTCTTTAATCTGATTACCTTTTTGACTATTTAAATTTGTGTAGAAAACAAAACCTTCTTTATCAAAACCTTTAAGTAACACCATCCTAACTGATGGGATGCCGTCTTTACTAGCTGTTCCTAAGGCCAAAGCATTAGGATCATTTATTTCATTCTTTTTAGCCTCATCAAACCATCTTTCAAATAATTCAAATGGGTCATCTAGATCTAAAAAGCATTTATTGAGCCCTAATGAGTTTTTTTCATTCATAATTTAAACAAAATAATCTATACAATATAAATAATGTCATTTAATACTTTTGGAAAGGTTTTTCGTTTCACTACATGGGGAGAGTCACATGGTCCCGCAATAGGCTGCATAATTGACGGTTGTCCGCCCCTAATTAACTTAAAAGAACAAGATATTCAAAAAGAATTAGACAAGAGAAAACCGGGTCAATCTAAGTTTACTACTCAAAGAAAAGAAAGTGATAAAGTTCAAATTTTATCTGGAGTCTTTGAGGGTAAAACCACGGGTACACCAATTTCACTAATAATCTATAACGAAGACATGCGATCGAAGGATTACAACGATATTAAAGATAAGTTTAGACCTGGACACGCAGATTATACATACTTTAAAAAATATGGAATAAGAGATTACAGAGGTGGAGGAAGATCTTCTGCTAGAGAAACAGCAGCAAGAGTTGCAGCTGGGGCTGTAGCTAAAAAAGTTTTAGAAAGAAAATTAGGAAAAAAATTTAGAATTTCTGGAGCGGTTACACAAATTGGAATTCTTGGATGCGATACTTCCAAATGGGATGAAAAAATAATATATAAAAATCCTCTTTTCTGCCCAGATAAGTCTATGTTAAAAATTTGGGAAAAATATTTACTAAGTATCAGAAAAGCCGGGACGTCATGTGGTGCTGTTATTGAAGTAAGAGCAAATGGTATACCTCCGGGCTTAGGTGCTCCTATATATTCAAAATTAGATTCAGATATTGCTTCAGCTATGATGAGTATAAATGCAGTAAAGGGTGTAAATATTGGCTCTGGAATGAATTCTGCTCAATTGTCTGGTGAAGAAAATTCTGATGAAATATCTAATAGCAAAAAAAAACTTAAGTTTGATACAAATAATGCAGGTGGAATTCTTGGAGGTATTTCCTCAGGTCAAGAGATAATTGTCTCTTTTGCAGTTAAACCTACATCATCAATTCTAAAAAAAAGAAAAACAATTAATAAATTTGGTAAAAATACAACTATATCTGTCAAAGGTAGACATGATCCCTGTGTAGGTATCAGAGCTGTACCAATAGGTGAAGCTATGCTTTCTTGTGTATTATTAGATCATTATCTAATGAACAAAGCACAATGTAGCTAGATTATTTTTTTTGTTTTTGCAAAATTATATTTGAGTTGAGAAGATCTAATACTTTCTCTTCTATAGAACTTCTATCTAAATTAGCAAACTTATACATATTTTCAGGGGTATCTTGATCAATAAAAATATCTGGCAATGTCATTGATCTAAACTTTAGATTTGAATCCATCAAACCTTTTTTAGTTAGGAAATCAATTACATGTGAACCAAAACCTCCTATAGATCCTTCTTCAATAGTCATAATAGCTTCATGAGTTGTGGCTAGTTGCCAAATTAAATTTTCATCTAAAGGTTTAGCAAATCTGGCATCTACTACAGTAATGTTAATACCCTTTTTAATTAAATTTTCTGCTGCTTTTAAAGTTTCATTAAGTCTAGCACCAAAGTTTAGGATAGCTAATTTATTTCCTTCTTTAATAACCCTCGATTTTCCTATTTCTATTTTTTCTTCTATCGAAGGTAAAAGAGTTCCTACACCAGTTCCTCTGGGATATCTAAATGCACAGGGTTTATTATTAATTTCTGTAGAAGTATTAATCATCCTCACTAATTCAGCTTCATCACTTGCTGCCATGACAACAAAATTAGGTAAAGTTGATAAATAAGTAATATCAAAACTTCCAGCATGAGTGGAGCCATCAGCTCCCACTAAGCCTGCTCTATCAATAGCGAATCTTACTGGTAAACTTTGAATGGCTACATCATGAACCACTTGATCATAAGCTCTTTGAAGAAATGTTGAATAAATTGCTGCGTAAGGTTTATAATTTTCAGTTGCTAGTCCAGCTGCGAAAGTAACCGCGTGTTGTTCAGCAATTCCAACATCAAAAGTTCTGTCTGGAAATTCTTTACGAAAAATATCAAGTCCTGTTCCATCTGGCATAGCGGCTGTAATAGCAACAATTTTATTATCTTTTTTAGCATGTTGTATCAATGTATTTGCAAATACTTTTGTATAGGAAGGTATTTTTGCAGAACTTTTAACCTGTTCTCCAGTTTTCACATTAAACTTTGAGACACCATGATAATTATCTTTTGCTTCTTCAGCAAAAGAGTATCCTTTTCCTTTTTTTGTCTTAGTGTGAATTAAAATAGGTCCTTGATGCTTTGAGTCTCTTGCATTTCTTAAGATCGGAATTAAAGAATTCAAGTCATGTCCATCAATTGGACCAATGTAATAAAAACCTAGAGAACTGAACAACGTTCCACCAGTTACAGCAGATCTCAGTAAATCTTCTGCTTTCCCAGCTTTGGCACTAAATCTTTTTGAAAATGCAGACATTATTAATTTTATAGTTTCCCTCAAACTAAAATAAATCTTACCAGAAAAAATTTTAGCTAAATAAGTGCTCATAGCTCCTACTGGTCTAGCAATTGACATATCGTTATCATTTAAAACAACAATCATTTTTGTTTTAGATGCTCCAGCATTATTCATTGCCTCATAAGCCATCCCAGCACTTATGGCCCCATCGCCAATGACTGCAACGACGTTTTCTGATTTATTCGAAAGTTTATTCGCTTCAGCTATACCTAAAGCTGAAGAAATAGAAGTTGAACTATGGGCAGCGCCAAATGTATCATATTCACTTTCAGAACGTTTTGTGAAACCGGATAAACCACCACCTTGTCTTAATGTTCTAATTCTATCTTTTCGTCCAGTTAAAATTTTATGTGGATAGCACTGATGACCTACATCCCAAATTAATTTATCGTTAGGTGTGTTAAAGATATAATGGAGTGCAACACTTAATTCAACAACACCAAGACTTGCTCCAAGATGACCACCGGTAACAGATACAGCATCGATCAATTCCTCTCTTAATTCGTCTGCCACTTTATGTAATTGTGACTCAGGTATTTTTTTTAAATCTGAAGGAAAATTTATTTTATCTAAAAATTCGTATTTTTTCATTTTTTTCTATTCAAAATATAATCGAGCGTTTCAGAAAGGTCTTTTGATTTTGTACCATATTTTTTTAGTTTATTATTTATTTTTAAAATCAAATTATTAGCATATTTAATAGTATTTTTATAACCTAGTAAACTAATTAGGGTAGCTTTACCCTTTTTTTTATCTTTACCAGTTTTTTTTCCCGCTGCTAATAAACTTCCTTTATAATCTATCAAATCATCTGCAACTTGAAATAATAATCCTATGTCGGCACCTATATTTTCAAATTTTTTTATTTCATTTATACTTTTATTCTTAATTATTAGAGGCACAGCACAACAAAAACTAAATAATTTTCCAGTTTTTTTTATCTCCATCTCAATAATTTTTCTTTTGGAAATTTTTTTATGTTCATAGCTTAAATCTAAATATTGACCACCAGCTACACCTAAGTGTCCTGAACTTTCTGAAATCTTATTAATTAAATTAATTTTAGTTCTTTCAGAAAGATTTAAATCTTTATGACTTAATATTTCAAATGCCAATATCAAAAGTGAGTTGCCTGCGAGAACTGCTGTCGACTCACCAAATTTAACATGAGTTGATGGTTTACCTCTTCTAATTGAGTCATTGTCCATACAAGGTAGATCATCATGTATTAATGAATATGCATGTATACATTCAACTGCAGAACCTATAATAATCAAAGATTTGTAGTCCAATTTAAAAAGAGAACCAACGTCAGATAAAATTTTTGATCTTATTTTTTTTCCCCCTGAAAACAATCCATATTGCATTGGAGTAATTAGGTCAGTTTTTTTTTGATACTTTATAAATCTTTTTAAAAATGAATTTGTATCTTTAGCAATTTTATTTAATTTTTTTTGCATTTTTTTTTGAGGTTATTTTCAATATATTTTCTCTAGTTTTTTTACTTATATTTTTTGAACCATTCTGGAATTTTTTTTCAATAATGTTGTTTAATCTTAAAAGATTTTGATATTTTCCAATCGAACCGTCAAGGTCTTTTTCATTTTCTAAGTCTCTGATTATTTTATCAGCCTCAATAGTTAGCTCCTCAAGAGATAAGGAGTCATAATCATTTGTTAAATTTTTATCTTTCATATAATACTCTCAGATAATACATGAAAATTAATCTTTCAAATATTAAAAAAGCTGAAAAATTGCTTAATAAGAATGATTGTGTAGCTATACCTACTGAAACTGTTTATGGGTTAGCAGGTAATGCATATTCAAATCAAGCATGTAAAAAAATATTTTTATTAAAAAAAAGGCCAAAAAATAATCCTTTGATAGTTCATTACTACGACAAGAAAATGTTACAAAATGATTGTGTAATAAACAATTCTTTTACTAAATTATATAGAAAATTCTGTCCAGGACCAATTACTTTCGTTTTAAATTTAAATAAAAAATCTAAAATTTCAAAATTTGTCACTAATAATAAAAAAACATTGGCTGTCAGGTTCCCAAAGCATCCAGTGGCAAGAAATCTCATAAAAAGACTAAAGTTCCCTTTAGCTGCACCAAGTGCTAATTTATCTACAAAGGTTAGTGCCGTTTGTTCTTCTCATGTAAAAGAGGATTTTGGTAAAAAGATTAGATTTATACTTGAAGGTGGAAAATCATCTGTAGGGATTGAGTCAACCATAATTGATATTAGAGATAAACCAAGAATTTTAAGATTAGGAGGATTAGATATTTCTACAATTGAAAAGGTATTAAATAGAAAAATTTCTTTAACTAACAATCCATCAAAAATTTCATCCCCTGGACAATTAAGACTTCATTATTCACCTGGTATTCCAATCAAATTAAATGTCCAAAGAACATCTGGAAAAAGTGAAGCATACTTATTGATTAAAAAAAGAAATAAAAGTAAATCGAATTATTATTATCTATCAAAAAATGGTAATCTAAAAGAAGCAGCAAAAAATTTGTATAATACTCTAAGAAAAATTAAAAAAAACAAATATAAATCTATAGTTGTTGAAAAAATTCCTAACATAGGGTTGGGAAAAACAATTCTAGATAGACTGACAAAAGCATCAAAGTTAAAATGAAAACACCACTTGAAGTAATCAACTTATCAAAAGTTTATAATAATACTGATGCTGTCAAAGATATATCTTTTAAAGTTAATAAAAATGAAATCATTGGTATTCTTGGGCCTAATGGGTGTGGAAAAACTACAACCATAGGAATGATTTTAGGATTACTTAAACCTACCAATGGTAAAGCTTTAATTAACGGAATAGATATTGAGACAAATAGAGTAAATTTATTAGATAACTTAAACTTTATCTCACCTTATATTGAATTGCCCAAAAAATTAACTGTTAAACAAAATTTAGAAGTTTATGGAAGACTTTATGACGTTAAAAATCTAAAAACAAAAATAGAGTATCTTTCAGATAAATTAAGGCTTCAAGATATAATTAATAAAATTACTGGAGAACTTTCATCTGGTCAAAAAAATAGAGTTAGTTTAGCTAAATCTATAATTAATGATCCGACAGTTCTGCTTCTAGATGAGCCAACAGCATCCTTAGATCCTGAAACTGGAGATTTCATAAGAAGTTTTTTAGAAAATTATCAAAAAGAGCAAGAAACATCTATTTTACTGGCTTCACATAACATGAATGAAGTAGAAAGATTGTGCTCATCTGTCCTAATGATGAATAAAGGATCAATTGTTGATCAAGGAAAACCAGCAGATTTAATTAAAAAACACGGCCGAAAAAATATGGAGGAAGTTTTTTTAAAACTTTCGAGGGAAAAAAATGAATCTTAATAAAATGTACGGACTTTTTTTAAGACACTTTTACTTAATCAAAAGTTCTTTACCAAGAGTGTTGGATTTAATATATTGGCCTACAATACAGATTATTCTTTGGGGATTTATCTCAAAGTTTTTTTCGCTTTATAGCAACTATTATAACGATACTCTTGGAGTAATTCTTACCTGCGCAATACTTTATGATATTCTCTTTAGATCAAGTATAAGTTTTAATATGCTTTTTTTAGAGGAAATTTGGAGTAGAAATTTCACAAATTTATTTATCGCACCTTTAAAAATTAAAGAAATAATTGTTTCCTTAATCTTTACAGCTTTAATAAGAACTCTAATTGGACTTATTCCAGCAATTATTTTAACGTCTCCTTTATTTGGAGTTTCAATATTGAAATTAGGTTTTCCACTTTTATTACTTTTTTTAAGTTTGTATATTTTTGGGATTACACTTGGTTTATTTGTAAGTGCAGGACTTTTAAGATTTGGTCCATCATTTGAAAATATAGCCTGGTCATCATTATTTTTGCTCGCACCTTTGGGATGTATATATTACCCACTAGAAATATTACCAAATTTTTTTCAAATTATCGCAAAGGGTTTACCATTAGTTTATATTTTCGATGAAACCAGAAATATTCTTCTAAATAGCTCCATAAATTACGAAAATTTGAAACAAGCTTATATATTAAATCTAATATATCTGACACTTGGTATTGGACTTTTTTATTTTGCTTTTATTAGAGCACGTATCAAAGGAACCTTAATAAACATGGGAGAGTAATGGTGCGCCTGCTAGGAGTCGAACCCAGAACCTCCTGATCCGAAGTCAGGCGCTCTATCCAGTTGAGCTACAAGCGCATATAATATTAATATAACATTTTATGAAAAAAAAAATAAATTTGATTGCAAACAAAGAAGATAAGAACCTTCGTATTGACGTTTTTATCAATAAAAGACTAGGTGAGATTAGTAGAACTAGAATAAAAAATTTGATTAAAGATAAAAAACTTAAACTAAATAAAAACATTTTAATCAGCCCCTCCAAAAAAATATCTTCTGGGGATGTGATAGATTTTATTTTATCTGAACCAAAAAAGGCTTCTCTAAAACCTTTTAAATATAAATTAGACATTATTTACGAAGATGAGGATTTAATAGTCTTGAACAAACCTGCTGGAATTGTAATGCACCCAGGTGCAGGTAATCCAACTAATACAATCGTAAATGCCTTAATAAGTTATGATAAAAATTCATTATCAAATATTGGTGACGAACTTAGACCGGGAATAGTTCACAGAATTGATAAAAATACATCAGGTTTAGTTGTAATCGCAAAAAATAATATTAGTCATAAACACCTTTCAAATCAATTCAGCAAACATACTATTGTAAGAGTATATCAATTATTAGTTTGGGGAAAACTTAGACCGTCAAGGGGAAAAATAGAAACTTTTATTACCAGAAGTTCAAGGAATAGACAAATGATGGAAGTTAGTCATAATAAAGGAAAAAAGGCTATTACAAATTACAAAACATTAAAGACTTTTGAGACTAAAGATACACCTACGCTTAGCTTAATAGAATGTAAACTAGAAACAGGTAGAACTCATCAAATTAGAGTACATATGAATTACCTTGGAAATAGTATTGTGGGAGATGATAAATATAAAAAAAGATTTAAAAAAATTAAAAACATAAATCCATCTTTAGAAAAAAACTTAACTAATTTAAATAGACAATTCCTACATGCAAAAACTATTGGTTTCGTTCATCCAAAAAAAAATACAAAAATGATTTTTCACTCAAATTTGCCAAATGAACTGGAAATTATTCTAAAAATGCTCAGAAATGCTGGAAAATAAAATATTGAAAATTATAATATATTAATTAGATAAACCATTGATGAATATGGCTATAAATAACAATCTTCCAGTTTTAAGTAATGAAGGTGGATTATCCGCTTACCTAGAACAAATTAAAAAATTTCCAATGTTAGATGCAGAGGAAGAATATATGCTTGCAAAAAATTGGAAAACTACGGGAAATATCAAGTCAGCTGAAAAACTTGTTACAAGTCATTTACGATTAGTTGCAAAAATTGCAATGGGATATAAAGGTTACGGCTTACCAGTCAATGAAATGATATCTGAGGGAAATGTTGGACTTATGCAAGCTGTAAAAAAATTTGAGCCAGAAAAAGGTTTTAGATTAGCGACTTATGCAATGTGGTGGATTAAAGCCTCTATACAAGAATATATTTTAAGATCATGGAGTTTAGTAAAAATTGGTACAACAAGTGCTCAAAAAAAATTATTTTTTAATCTTAAAAAATTAAAAAACCAAATCGCACCTCAAACCGAAGGTGATCTTAAAAATGAACATGTAGACAAAATAGCTAATAAACTAGATGTTAGCAAAGAGGAAGTCATATCAATGAATCGTAGGCTCTCAGGAAAAGAATTTTCTTTAAATGCTCAAGTTGGTGAAGATGGAGATGAATGGCAAGATTGGTTAGTTGATAAAGAACTTGATCATGACTTAAAATTTGCTCAACAAGAAGAAATGGAACAAAGAAAAGATTTATTAAAAAATTCTATTAAAGTTTTAAACGAGAGAGAAAAAGAAATTTTATATGCAAGAAGACTCAGTGAAGAACCTACTACTCTTGAAGATTTGAGTAAAAGATATAAAGTAAGTAGAGAAAGAGTTCGACAAATTGAAAATAAAGCTTTTGAGAAATTACAAAAGCAAATGTTACTTTTAGCTAAATCAAAAAATTTGTTAACAGCAAATTAAAAATCAAAAGGGTTTTCAATTAATATAGTATCCTCTCGTTCAGGACTAGTTGATATACTAGATATTTTGGTTCCAATAAAATCTTCAACTGCAAAAATATAATTTTTGGCGTTTTGTGGAAGATCTTCAATATTTTTAATTCCACTTGTTGAGGATTTCCAGCCAGGAAAAATTTTATAAATTGGCTTAATCTTTAACTGATCTTCTACAGCTGCTGGCAAATAGTCAATTTTAACTCCATCAAGTTCATACTGAATACACATTTTGATTTCATCCAATTCATCTAAAACATCAAGTTTTGTTAAAGCGATACCATCTATTCCAGAAATCTTTATAGTTTGTCTAACCAAAACTCCATCAAACCAACCACATCTTCTTTTACGACTTGTAACAGTTCCAAATTCTTTTCCTCTTGCACCTAATAATTCTCCAATTTTATCTTTTAATTCTGTGGGGAAAGGACCCTCACCTACTCTAGTTGTATAAGCTTTTGTTATACCCAAAACATAATTTATAGAATTTGGCCCACATCCAGTTCCTGTTGCAGCACTTGATGCCACTGTGTTTGATGATGTGACAAATGGATATGTACCGTGGTCAACATCTAATAAAATTCCTTGCGCCCCTTCAAATAATATTTTTTTTTTTTGTCTTTTAAATTGATCAATTTTCAACCAAACTGGCTGAGAAAATTTTAAAATTTTTGGAGCAATCTTTAATAAATCTTTTTTAAGTTGAGTTTTTTTAAAAATTTTTTTTCCTAAACCCTTTCTAATTGCATTATGGTGTAAAAGAACTGAGTCTAATCTTCTTTCAAGATTTTTTTCAGACCTTAAATCCATTACTCTTATTGATCTTCTGCCAACTTTGTCCTCATAAGCTGGCCCTATACCCCTCCTTGTAGTTCCTATTTTACCTTTACCAGCTGAGTCCTCTCTTATTTCATCCATTTCTTTATGAAATGGGAGTATTAAATTTGCAGACTCAGAAATTATAAAATTTTTCTCATTAACTTCTACTCCTTTTGATTTAATCTCCTCAATTTCCTCAAGTAGAGCCCATGGGTCAACAACAACACCATTTCCAATAATCGAAATTTTATTTTTTCTTACAATTCCGGAAGGAAGTAATCGAAGTTTATAAGTAACACCATCTATAACTAAAGTGTGTCCAGCATTATGACCGCCCTGGAATCTGATTACAATATCGGCTTGCTCAGAGAGCCAGTCTACAATTTTACCTTTTCCTTCATCTCCCCATTGAGAGCCAACAACAGCAACATTATTCATTATTTAAATCTCTTATCTAATAAAATTGAATTAAGGTGATTGATAGGACCATGACCTTTCCCATACTTTGGATTTGTTAATATTGCTGAATTTACATATTTAATACCAAGTTCACAAGCACTCTTAATACTTTTTCCACATGAAAAAAAAGTTGTAATTGCGCTTGATAAAGTACAACCAGTCCCATGAGTATTTTTTGTGTTATGCCTTGAACTTACAAAAATTTTTAAGTCTCTTTTATTTAAATAAATATCAACAACTTTTTTTGATTTTAAATGACCTCCTTTAATCAATACATTTCTCGCTCCTAAAGTTATTAATTTTTTTCCTGCTTTGACCATATCTTGTTTACTATTTATCTTAATTCCAGTGATGACCTCTGCTTCGGGTATATTTGGTGTAACTAGATTTACTTTTTGAAGTAATCTTTTTTTAACTAATTGGATTGCTTTATCATCAATCAATTTTTCACCTCCTTTTGCAATCATAACTGGATCTAAAATTATTTTTTTGACTTTAATCTGAGAAAGCGACTCCAACACTTTTTTTACTACTTGAGATGAATGAAGCATCCCAATTTTAATTGCATCTGGCTTTATATCTACAGCAGTATGAATTATTTGTTTTTTTATAGAATTTGTTGGGACAGGTATAACCGATAATACATTTTTAGTATTTTGTGCCGTTATAGCTGTAATTGCAGTCATAGCATATGAGCCAAGACATGTAATAGTTTTTATATCAGCTTGAATACCAGCGCCACCAGACGAGTCTGATCCTGCAATTATTAGTATTTTAGATCTGGGTTTCAATTTAATTTATTTTTTTACTAACTAAATTTATACATTTTTTTAATAATGTCTTATTTTGACTCTCTCCCATTATTCTTATTTTCTGTTCGGTACCAGATTTTCTAACAAGAATTCTTCCTTGTCCCTTTATAAGTTTACTTGCAGACTTAATTGACTGCCTAACAGATTGTTTATTGAGTATATTTTTATTTTTTACATCAATATTTAATAATAATTGTGGTGTTTTTTCAAAAACATCAAAAAACTTGCTAGCTTTAATTTTGCCCCTTAATGCTTTAATAACTTCCAATGCAACCAAAAGACCGTCACCAGTAGTTGCAAACTTTCCTAATATGATATGCCCAGATTGCTCACCTCCTAAATTATACTTTTTTTTTTGCATTATTTCTTTTACATACCTGTCACCAACATTAGCTCTAATAAATTTAATATTTCTTTTTTTAAAAAACTTTTCTAGTCCATAATTAGACATTAAAGTTCCCACAACACCCCCTTTTAAGATTCTCTTTTTTTTCCATTGTAAAGCCAATGCAGCTATTATCTGATCACCGTCAATAATCGCTCCTTTTTCATCACACATTATAATTCTATCTGCATCACCATCTAATGAAATACCTAAATGAGCTTTATTTTTTAAAACAAATCTTCTAAGTTTATTAGGAAAAGTTGAGCCACAATTTTTATTTATATTAAACCCGTTGGGTTTGTTTCCAATAACTATCACTTTAGCGCCAAGAGATTTTATCATTTTTGGTGCTGACTTATAACCAGCACCATTTGCACAATCTAAAACAATTTTCATATTCTCTAATTTTAAATTTCCAGGAATTTTTTTTTTTAGGATTTTTAGATAATCATCTGTGCCTGACTCTAACCTTTTAACTCTTCCCAAAAGTTGAGGTTGTGAAAGATGTTTTTCAACTTTACTATCAATTAAATTTTCGATTTTTTTTTGAATAACATCAGATAATTTCAATCCATCAGGTCCGAATAATTTCAACCCATTGTCATTAAATAGATTATGTGATGCAGTTATCATAATTCCTAAATTAGCATTCATTGATTTAGTTAACATTGCTAGTCCATTAGTAGGTAATGGACCCAAAGTGTAAACATGCATTCCAGCTGATGCTAAACCTGATACTAGGGCAGGTTCAAGTGCGTAACCTGATAATCTGGTATCTTTGGCAATAATTGCTGTTTGTTTCTTTTTCTTTAAATTCGTAAAGTACTTACCTGCAGCCAACCCAAATTTAAAAAACATATCACCATTGATATGATTGCTATTAACATGACCTCTTATGCCGTCTGTTCCAAAATATTTCATTATTATTTTATCAGTTCTTTAAATACTTTTACACTTTGGTTTATTTCATTGACATCATGTACTCTTAAAATTTGAACCCCTTGCATCATTAAAAAAATACTTGAGCTTATTGTGCCTCCCAATCTTAAATAACTATCATTAATACCAGATAGTTCTTTAATAAATTTTTTCCTGGATATTCCGAGTAATATAGGAAAACCCAATGAATGGTAAATCGATATATCTCTTATAATCTTCATATTATGTTTCAAATTTTTTCCAAATCCTATTCCTGGATCTAAAATTATATTGTTGTGTCTAATACCAATTTTTCTCAAATATCTTATCTTTTCCTCAAAAAAATCATAAATATCTAATAAGACATTATTATATTTTGGATTATTTTGCATAACATCTGGAGTCCCAAGTGAATGTTGTAAAACGAAAGGTATCTGTAATTTTTTTAAAACATCTATTGTATTGTCGTCATAGCTAAGACCAGAAACATCATTTATTAACTTAACCCCTAAATTTATTCCTTTTGCCATTATGCTAGATTTTCTAGTATCTAAAGATATAAATTTTTTTTTATCAACATTCTTTAAAATATTTTTTATTCTCTTCCATTCTTTTTTAGAATTTATAGGTTTTGAACCAGGCCTTGTAGACTCTCCACCTATATCAACAATATCTGCACCACATTTAAAAAGGTGTTTCATTTGTTTTTTTGCTAAGTGATCTTTATTGAATCTACCTCCATCTGAAAAACTATCAGGAGTAACATTTAATATTCCCATTATTTTGGGAATTGAATTAAATTTCAAATTTTTAAATTTTTTGGGTGCAATTATTGTTTTAAGGTCTTTTTTAATTTTTTTTCTTTTAAGGTAAGAAAGATTGTTAATTTCATTGATAGATATCTTTTTTTTAAATTTTCTAGAGATTATTTCTATATGATCAAAAGATATCTCCTTACGACCATTTAATGATAAGCTCTTTTTTTTTTTTACTAAAGACTTTGAGTGGGTCCCATAATAGAAATTACACACTCTTGTGTAATATCTTGGCATTTTTATTAATGAACAATTTTTGGTTTTAGACCCATGGCACTTAAAGCAGAGCCTTTGTCATCTTCAACTTTTAAATCTTGTTTATCTTTTGGATAGACGTTTTTGTTAATTAAATTTTCAATTTCCTCACCTGATAAAGTCTCGTATGTTAAGAGAGCTTTAGCAAGCTTATGTAAATCATCAATTTTTTCAGTTAATACTTTTCTTGCTCTTTCATAACCTTTATCTACAATTTTTCTAATTTCTGAGTCAACTTTTCTTGCAGTTTCCTCTGACATGTTTTGTTGTCTTGCGACAGATCTACCTAAGAAAACTTCTTCCTCATTTTCTCCATAAGCA
Source organism: uncultured Pelagibacteraceae bacterium (assembly GCA_902623975.1). Classification (GTDB taxonomy): domain Bacteria; phylum Pseudomonadota; class Alphaproteobacteria; order Pelagibacterales; family Pelagibacteraceae; genus Pelagibacter. The sequence goes on from CACNVR010000001.1 coordinate 65,141, forward strand.
ACAGGACCCAATTCTTTACTTAAACCCGCTCTCATAACCATGGCTCTAGCTCTTTTTGTTGCTTGTTCAATATCACTAGCAGCACCTGTAGTTACTTTATCTTCACCAAATATAATTTCTTCAGCAACTCTTCCACCCATAGCAATAGCTAATTGTGCATGTAATTGTTCTCGAGTTTGAGATAGTTCATCTCGTTCAGGTAATTGCATAACCATTCCAAGAGCCCTTCCTCTTGGAATTATTGTTGCTTTATGAATTGGATAAGCTGCATCTTCATTTATTGTTACTATGGCATGACCTGCTTCATGATATGCTGTTAATGTTTTTTCTTCTTCTGTCATTACCATTGATCTTCGCTCAGATCCCATCATTACTTTATCCTTTGCTTCCTCAAATTCATTGAGTGTAACTATTCTTTTGTTTTTTCTAGCAGCTAACAATGCCGCTTCATTTACTAAATTCGCAAGATCAGCACCTGAGAAACCAGGCGTCCCTCTTGCAATAATTCTTAAATTTACATCTGGAGCCATCTTAATTTTTTTAACATGAACTTTTAAAATTTTTTCTCTTCCAATAATATCTGGATTTGAAACTACTACTTGTCTATCAAATCTACCTGGTCTCAAAAGAGCGGGATCCAAAACATCAGGTCTATTTGTAGCAGCAATTATAATCACTCCTTCATTTGTATCAAATCCATCCATCTCAACCAGTAATTGGTTTAAAGTTTGTTCTCTCTCATCATTACCGCCACCTAAGCCAGCACCTCTGCTTCTTCCAACAGCATCTATTTCATCAATAAATATTATACACGGTGAATTTTTTTTTCCTTGTTCAAACATATCTCTGACTCTAGATGCTCCAACACCAACGAACATTTCTACAAAATCTGATCCTGAGATAGTAAAGAATGGTACTCCAGCTTCACCTGCTATAGCTCTAGCAAGTAGCGTTTTTCCTGTACCAGGAGGTCCAACTAGCAAAGCGCCTCTAGGTATTTTTCCACCAAGTCTACTAAACTTTTTGGGATCCTTCAAAAATTCTACTATTTCTTCAACTTCTTCTTTGGCTTCTTCCACACCTGCAACGTCATTAAATGTTACTTTTCCTTTTAATTCATTCATCATCTTAGCTTTAGATCTTCCAAAACCCATCGCACCACCTTTGCCACCTTGCATTTGTCTCATAAAAAAAATCCAAACTGCAATTAATAAAAGCATTGGAAACCAAGAGAGAAGTACTCCAAATAATGAAGGCATTTTTTCCTCAATCGGAGCTGCGGAAATACTTACTCCCTTATCAGAGAGTTTTTCAATTAAGTTAGGATCATTCGGTGAGTAAGTAGTAAAGTTGTTCCCATTAGAGTATACTCCTTTTATATTGTTACCTTGGATTTCTACTTTAAGAACCTCACCATTATCTACTGATGTTAAAAATTCAGAAAATATAACTTGATTTCCACCTCTGATGTTTGACTGTGGATTTTTAAACATATTATATAGACCAATAGTCAAAAACACTATTATTGCCCACATAGCTATATTTTTTATATTCATATTCATAAAATAAGAATTATTCTAAATTAAACAAGTGGCATTTTTGCTTAAAGATAAGATAATTCAGTGCTCTTTTCTTAAAATTACTGTTTGATTGACTTTTTCAATGATACAACCACCCAAAGTTACCTTTGATAATTGGTTATTTTTAAAGTTTGAGACGATTCTGTCTAATTTTTTACCTCGAACTGAGTATTTTTTGTTACCAACCAAGCTTATTGAGTCTGAAAGAGATCTAAAAACAACTTCGTAAGGTTGCAAAAAAAATTCTTTACTTAAAATTAGATTACCTTTTGATTTTGAGAAAAAAGAATTCTTTTTTAAATTTTCTTTTACATAAAAATTTACCACAGCATTTGAACTTTTTAAGTTATTTAATGTTTTTAAAAACTTAATCTCATCAAAACCATTTTTTTGAAATTCTTTTATAATTTTTCTTATTTTTACTCTTTGAAATTTTTCGTCATAATTTGAAGGATCTTTTACATAAAATTTAAAGACATGTTTTGATAAAAATACTAAATCACTCTTTTTATGACCTAATAATGGTCTGTGTAAATTGATACTATTGATATTTGTTTTTTTATCTAATGAAATTAAACCCTTTAATCCACTACCCCTTAACATTCTAATAAAAAAATTCTCAAATAAATCATTCTGATGATGTCCTAAAAGAATATTTGAAATTTTATACTTTTTACAATTTTCAGTTAAAAGTTTATATCTTTTTTCTCTAGCTAAAGATTGTACGTTTTTTAATGGCTTTTTTCCCTTCCAGGTCAAAATATCTGAATTGATGAAGAATCTTTTTAAAATTTTTTTTACTAATTTGGCCTCAACAGTTGAGCTACGTCTTAGTTTATGATCAACAATAAGAAACTTGCAATTTATCTTTTTTTTTAAGGAATAAATCTTAGCTAGAAAAGATAAAGCTAGACTATCAGGTCCTCCTGAGACTGCAACGGCAAAGCTCTCATTTAATTGCAAATTCTTTTCAAATTTTTTATAAATTTGATTAACTTTTTTGTTTTTTAATTTGCTAATTAAAAGATTACGAATTTTGGTTTTTGCACTCAAACTTTTGAGACTCATATTTTGCTTTTTGGATCACAGATTGATTAGCGTTTGGATATTGTTTTTCAACACCATTGATCATTTTACAACCTTGGTCTTTTTCTCCAATCTGAACCATCGAAACTCCAAGTTTTAGCAAATTAACAGGTGCTTTTTCACCTTTAGGGTATTTTTGATATCCTTCAAGATATGCTGAAGCTGCATCAGTATATAGTTGCCTAATTCTAAATGTTTCAGCGTACCAATATTGTGCATTACCCGCTAAATCATGCTCTGGGTTTGATAAAACAAATTCTCTGAAAGCTCTTTCAGCAGTTGAATAATCTCCAACTTTTAAAAAACTCACAGCAAAATCGTATTGTTTTTTTGGATCTTCATTAGGAAGAATTTTTTCCTCGGTCTGAAAAGTTTCTGTCACAATAGTTGCAGTGGTATCAACAGATTGAATTTTTTGAGAAGTTTCATTAGTTTCTGTATCTTTGTAAGATACTGAACCAAGATCTTGTGGCTGTGAGCTGCCTGGCAGATTATTATTTTTTAATTCATCAGTCTTTTGACTTATTTTTCTATCAGTTCCATCTGTTACTAAACCTTTCTCTAAATCCTGAAATCTTATTTGATTATCTGCCTGAACTTTTGATAGACGATTGGATAACTTATCTAATTTAAAATTTATTTCCTCAAATTTATTAGTTAATTGTTGAAATTGATTTTCAATTTCAGATAACTTCAAGAGGTGCCTGGTTAAAACGTCCTCAGAGTTATCAATATTCGAATTACTATCAGATTGTAAAGATCCAGAATAAACTGCTTTTTCCAAAGTTTTAATATCTTTTTTAATAATTTCTAAAGTTTCAAAGATATCTTTTTCTTCCGATAGTGTCGTTGTGCTAATTAAAAAAGAAACAATTAAAAGAAAATATAGTTTTAGAAATTTTGTAACACAGTTCATTAACAACTTTATGATTATAATAATGGCAAAAAAAAGACCCTTAAAAAAATAATATTTTAAGGGTCTTTTAAGTTTAAAATTTAATTAGCTTTAACTGTAACTGATCTTCTATTTTTTGACCAAGCTAAAGGATTTGATCCAGAGTCTACTGGTCTCTCTTTACCATAACTTAAAACTGATATTCTATCAGACGAAATTCCATAAGTCATAAGATAATCTTTTGCAGCATTAGCTCTTCTTTCACCTAATGCTAAGTTATACTCTCTAGTACCTCTTTCGTCAGCGTGACCTTCTAGTACAATAGTTACTTTAGAATTTTTTCTTAGCCATGCAGCTTGTTTTCTCAAAGTTTCTCTTGAAGCAGTTGTTAATACAGACTCGTTTGTTGCAAAAAATACTCTGTCAGGCACACCAGAAGCTAAATACTCTACTGTGTCTGTTCCTGTGTAAACATCACCTTGCATTTGTCCAGATGATTTTTTAGACGTTGCACAAGCTGAAAGTGCCAAACATGCTAGAACTACTAAAAAAGCATTTTTTAGAATTTTGTTTAATTTCATTATAACTCCTTGATCAATATTACTTATTAATATTTATTCACAACTAAATAGATGTTTCAAGTTAAAAAATCAAGATAATTCCTAATTAATTGCTTAATAATGATGACCACGATGGGTCAGATGCATCCGTTGGGGTGTTAACTAATCTTTCATTATAACCTGTTAGATCAATCGACCATAATTTAGCTGAAAAACCCTCTCCTTTATCATCAGTCTTTGTTTCTCTATAAAAAATCAAAACTCTTCCATTGGGGGACCAGGACGGAGCCTCTTGGTAGAAATTTTCAGTTAATAATCTTTCACCCGATCCATCTATTCTCATAACTCCAATATAAAATTTCCCTTTATGTAACTTTGTGAATGCAATCAGATCTCCTCTTGGAGACCAGACTGGTGTGCCGTAAAGTCCTTTGCCGAAAGAAATTCTTTTTACATTTGTTCCATCACTCTTCATGATATAAATTTGTTGATAACCACTTCTATCTGAATTAAAACAAATATATTTCCCATCAGGTGAATAAGAAGGTGAGGTATCAATTGATGGGTGATTTGTGATTTTTTCTACAACTCTATTTTCTAAATCCATAGTATAAATATCAGAGTTCCCATCTTTGGCAAAACTCATTATAATTTTTTTTCCATTAGGAGAAAATCTTGGTGCAAATGTCATACCAGGAAAATCACCAACAACTTCTTGCATTCCAGTTTCAATATCAAGTAAATACACTCTTGGTAAATTTCTAAAGTAAGATAAATAAGTTACCATTTGACTTGTTGGATTAAATCTTGGTGTTAAAACGAGCTCGTTTCCTAAAGTTAAAAATTTATTATTTTCTCCATCTTGATCCATTATTGCCAATTTTTTGATTCTTTTAGTTTTAGGACCATCCTCTGCAACATAAATAATTCTTGTATCAAAATATCCCTTTTCACCAGTGAGACGTTCATAAACCTTATCAGTAATAATATGTCCAACTCGTCTCCAATTTGTAGGTACAGTTGTAAATGCTAAAGCCATCATCTCTTTACCTGCTAAAATGTCCCACAATCTAAACTCTACTCTCATTTTCTCATCAATCAGATTTACTTTGCCTGTGATAAGAGCCTGGGCTTTAATTAAATTCCAATCTTCAAATCGAGGTTTCAAATTCGCAATATCAGGTGCTTGAAGAAATGCATCTTTATCTAAAGGATTAAAAAGCCCTGAAGTTTTAAGATTTTTTTCAACAATAACTGAAATTTCTGAACCAATATTTTTTTTATTTAAAATTTGTTCAAATTTTTTTCTAGACTCCTCATCAATAGATAGTGGAGATACTGCAATTGGTAAGGGATTTAAATTTCCTCTAGTAATATCAACTTCTATTAATGACCAAGCATAAATTGGCCAAAATACAAAAAAAATTATATATAAAAATCTTTTCATAAATATATATTATCCTTCTAACATTTCTCTTGCATCAAAATTTAATTGTAATTCCTTCCATCTTTCGTAGCCAGTTGTAGGCACCCTTAATGGTTGGCACAATTTGATCGCCCTTAATGCGCTTTCAGCTAGCACTTTGTAAAAGCCTTGACCGGGTTTATTCATTCTAGCATGATCCAATATTTCCGACTGTAAAACGGTACCATCAGGATTTAGTTGTAGTTTAATTCTTACTAGTAAGTTTTCATTATATGGCAATCCTAAAGGTATACTCCAGCAACCAAATATTTGGGCCTTAAGAGCATCTTCTTCACTCAAAGATAAACCAATATTTTCTATATTCTTTTGTTGGTCTTGGGTCACTTTATCAATTTTATTAATTGTATCAGCAGTTTCTTCTTTTGATTTATCAATTAATGCAGCAATATTGTTTGGGTCAAATAGTTCATCTTTTTCAAATTCAGAAACTTGTTTAACCTCAGTGTCAATTTTTTCTGGATTTTGTTTATCTTCCTCTGGTTTTTTAACCTTTTCTACTTTTTCGTTAGGCAATGGGACAGACTCTGGTTTAATTTTTTTCACTTTTTTTGGAGGTGCTTGCTCTGAAACTAACTTTTTCTCCTTTTCTTTTATTTCATCAATAATTTTTTTGGCTTTTGGAGCATATGGAATATTTGTCTTATCTGTAATTTGTATCAATTCTATAGATACAATAGGTGGGAGATCTATAGGTTTTTTTGCTAAAAAAGGTAAGCTTAGCGCCGTAATCATAATCAATACTAAATGCAGTACAGAAGAAATAAGTAAGCTCTTATTCACTTCTAATTACCTTTCTTTATAAGGCTCAGATATAAGTGCAACTTTTGTAAAACCGGAGCCAGATAACAATCCCATTATTTCTAGCACCCTCCCATAATTAATTGTCTTATCTCCCCTTACATAAATCCTTGTATCAGTTCTATTTTTTGAGACTGCAAGGACTTTCGCAATGATTTTTTCATATTCCACTTTTGACTCTTGAATAAAAATTTCTCCTTTTGAATTAATTGACAAAGTAAGTGGCTCAGATTCTTCTGGAAGAGAGTCAGCAGAACTCTCAGGTAAATCAACCTGAACTCCAACAGTAAGTAAAGGGGCTGTTACCATGAATATTATTAAAAGAACCAACATTACATCAACAAAAGGTGTAACGTTAATTTCGCTCATTGGTTCTTTTGACGAACGATTTAGTTTAAAAGCCATTTTATATAATTGTTAAAAATCTTTTTGAAAAATTTTCTAATCTTTGAGAATATTTAATTGAGTCATTATTAAATTTATTATAAGCAATTACTGCTGGAATTGCTGCTAATAAACCTAATGCAGTTGCAAACAAAGCCTCTGCAATACCTGGTGCAACAATAGCTAAGCTGGTATTTCTTGAAATTGCGATAGATTGAAATGAATTCATAATTCCCCAGACCGTACCGAATAGACCAATAAAAGGTGCTGTAGATCCAACTGTTGCAAGAAATGTAAAACCTTTGCTTATTTTAGACATTTGTTTTTCGATTCCAGTTTCCAACATTGTTGTCATTCTACTCTCAAGGTCTGATCTTGATTTCTTTTTTATCAAGCTTTGCATTGCTTCTTTAAAAACCAAAGCCATAGGATCTTCAATATTTGATGGAAGATTATTATAAAATGACTCAGCAGACTTAGAATTCCAAAATTTTTTTTCAAAATCTTCAGAAGTCTCATTTATTTTTTTGAATAATCTGAACTTGTCAATTATCACAGCCCACGAATATATTGAGCAAGCAATTAATAAAATTATTACTGATTTAACAATAATGTCTGCTCTTAAAAATAAATTCATCAACGAAAAATCAGCACTAGAGGCTAAACCTACGGCTTGGGTCGAAATATCAGCTTCCATGATGTCTTCTCACACTTAATTGTGTCATGATTTTGTCTTTTAACTTTAGTATTATTCCTCTATTTTGTGGGTTTCATAATAAAAACTCGCAATCAAAATTGCATCTGCTTTATTCGCATCTTTTTTTTTGGATAAATTTGATGAAAAATAAGGAAATATCTCTATAGCTCTTGTTCTACTGGCATCTTTTTCAGTATTAATTAGGTTAAAGTATTTTTTCCATTTAGCTGGTCTAACAAAAAAAATAGGTAACTGCATTGCTGAACATATTCCTTTCAAAATACCAAATGATTGGCCAAAATTAAACATACTAGTAACACCCTGTCCTGGCATCGCTGATACTTGTTCAACAACTACTCTTACATTTTGATTATTTGCTTTATTGATCATTTTCAAAAATTCATTATAAATTTGAGAACCGTTAACTTGTTTTTTATTTTTTTTCCCCTCTATCATGGTTGGCATGTCAATAACATCAAGTATTCTACCCTCCTCTAAAAAGCAAATTGAACCAGAAATACCAGGATCTATTCCGATGATTAACATAGTCTATTGCTCCAACTCTGCATTGGAGTAAAAGTTTTGAATATCATCCTCTTCATCTAATGTCTCAAAAAAATTTACCAGTTCTTCACTTTTATTTTTGGGTATTAAAACACAGTTTAGTGGTTTCCACTCTATTTCTGTTGAAATAAAATTTGAAATATTTTTCTCCAATTCTTTTTTAACATTATAAATTTCATTCACTGAACATTGGATTTCATGATAATCATCTTTTGATATGCATTCATTAGCTCCTGCTTCTATAGCGAGTTCAAAAATATGTTCATCAGAAATTTCACTTTTATTGACCTTGATTATACCAAGTTGATTAAAATTATGTGAAGCTGAACCTTGAGTTCCAAGACTTCCACCAGCTTTTTGAAAAATAGTTCTGATTTTAGAGGCAGTTCTGTTTTTATTGTCAGTCAAAGTCTCAATAATAACTGCTACTTTTTCAGGTCCAAAACCCTCGTATCTTAAATTTTCAAAATTTAGTTCTGTGTTGATGGATGATTTATCGATTGCTCTCTCAATATTGTCTTTCGGCATATTTGCAGATCTCGCTGATTGTATTGCAGATCTTAACCTTGGATTCATAGCTGGGTCTTTGTCACCCAATTTTGCAGCTACTGTAATTTCTTTTGATAATTTTGAAAAAATTTTAGATCTTTGTTTATCAGCTTTACCTTTTTTATGTTTTATGCCTGCCCAATGAGAATGTCCTGCCATAAGAAAACTAAGTATTGCTTAACTGTCCTCCAAATATATAACTTTTAATTGAATTTGCTAACCCAGTTTCTATATTACAATCTACTATAACTCCACTTAAAGTGGCTTCTCCATTTGCAGGGAAATGTTTAACTGAGTCTTTTTTCATAAATCTATTTAACGAATTGTCTTTATTCATTCCTATTACAGAGTCATAATCTCCACACATGCCTGCGTCTGTTTGATATGCAGTACCATTTTTTAAAACTCTTGCATCATTAGTTGGAATATGAGTATGAGTGCCAATCACTAATGTTGCTTTTCCATCAAAATAATGTCCGATTGCATTTTTTTCACTTGTTATCTCTCCATGAAAGTCGACTATGAGAAGATCAAAATCTTTTTTTAATTTATAGTTATTAATAAATTGTTTTGCACTTTCAAAAACATTTTCACATTTTTTCATGAAAACGTTGCCCATTAAATTAAGAACTCCAATTTTAATATCATTTTTTGTTTTATAGATTTCAAAACCTTTTCCAGGTGCTGGCTCAAATAAATTTTTTGGTCTTAGTAGTCGATTTTCATTTTCAATAAATTTCATCAGATCTTTTTGATCCCAAACGTGATTACCTGTTGTAATTACATCTACACCACATTCAAAAAAGTTTTCACATATCTCTTTTGTGAGACCCACACCTGTTTCGTCTGCATTTTCACCATTAACAATTACAAAATTTATTTTGTTTTTTTCTATTTGATTTAAAAGATCTTTTTTAATTTTAGAACAACCTGAAATTCCAACAACATCTCCTAAAAATAATATTTTCATTTTAATGATCTTTTTCAGTTAAGATATAATCAAGTTTAATATCATATTTATTTACTGGAACTTTCTTAACTTTTTGAAATGAATAAGCCAACCCAATGGTTATAACTTTTTTAATTTTTGTAATTTTTTTTATATACCTGTCATAAAATCCACCACCATAACCTAACCTATTAAAATTTTTATCGAATGCTACAAGAGGAACAAGTAAAATATTTGGATACAGAATTTTATTAGAAATCGGCTCTGGAATTCCAAACTTATTTGTAATTAATGGATCCCTTAAAGACCAATGAAAAAAATTCATTTCAGAATTTTTTTTTATCTTAGGTAATGAAATTGAATATTTTTTTTTTTCCAAATCTTCTAAAATGTTCATTATATTAATTTCCTTATTATATGGAAAATAACCTCCAACAATTTTACCACTGATATTATCTTTTTTTAGAATTCTAAATAAATATTGAGAATTAATTTTTAAATTTTCTGAGTAATTTTGTTTTCGGATTTTGATTATTTTTTTTCTAATTTCAAATTTATTCACAAATATTTTTAAGATAGGTTATCTAAATTTGCTTTTTCAACAAAATTTGAAATTTCATTTGCTGCTTCATCAATTAATTTTTCGTAGTTTTTTTGATTAGTTTGAATTTCATTTTTTAATTTATAATGATTTTGATTTAATTCATTAATCTCTTTTTCCTTTTTGTCTTTATATTCGTAAATTAAAGACTTAAGTTCTCTGAACTTATTAGAGAGATCTTTTAATTCACTCTTTTTTTGATCAACTTTTTTTTTTGTCTCATAATATTCATCCATCACCTTGACAGCAGTTATTAATAAAAGTTTGTTTTCTCCTAAATTTCCTAAATCATTTTTTAGATTATTAAATTTTTGATTAATTTGTATTAATAGTTCCTCTAGGTGCTCCTCTTGACCATCCTCACAAGATAATAAAAAATCTTTACCATTAAATTTAATACTTACGTTTGCCATTTATCAATCTCATCCAATAAATTATCTGTTTCTTGATTTAATTCATCAATTTTTTCTGAAAACTCTTTTTGTCTTTTAAATTCAATTTTTTCCTGATTCTGCAAATCATCAATTTTTTTACTGAGATCATTATAATCGTCTAATAAATTTTTGTATTTTTCCTCTAGTTCCTGCTTTTCAATTTCTAATTGATTTTTATGTAAAGTTAAATTTTCAATGTTTTTTTTTATATCTGGATTTTGAAAGTTTAAATTTTTTAATCTTGTTAGGGCTAAATTAAGTTTTTTTTCTTTTTCAGTAACAGAATTCATATATATATTTATATTATTAAATAGAATCTTCTTAGTCTAGACAGGATAATTTTTTTGAGCAAACAATATAGAGAATTAGCTAATTGTATAAGATTTTTGTCCATTGATGCTGTTCAAAAAGCCAATTCAGGACATCCAGGAATGCCGATGGGCATGGCCGATGTAGTGACAGTTTTGTTTAAAGATTTTTTAAATTTTAATCCAAAAAACCCTAGTTGGATAAATAGAGATAGATTTGTTCTCTCAGCAGGACATGGATCAATGCTACTTTATTCTCTTCTTTATCTTACTGGCTTCAAAAGTATTTCTTTAAATGATATAAAAAATTTTAGACAGCTAGACTCGATTTGTGCTGGCCATCCTGAATACCACCCAAATACTGGAATAGAAACAACCACTGGACCTTTGGGGCAAGGGATATCAAATGCAGTTGGTTTTGCAATTTCAGAAGAAATTTTAAAAAAACAAGTTGGGAAAAAAATAATTGATCATAAGACCTATGTCTTAGCTGGCGATGGGTGTTTAATGGAAGGGATTAGTCATGAAGCTTTAAGTCTTGCAGGACACCTAAAGTTAAAAAATCTTATTTTACTTTTTGATAATAATTCTATTTCAATTGACGGTCCAACTAGCTTAGCAGTTTCGGATGATCATGAAAAAAGATTTAAAAGCTATGGATGGGATTATCTTAAAATAAACGGTCATAACTTTAAAGAAATATCAAATGCTCTTAAAAAAGCACAAAAATCAAAAAAACCTATTGCAATCTCGTGTAAGACAACGATCGGTTATGGGTCTCCTAATAAAAGTGGTAAAGCCTCATCACATGGAAGTCCATTAGGAAGTGAAGAAATAAAGTTAGTCAGAAAAAAACTTGATTGGAATTATGGAGTTTTTGAAATTCCAAAAAAACTAAATGAGGAATGGAAATCAATTGGTGTTAAGGCATCAAAAAAAGCTGAGAAACATGAAAAAATTTATATCAATGAAATCAAGAAATTAGGATGGCTAGGGTGGTCTATATCTAATAAATTCAAAAAAGATTTTCCCCCAAAGTACAATCTATCTAGAAATGCTATTATGGAGTCAATTCAAAAAGCAAAAGTAAATTATTTAAAAACTTTAGAGCCTCTAGCAACAAGAAAATGCTCTGAAAAATTTTTAGAAATTGTTTCAAAACTTCCAAGTTTAATTGGTGGATCAGCAGATCTAGCTGGGTCAAATAATACAAAAACTAAAAATCATAAGATTATAAAACCAAATGATTTTTCAGGAAATTATATCCATTACGGAGTACGAGAACATGCTATGTGTGGTATCATGAATGGTATTTCACTTCATAGTGGATTAATTCCATATGGTGGTACCTTTTTAATTTTTAGTGATTATTGTAAACCATCAATCAGATTAGCTGCAATGATGAAACAAAAAGTTATTTACGTTTTTACTCATGACTCAATTGGTCTAGGAGAAGACGGTCCTACTCATCAACCAATTGAACAATTAACTAGTTTAAGATCAATTCCTAATTTAAATGTTTTTAGACCTGCTGATTTTATTGAAACATTTGAGTGTTGGCAAAGCGCTCTTGAAAGTGAAAATACTCCAAGTGTTTTAGCTCTTACTAGACAAGCAAGCAAACCTATTAGAATTAAAAATTCTTCTCACAACAAATCATCATTTGGAGCATATGAAATTCTAAGATCTAATGATGATATAAAGATAACAATAATTGCCTCTGGATCCGAATCAAGTTTAGCTAATGATATTTGTCATAAATTAGCCACAGAGAATATTTATTCAAAAGTAATATCCATGCCTTGTCAGGAACTATTTGATCAACAAAGTGAAGATTACAAAAATAAAATTTTAACTGAAACTGAACTGATTGTTTCGATAGAGGCCTCTGAGACCCATTATTGGAAAAAGTATACTGGAGCAAAAGGATTAAATTTTGGAATTAATGATTTTGGGAAAAGTGCTCCATATAAAGATATCTATAATCATTTTGGATTAAATACAGATAATATAATAAAAAAAATTAAAGAAAGATTATGAAAATCAAAATTGGAATAAATGGAATGGGCAGAATTGGTAGAATGATTGTTCGATCTATAATTGAAAAAAATAATAAAAATTTTGAGATTAAACATATAAATAATAGAACTAATGCTGAAGCTTGTTCGGCTTTATTAAGATATGACTCAATTCATGGAAAATTTAATGCAGACATAGGTTTTGATGAGAAGCATTTAATCATCAACAAAAAAAAAATTACGTTTAGTCAAGAAACGGATTTAAATAAAATTGATTGGAAAAAATATAATGTAGATTATGTTTTTGAATGTACTGGTAAATTTAACTCTAAAGAAAAATTGAAACCTCATTTAAATAATGGAGCAAAAAAAATTATTGTTTCAGCCCCTTGCAAAAATGCAGATAAAACTATTGTATTTGGAGTTAATGAATCAGAATTAAAAAAAAATGATAAAGTAATTTCAGCCGCATCATGTACAACTAATTGTCTTGCCCCAGTGGCATATGTTTTAAATGAAAATTTTGTAATTGAAAAAGGCTTTATGACAACGATCCATGCTTTTACAAGTGATCAAAGGATTTTGGATAATTCTCACAAAGATCCTAGAAGGGCTCGTTCTGCAAGCCAATCTATTGTACCAACTTCAACTGGTGCATCCAAAACAATTGGTGAAATTATTCCATCCTTAAAAGGAAAATTAGAAGGTGTAGCGATGAGAGTACCCACTCCAAATGTTTCTTTAGTTGAGCTTGTTTTTTGCACAAAAAAAGATTTAAGTGTTGAAAAAATAAATAAAGCATTTCAAAATTTTAGTAAAAAAAATAGAATTCTTGAAATTACTAAAGAAAAACTTGTATCCATTGACTTTAATCACAATCCTGCATCATCAATTGTTGACGCAAGTTTAACTAATGTTGTTGGGAAAAATATGGGAAAAATTTCTGCTTGGTACGATAATGAATGGGGATTTTCCAATAGAATGTGTGATATAGCAGAATATCTTCATAAGATTTCTTGATGAAAAGTATTAAAAATTGTGAGAATCTTAATCAAAAAAAAGTTTTATTGAGGTTGGATTTAAATGTTCCCTTAAATAATGGAACCATAACAGACGAAACACGAATTAATAAAATATTACCAATTGTTAAATTTTTATTAGATAGTAATTCACAAGTGATAATAATATCTCATGTAGGTCGTCCAAAAGGAAAAGTAAATAAGGATTTGTCACTTAAACCAATCTGTGAAAACTTAGAGAAGAAAATCAATAAAAAAATTAAGATAATAACAAATAATATTTTTGAATTAAGTAAAGAAAACCTTTTTAGTGGTCATAATAATCAAATAATTTTTCTTGAAAATATAAGATTCTATGCAGAGGAAGAAACAAATGATGCATCTTTTGCAAAACATTTAGCTGGTCTTGCTGATTTGTTTGTTAATGATGCATTTTCTTGTTCTCACAGAGCTCACGCATCTGTAAGCAAAATCACTCAATTTCTTCCCTCGTTTGCTGGTTTGCAATTAGAAACAGAAATCAATGCACTAAAAAAAGTTACAACTGAAATAAAAAAACCAATTTCTTGTATCATTGGAGGATCAAAAATTTCAACAAAAATTGGAGTAATAAAAAATTTAATACCTAAATTCGATAACATCATAATTGTTGGTGGGATGGCTAACAATATAATTAGTTATAAAGGAAACAAAATAGGTAAATCAATTAAAGAACAAAATTGTGAAAATATAATTAAAGAAATTTTTGAAACGTCAAAAAAATATCATTGTAAAATTACTTATCCATCAGATGTTTTAGTTGGAAAAAATATGAGTGATAAATCAGAGATCAAGGAATTAGATAACATAAAAGATGACGAGTTAATATTAGATATTGGACCAAAAACGATCAATGAAATTAAAAACATAATTGAATCAAGCAAAACCGTTCTTTGGAATGGTCCAGCAGGTTATTTTGAAAATCCAAACTTTGCTAATGGAAGTCACGAAATTGCAAAAACAATTATAAAAAAAAATAAAGATGGATCAATTTATTCAGTTGTTGGAGGTGGAGATACGGTGTCTTTAATTAACAAAATCAGTGCTATAAAAAATTTTAATTTCGTCTCAACTGCAGGTGGTGCATTTTTGGAATACCTTGAAGGGAAAGAGCTACCTGGTATAAAAGCGTTAAATTGAAATGTCAGAATTAAATAAAATCGCGCTTAAAATTTTAGAAAAAGGTAAAGGTATCTTGGCAGCTGATGAGAGCACCGCAACTATGACTAAAAGATTAAGCGGGGTGAATGTTCCATCAACACCAGAAAATAGATTAATTTTCAGAGAAACTCTATTTAGTGCTACTGGAATGACTGAGTGTATAGGTGGAGTTATTTTGTATGATGAAACTATAAAACAAGAAAGCTCAAAAAAAAAAAAAATCCCAGAATTAATTTCGCAAATGGGTTCAGCTCCAGGTATAAAAGTTGATACAGGTGCAAAAATTCTTGCCGGATCACCAGATGAAAAAATTACCGAGGGCCTGGACGGATTGAGAGAAAGATTGAAAGAATATTACAACCTAGGTGCAAAGTTTACGAAGTGGAGAGGTGTTTATAATATATCTAAAAATTATCCTAGTAAACTTTCAATAGAGTCTAATGCTCATGCATTAGCGAGGTATTCTGCTTTAGTTCAGGAATGTGACATGGTTCCAATCGTTGAACCTGAAGTATTAATGGATGGCGATCATTCAGCAACAGACTGTTACCAAAAAACTTCTGACGTAATAAAAAAATGTTTTGAACAACTTATTCTACATAAAGTAGATTTGAAAGGGATCATACTGAAACCAAATATGATCTTAGCTGGAAGTAGCTCAAAAAATAAGATCTCAAATCAGGAAGTGGCAAAATTAACTTTGGATTGTTTAGAAAATTCTGTTCCTTCTGAAGTTCCTGGTATTGCCTTTTTGTCAGGAGGACAATCGGAAATAGAAGCAACGGAAAATTTAAATTTAATTAATAAATTAAATAAAACTAGTTTCATAATGAGTTATTCTTATGGACGAGCCCTTCAACAGAGTGCTTTAAGATTTTGGTCAAAAGACATCAAGAATATAGATGGAACTCAAAAAATTTTTAACCATCGTGCAAAAATGAATTCATTAGCTGCTCAAGGGAAATGGTCTAAAGATCTTGAGATTTAATAAAAAAAAATTTATCTATATCATTTCACCATCAAAAATTAATAAATTTTTTTATAATGATCTAGTAAATATTTTTAAGGAAAAAAAAGTAAGTTTTTTTCAACTTAGATTAAAAAAGATAAATTACCAAAAAAAATTAATAGTTGGAAAAAAAATTAAAATTATATGTAAAAAATATAATGTTAAATTTATAATAAATGATGATGTTTATCTTACAAAAAAATTGAATGCAGATGGTTGTCATTTGGGTCAAAAAGATATGAATATTGTTGAAGCAAGAAAACTAATTGGAAACAAGATAATAGGAATTACATGTCATAATTCTATTAAACTTGCAAAGGTTGCAATTAAAAATAATGCTGATTATGTGGCCTTTGGCGCTTTTAACTTATCAAAAACTAAAAAAGTAAAATATAGAGCCTCAATAAATCTATTGAAAAAAGCAAGAAAAATAACAAAAACTTCAATCGTCGCTATTGGAGGAATAAATTCAGAAAATTATAAAAAACTACTATTGAACAAAGCTAACTTTTTAGCTATTTCAAGCTACATTTGGAACAATAAGAAACTTAAACCATTAGAAGCAATAAAGTTATTAAAATGAAAATAAATGCAAGTGAAATAAGAGTTGGAATGTTATTAGAGTATAAAAATGATTTATGGCAGGTTTTAAAAACACAACATGTAAAGCCTGGAAAGGGCGGTGCTTTTGCACAAGTTGAAATGAAAAGTGTAAATAAAAATACAAAATTAAATGAGAGATTTCGATCAAGTGAGTCAGTTGAAAAAGCTTCTTTAGATGAAAATAACTTTAATTTTTTATATGAGGATGAAAATAATTATTTTTTTATGGATCCAAAATCTTTCGAGCAGATAGAAATAAAAAAAGAAATAGTTGGTGAAAAAGGTAAATTGCTGACTGAAAATCTTACGGTAGTTGTAAGTTTTTATAACAATATTGCAATTTCAGTTGATCTTCCTAATCAGGTAAATTGTAAAGTTGAAGTTACAGATGTAGCTTTAAAGGGACAAACAGTTTCATCCTCTTATAAACCAGCAACTTTAAGTAATGGATTAAATATTCAAGTTCCTCCTTTTATTGAGGCGGGAGATGAGATTATCCTAGATACTCGTAAACTTGAATATGTAAAAAAAATTTAATTTATGAATTCAATTTCTCCAAACTTAAATATCATGATTAAAGCAAGTGAAAAAGCTTCTAAAATACTTATCAGAGATTTTGGAGAAATAGAAAACTTACAAGTTTCTAAAAAGGGTCCAACTGACTTCGTTACAAATTCAGATTTGAAGACTGAAAAAATAATTATTGAGGAGCTTAAAAAAGCTAAACCAAATTATTCAATTCTTAGTGAAGAAAATGGAACTGAAAATAACAGAGACAAAGACAACACATGGATTATAGATCCTATTGATGGTACAGTTAATTTCTTGCATGGGATACCTCATTTTGCAATATCAATAGCTCTTAGATCTAAAAATGAATTAATTTCAGGTTTAATATATGATCCAATTAAAAATGAGATGTTTTATGCTGAAAAAAATAATGGGGCTTTTTTTAACAATCAAAGAATCAGAGTTTCCAAAAAAAATAATTTAGATGAGTGTTTGTTCTCCACTGGTGAGAAAAATTTTGAAACTGATATTCCATTCAGAAAATCTGGATGTGCAGCGCTAGATATGGCGTATGTTGCGTCAGGAAGGTATGACGGTTATTTTCAAAATAATTTGAATCTTTGGGATATTGCGGCTGGAATTGTTTTAGTTAAAGAAGCTGGTGGAGTAATTAATGAAATTGACCTATCAATCAATAAAAATATAAAAATTATTGCATCAAGTGCCAATATTAATGCAAAATTACTTAAAAAACTCAATAACTTTTAATTGTTTAAAAAAATTCATTTGTTATAAATCTCGTCATGAAAAAAAACATCCATCCAAACTATCACAACATCAAAGTTGAAATGACAGATGGTACGCAATTTGAAACTCGATCTACATGGGGAAAAGAAGGAGAAGTACTTAAGCTTGAAATTGATCCAAAATCTCATTCTGCTTGGACGGGTGGAAAACAAAAATTAATGGATAAAGGTAGAATTAGTAAATTCAATAAAAAATTTCAAAATTTTAAATCAGAAAAGAAATAAATGTCGGACGCACCACTTATGCCAATGGCAACAGCTGTATGGTTAGTTGAAAATACAACTTTAACATTTAAGCAAATTGCAAATTTTTGTAAATTACATGAAATAGAAGTTCAAGGAATAGCTGATGGTGAAGTTGCAAAAGGTATCAAAGGTTATAACCCTATTATATCTGGACAACTTTCAAGAGATGAAATTGAATTATCTTCTAAAGATGAAAACAGACCTCTTAAAATTAAAAGCATTGATATTGAGATTTCTAACTCAGAAACAAAAATAAAAAAATACGTTCCTTTGTCAAAAAGACAAGATAAGCCAGATTCAGCTTTATGGTTATTAAAACAACATAATATTTTAAAAGACTCTCAAATTGCAAAATTAGTTGGAATTACAAAAAATTCTGTCACTTCAATAAGAAATAAAAGTTATTGGAATTACAATAATTTAAATCCAAAAGATCCTGTTGCTTTAAATTTATTTACCCAAAAAGATTTAATAGAAGCTATAGAAAAAGCAGAAAGACGTATTAAAAGAGAAAAGAGGCAAAAAGAAAAACTGAAACAATCATAATGTTTTAATAAAGATGTATAAATTTTATAGACATAAAATTATAAAAGTGTTATTTACTGTTTTTTTTGGAGGTGCTTATTAAAATAGAAGTCAAAGATAATAATGTTGAACAAGCTCTAAGAGTTTTAAAGAGAAAACTTCAGAGAGATGGCTTTTTTAAAGTGATTAAACTAAAAAATACCTATGAAAAACCATCAGAAAAGAAAAAAAGAATTCTTCAGGAAAATATTAAAAGAGTTAAAAAATTAAATAAACTAAAAAATAGAATTTAGTAATCTATCGCGGGGTGGAGCAGTCTGGTAGCTCGTCAGGCTCATAACCTGAAGGTCGGCGGTTCAAATCCGTCCCCCGCAACCAATTGTCAAAGTTTAAATTTAGACTTTTTTGAATCAATTAAGAAACCTTTTACTGTATCAGTAGTTAATTTTTGAAACGATTTACCAAATTTTTCTATCTTCTCAATTAAAGAAGGAGGAATGGTTATGATATGACATTTGTTTTGTTTTGCTTGAATGTAATTATATGCTTCTCTTGTACTCGCCCATAATATCTCTACATTTTTAAATTTTTTTGCTAAATGAATACTTTTTTTAAACTCTGGTATTGGATCTTTACCAGCATCTGCCATTCTCCCAGCAAAAATTGAAATTATTAATTTTGTTTTATTGTTGATTACTCTCAATATTTGTTTTGTTTGTTTAGCGGTATAAACTGCAGTAATATTTAACTTAATATTTTCTTTATTTAGGGTTTTTATTACTTTGCCGGTAAATTTTCCCTTTGAGTTGGTCACTGGAACTTTGACATAAACATTATTGCCCCACTTGCTAATCTTTTTACCTTGTAAAATCATGTTTTCTAAGTCATCAGAGAAAACCTCACATGAAACAGGTTTATTTGTAATTTTAAGAATTTCTCTTAAATATTTTGAATAATCTTTAGCTCCTGCTTTTCTTACCAAACTTGGGTTGGTTGTGAAACCTTTAACAATTTTTTTTTTGTTAAAGATTTTGATTAACTTTTTTTCAGCTATATCACAAAAAATTTTAGTCAAATTTATAAACTCTTTACTATTTCCTCAGTCATTTTTTTTGCATCTGCAAACAACATTAAAGTATTGTCTCTGTAAAATAAATCATTATCAATTCCTGCATACCCCGGTGACAAGCTTCTTTTCACAAATAAGACTGACTTACTTTTTTCTACATCTAAGACCGGCATTCCATAAATAGGACTTTGCGGATCTGATTTTGCTACAGGATTTGTGACATCATTTGCACCTATGACATAAACTACATCACAATTTGCAAAATCATTATTTATCTCTTCTAATTCAAAAACCTCATCATAAGGCACATTAGCTTCTGCCAATAATACATTCATGTGACCTGGCATTCTTCCCGCAACTGGATGAATTGCATATGAAACTTTAACGCCATTTTTTTTCAAAGCATCTACCATTTCTCTTAATGCATGTTGAGCTTGAGCTACAGCCATTCCATAACCGGGAACAATTATTACGGATGCAGCATTTTTCATTAGAAAAGCAGCATCGTCAGCATTTCCACTTTTTACAGGTTTTTGCTCATCTTTTTTAGATTTTGATATTTGATCTGTTGCACCCCATCCTCCTAAGATTACATTAAAAAATGATCTGTTCATTCCCTTACACATTATGTATGAGAGAATTGCTCCTGAGGAACCTACTAGGGCGCCTGTGATAATTAGAGCTGTATTTTCAAGAGTAAAACCAATACCAGCAGCAGCCCATCCAGAATAAGAGTTTAGCATAGATATGACAACAGGCATATCTGCTCCTCCTATGGGTATTATTAACAAAACACCTACTAAAAAAGATATGACTATTATTGACCAAAATAAATTTGATGATTGGTTGGCACAAAGGTAATAAATCAACACAATAATTGATAAGCCTAATATTAAGTTTATTAAATGTTGTCCTTTAAAAGTAATTGGTGATCCAGACATGATTCCTCTTAACTTTAAAAAAGCTATGATTGAACCTGAAAAAGTTATTGCACCAATTGCTGCCCCTAATGACATTTCAATTAAACTAGCTAGTTTTATGCTTCCTACATTTCCAAGGTTGAAAGCCTCCGGTTTTAAAAAAGCTGAAATAGCAACAAATACTGCAGCTAATCCGACTAAACTATGAAATCCTGCAACAAGTTCAGGCATTGCAGTCATTGGAATTTTAAATGCAATGAAAGCACCAATACAACCACCAATCAATAATAAGATCAATACATAGACAAAACCAGAGCCAAAATTATCTACCGAAAGAAAGGTGACTATAATTGCAATAGCCATACCTGCAATACCAAAATAATTTCCTTGTCTAGAAGTTTCTGGAGAAGACAATCCCCTTAGAGCAAGAATAAATAGTATTCCCGAAACTAAATAAAATAATGCTGATAAATTTGCTGTCATTTTCTATTTTTTCTTTTTTTTGTACATTTGCAACATTCTCTGAGTCACTAAAAAACCTCCAAAAATATTAACTGCAGCTAATATTATTGCTAAAAAACCAAAAATATTTGAAGTTTCAAAAATTTTTTCCACATCACCTGCTAAGGCCGCAATTATTGCACCTACAATTATTACTGATGAAATTGCGTTCGTTACAGACATTAATGGCGTATGTAAAGATGGAGTAACACTCCATACAACATAATAACCAATAAAAATTGATAAAATAAAAATACTTAATCTGAATATAAAAGGATCTATTTCCATAACTATTTTACTAATGTTTTTTCTATTATTTCATCTTCTAAATTAATATTAAATTTTTTATTCTCTTTATCATATAAATTTAATATGAAATTATATAAATTTTTTGAATAAAGATTTGACGCAGAAGTAGGTAATCTATTCAAAATATTCGACTCACCCATAATTTTCACTCCATTTACATCAACAGTTTCATCTGCTTTTGTAAAAGCTGTGTTACCACCTTGCACAGCAGCTAAATCATAAATCACAGAACCTGACTGCATATTATTTATCATATTATCTTTAATTATAATTGGAGCCTTTTTGCCTGGAACTAAAGCTGTACAAATTACTATATCTATTTTTTTTAATGTCTCAGAGAGTAATACCTCCTGTTTTATTTTAAAATCATCTGACGTTTCTTTCGCATATCCACCCTCCGTTTCAAGATTTTCAGAGCCTTCAACAGTCAAGAACTTTCCCCCAAGACTTTCTACTTGTTCTTTCGATGCCATTCTCACATCAGTAGCAAAAACTATTGCTCCCATTCTTTTAGCTGTGGCAACTGCTTGCAGACCAGCAACACCAGCACCAACAACTAATACTTTTGCTGCTGGTATGGTTCCTGCGGCCGTCATCATCATTGGTATTGCTTTTTCAAAATTTGCAAATGACTCTACAACAGCCTTATATCCTGCCAAATTAGCTTGGGATGACAAAATATCCATTGATTGAGCTCGAGTAATTCTTGGCAATAATTCTAAAGAAAAATTTTTAATATTCTTTTTTATCAAATTATTTATCTTATCTTTATTATTAAAAGGATTCAAAACTCCAACTAAAATTTGATTTTCTTTGAAATGAGAAAGCTTTTCATCAGATGGTAATCCTAATTGTAAAATTAAATCTGCATTTTCAATTATTTCTTTTTCATCTTCAAAAATTTTCGCACCTAAGTTTTTATATTCATCATCGTTAAAACCTAAATGGTGTCCATAATTTTTAGGTATGGATACTTCGAAACCATTAGAAATATATTTTTTTGTAATTTCTGGAGTTATTGCAACTCTTTTTTCAATATTTTTATTTTCTTGAAGAGAAGCAATTTTCATAAGTCTATTTTATAATAAGAAGATTGCCATTAAAACTAAAACAACTACGACCGCGACAGTACCCCACAACACGAATTTAGTAAAATTATTCCAAGTATTTTTATGGTTATCATTTTCCATAAAAATTATTTTTGTCTAGCTTTAAATTTTGGGTTTGTTTTGTTTATTATATAAACTCTTCCTCTTCTTCTTACCATTTTAGAGTTTAAATCTCTTTTCTTAATTGATTTTAGAGAACTTTTTATTTTCATAATAAATATTAGTTAAGCCGGCAATGTCCTACTCTTCCATGTCTTAAGACAAAGTACCATCGGCGCAGAGAGGCTTGACTTCCGAGTTCGGAATGGGATCGGGTATAACACTCTCGCAATAATCACCGGCAGAGGATTTATATACAAATTTTATACAATGTAAATATCTATGATTTTAGTCTTGATTATAAATCTTTGAAAATTACCCTTAAATTTCATTATTTTTTTGAAAAAAATTTATTACTTTTTTTAATCCAATACAAAAAAAGAAAATAATACTAATCATACAAGGAGCAAAATATTTAGGATTTCCCCAAAGTCCTGAAATGGATAGATAATATAGAATAGAAAAAACATTAAAGATTAAAAAAAAGTCAAAATTTGATTTTTCATCTCGCGTTAAAAAATTTTTGATAAATATAAAAAGACCTAAAATTATAAAAGGATAAAAAAATAAGGAATAAATCACATTCTTATACAAATTTTTGTGATAATATTTTTTAGGGTTTAAATAAGACTCGGGATCAGATTTATCATAAAAAAAATGCTGGTGTACCCATAAGGGGTGAATGATACTCATAGTAATAATTTTTTTTGTTAAAAGTTTAGTAAAAAAAATTGGGTTATCTAATACTTCACTTAAAAATATTTTATTTCGAAAATCTATATTTTTTATGTAATCATCAAAAACTTTAATATCAATATTATTATTTTTTTTCCAATTCTCTTCCTCTTTAACAAGGATTTCTTTAGCTTTTTGTTGAGTAATCTTTAAATTATCAGCTTTTATTACATGAGCAAAATAATGATAAAAAGAATAGTATTGATGATCTTTAGATAAAAAATGAAAATTATCTGTTTTTTTAAAATTATTATAACCAATTGGCAAAATTATCATAAAGTAACCAATTATTAAAAATAGATATGGTTTAATATTTAATTTGAAATTCAAAAAATAAAAAATCAAGACTGGGAAAATATACAAAAAGCTTACAGATCGTTGTGCAAACATAAGTCCAATGATAATACCTACTGCGAAATTTGAAAAAAATTTTCCATCTTTTTGAATTAGAAGAGAAAATAAAATTATCATTAATGACAAGAAAATGCTTTCTGTCCAAAAAGAAGAGTGCCACTGTATTATACTAGGCTCTAAACACAAAAAAAAAATTATTAATCTATAATATAAAGGATCTAATTTTTTTTTAGATCTTGTAGCAAATAAAATGATTGAAGAGTAAAAAAAGATAATTTGTAAAAATAAAAGGCCGAATTTGTAATTATCAACTTTAATTACTTTCTGTCCATCAGGTTTATTTTCATAAATTTCTTCATTAATAAGATGATAATAAGAACCTACAATGATTACTGGTAAAAAATATTTTTCGTAGTTTGGCAAAGCTTCAAAAAAATTTTCTCCTTTTTGGAGTTTGTTTCTAAAATCATCCGCCTTACTCCAATTATGACCTATATCTGCGTAAATAAGTTGGTTATACCAGTTACCTTTAAAATTTACTCTATTGTTGTCAAAATTTTTAAGATTGTATAATGACCAAATTACACTTATCAAAAAAGCGATGCTAATTACTATAATTTCAAATTTATTTTTTCTTACTTTTGATAGTAGCATTTTCTTCTAAAAAAAAATTATATGTCTCTAATATTGACTCTTTAAGATTAAATTGAGGTTTCCATCCATATTGTTTTGCAAGACTAATATCTAGTACTTTTCTTGGAGTACCATTGGGTTTTGATTTATCAAACTTAATTTTTACTTTTATATTCGGAAGTATAACATTTGATAAAATTTTTGCATACTCCTTGATTGAATAATCCTTGCCAGTCCCAATATTAATAATATCCTCTTTTGTTTTTTTTCTCATAAAGTAGACACAGGCACCAGCCAAATCGTTTACGTAAATTACCTCTCTTTTTGGAGAACCATCACCCCATAATTTCAATTCATCTTTTTTTAATTCTTTTAATTTATGTAATTTTTTTATAAGCGCAGGTATAAAATGTGAGTTTAACTCATCATAATTATCATTTTTACCAAATGTGTTTGTAGGCATTATACATCTATAATTTCTTCTAAATTGTTCGTTGTAACTCTGACACATTTTTATACCAGCTATTTTAGCAATGGCGTAAGCATCATTTGTTTTTTCAAGTTTTCCATTTAATAGATACTCCTCTTTAATAGGTTGTTTGCAATCTCTAGGATAAACACAACTCGATCCTAAAAAAATTAAATTTTGAACACCACTCTTATGAGCAGAATCTATTACATTTAATTGAATTGATAAGTTATCATAAATAAAATCTGCCTTATAATTTTGATTGGAATATATTCCACCAACTTTTGCTGCTGCAAGAAATATGAAATCAGGTTTATTTTTCTTTAAAAATAAAAGGACTTTTTTTTTGTTAGTTAAATCTAACTTTTTTTTAGTTACAGTTAAAATATTTTTATATCCTTTTTTTTTTAATGTTCTTAAAATTGCTCCACCAACTAATCCTTTATGGCCTGCAATAAATATCTTAGAATTCAGAGTAATCATTGTAATTTAGATA
Source organism: uncultured Pelagibacteraceae bacterium (assembly GCA_902623975.1). GTDB lineage: Bacteria > Pseudomonadota > Alphaproteobacteria > Pelagibacterales > Pelagibacteraceae > Pelagibacter. The sequence continues at coordinate 90,662 of CACNVR010000001.1, forward strand.
TTTCAGCATTTACCATATCTTTTACAAGTTGCTTAATTTGTATTTTTGGTTTCCACTTAAGTTCTTTTTTTGCTTTCCTTGCATCACCTAATAATGTGTCAACTTCTAATGGTCTGAAATATTCTTTACTGCAAGCCACAATACAGACTCCATTATCATCATAACATTTTGAGTTAAATCCGTTACCTTTCCATTTGAATTTTATATTTAATTCTTTAAGCACAAGGTTAACAAACTCTTTTACCGTAAATTGCTTTCCAGTAGCTATCACATAATCTGAAGGATTTTTTTTTTGAAGCATTTTCCACATTGCTACAACGTAATCCTTTGCATGGCCCCAATCTCGTTTTGCATTTACATTTCCAAGATATAATCTTTTTTGTTTTCCATATTTTATTTTAGTTAATGCAGAAACAATTTTTTTTGTTACAAAAGTTTCACCCCTTCTTGGACTTTCGTGGTTAAATAAAATTCCATTACATGCAAATATATTATAGGCTTCTCTGTAATTAACTGTTATCCAATGAGCATAAACTTTTGCTACACCGTAAGGGCTCCTTGGATAGAAAGGTGTTTTTTCATTTTGAGGCATCTCTTGAACTTTTCCATACATTTCTGATGTGCCTGCTTGGTAAAATTTCGTTTTTTTTTCAAAATTATGAAACTTTATTGCCTCTAAAATTCTTAAGGCTCCAATTGCATCAGCATTCGCTGTATACTCTGGAACTTCAAAGGAAACAGCAACATGTGATTGTGCTGCTAAATTATAAATTTCATCAGGTTTTATAGTTTTTATCAAAGAGGATACAGATATTGCATCGGTAACATCTCCGTAGTGTAAAAAGAAATTTCTTTTTTTTTCAAATGGATCTTGGTAGATGTGATCAACTCTATTAGTATTTAAAGAAGACGATCTTCTTTTAACACCATGAACTAAATAACCTTTTTTTATCAAAAGTTCAGACAAATAAGATCCATCTTGACCTGTAACACCAAATATTAAAGCAGTTTTTTTTTTCATAATTAATTTTTTAGCTTATAAAAGTAAATTTTGAAGTAAATAACTGTATATAAGACTAAATTCAATAAAATAAGAAGTATTTGTACTTGGCTATTTGAAAAATAATTAATTGATATTAAAAAGATAATCGCATTGTATAAGTTTATGATGTTAGCTGAAATGATATTTGAATATAATAAGTTATATTTGAACTTTTTTTTTATAAATAAAAATATAAATTGATGTAAATGGTTAATATCAGGTGACAGTGGTGATTTTTTAACAACATTTTTTCTTAAAATTGAGAAAAGAGTCTCAAAACAAGGATACCATAATAATAATATTATAAAAAAAGGTGATAAACTATTGTTCAAATTGTAAGTTTCAATCAAGACAACTGAAAAAATGAATCCCAATATATATGAGCCAGAATCACCTAAAAACATCCTATTGAAAATGTTTATGATAAAAATTATTGATAAAATAAATAATAAAAAAAAACTTAAATTTTTTAGATAAATTTCTAATCCTTGTAATTTTAGATAATAAATTACTAAACCAATAAGAAGGTAATAACCAATATTTAAAGTATTCAACCCATCAATAAAGTTTGAACCATTAATTAAAATTAAAATACAGAAAGATACAAATAAACAATTAAAAAATATATTTTTAAGAAATTCGTCGAGTAAAAAAATTCGTGTATCTTGTATTTTAAGCTCAGTAATGGCAACAAAAAGAATTACTAAAGATATCTGTGTTATCAATCTCAAAATTGCTGATTTAATCAATTTCAAATCTGAAAAAAAACCTAAAATTAAAATTAGAAATAAGAAAATAAAAAAATATAAAAAATCATAGTTATAAGAATAAATTGACCCTAAGAATATAAAAATTCCTCCTGACAAAGGAATTGACTCTGATGACGCAAATTTTTGATGGCGATCACCGGTAACGCTTATTAAAAAAAAATTCTTCTTTAAAAAATAATTTAGAAAAAATATTAATATTGTCAAAAAAATTAAATAGATAAAAAAATTCATTTAATCACCTACTAACAGAATTAATTGATAAAATTAATAAACAGATTATAGATTTAAATATGTTAAATTTTAGGTATGAATTGTATACTCTAAAACCATCTATTATTTTTTGTGTCACTGAGGAAGATAATGAATTTTTGTTTTTTCGCCAGCTTACAAGGTTTTCATCTAGACCATTTAATAAGATTCCATCCTTTGCTAATTTTAGCCACAAAACGTAATCTTCCTTAGTTTTAAGATTTGCAAATCTATAATTTGGATTAGAAAACAAATCTTTTTTTAAAATCACAGTAGATAATCCAATATCACAAGATTTAATCAAATCATCAAAATTTAATTTGTTTTGAGCTTGTCTAAGACCAATTTTACTTTCTTGTTCATTAATAACTTCATATGCTGTGAAACAAAAATCAATTTCTAAATTTTTCATAAATTTTATTTGTTGATCTAGCTTTGTTTTTTTCCATAAATCATCACAATCACAAAAAGCAATATATTCTCCAGAGGCAATTTTAATTCCAAAATTTCTTGTCTCTCCTGCTCCTTGGTTATTTTTATTTTTGATGATAATTATACGTTTATCTAAAGTTGAAATTTTTTTTAATACCTCTGAGCTTTCATCACTCAACTCATCGTCAATAATAATTATTTCAAAATTTTGATAGGTTTGGTTAAGAATTGATTGAATTGAACTCTCAATAAATGGTTTTTTTTTATAATAAGGCATTAAAACACTAACTAAAGACATTAGATAATCTTATATGATTTGATAATTATATTATATTAGTTTTGTAAAATAATGAAAATTAATAAAAAAAATAGTCTTAGTTTTAAAGTCTTAAGCTCTGTATCTGAAGATAAAATTAAACAACTATATGATATTCATCTTAAAAGTCTTCCAAACGACATAATTCATTTTTTTGGATATGATATTGAAAAAAAATATATCTTAGGGCTGATTGAAGAAAATAAATGCAGAATTATAGTTGCTTTATCAAATAAATCTATTGTGGGCTTTATAATTTTAAGGTTTGGATTTTTTAATATAAAAAAAATAATAGATCTTTCATCAATATTAAGATTCTTAATCAACTCAATATTAAATCCAATGCTAATTTTAAGATTAACCTACCAACTTTTAAAACCAAATATAATTCCTAAACAGAGTTGTGAAATAGATTATTTTGCAGTTTCTAATAGGTTTAAATCTCAAGGAATAGGAAAAAAATTACTTAAGATAGCTGAAAAAACTGCAAAAGAAAAAAAATTCAAAAAAATTTTTACAAAAACTTATAATAAGAAATTAGCTTATTTTTACATAAATAAAAAAAAAGCTGTTCTTTTAAATAAATATAAAATCTTACATTATTTGTACTTCTGTGTTTACTGGAAAATTAATTAGTGTATTTAGTATGAATAATATTAAATTATGGCAATACCTTTTTTTTCAATAGATTTAAAAACTAAAGATTTTTTTTTAATTATTAAGAATATAATATTTCCTTTTAATAAAAAAAAGCTTGAAGATAAATTAAAAGAAAAGTTATCACTAAGATATCCAAATAAATTTATTTCCTTGTTGCCCTCTGGAAGATTGGGTTTTTATCTCACAATTAAATATTTGTTCAAACCCAATGATTTAATAATTTTTTCATCAATGAGCTTTCCTTTATACATTAAAATTGCAAAACAATTAGGAATGAGAATAAAATTGATTGATGTTTCTGATAAAGATCTAAATATAAATTATGAAAATTTTGCTGAAATCGATGAAGATTGTAAGGGAATGATTGTAACTCATCTTTTTGGAAATCCTTGTGAAATAGAAAAAATAAAAAATTTTTGTGAAAAAAAAAATATTATTCTTATTGAGGATTGCGCTCAGTCTTTTGACTCTTCTTTTAATGGTATTGAAACTGGAAATTTTGGAGAAGCAGGTATTATCTCAACAAGTTTACTAAAAATCCCAACAACCCTAAGTGGCGGTATTCTGGTTACTAGCAACCAAGAACTACACAAAAATACAAATCAGTGGTTAGAAAATAATTTATCAAATAATTTTTTTGAAAAATTCAAACTTTTTTTAAAAGTATTCATCTTTATATTAAATTCATACCCAAAAATTTACTCAATACTTTCAGATAAAGTATTTTTTTTTCTAAAAAAATATAATCCTAGAATCTATCGGAAAATTCTTTATTCAGGTATGGGAATGAAAAAAAACCTATTTGATCCTAAAGAAAGACCACATTTAAGTAAATATCAAATTGCAATTGGCTTGAGTCAAATTGAAAGATGTGAAGAGATGACATATGTCAGAAGAAAAAATTCTCAATATCTTCAGCAAATTTTATCAAATTCAAAAAATATTGAAGTCATTAATGACCATTCAAAAAATAATTGGAATCACCAATATTTTGTTATCAAGATAAAAGCTAATTTTCAAAAAATTTTAAACAATATTTTTAATCAAGGAATTCATACTATGGATGAAAATGTTTGGGATTGTTCTGCCTATAAATTTGATATTGAAAATCAAAAAGCAAAATTTGAAATTACCAAAAATTATGATGGAACTCTTCTTAGAATACAAAATAATTCTTTTTTAAATAAAAAACAAATAGAACGCATTGCAAAAACTATTAAAGATTGTGCAGATGGAAAATAAAATTTTTCAAAGTATCGATGGTTTATTTAAAGAGAGCTTAAAATACTTTAAAGTTAAAAATATAGAAAATATAAACTATAAAAGAATATCAATTATTGGAAAAGGAAACTCAATATCCTCATTGCCTTTTAAAAAAGGTTCTACATTAATTGACTTAGAGATTGAAAAAAAAATTAAATTAAGAAAAAATAAAAGAATAATAGAAGTTTCTGGTAACATGGAAGCTTTTAAAGTTCATAATTTTTTACTCAAAAAAAAATTTTTTTTTCCAAGTTTTCCATCATATCCTATGGTTACTATTGGTGCATGTATAGCTAATTGTACACATGGAATAAGTCCTAAATTCGGTGTGATGAGAGATTATGTTAAAGAGATAGTTTTATATAATCCAAATTTTGGCACCAAAGTGCTTTCAAAGAGAAAAAATTCCAAATTATTTAATTTGACAATAGGTGGTATGGGTTTAACAGGGGTAATTATTAAAGCTAAACTTCAAGTTTTTAAGTTAAAAAGTTCATACATAAGTATCAGTGATAATAAAAAATTTGATAATTTCAACGATGTTTATAATTTTTTAAAAAAGAATAATCATATATATAATCAAAATAATCTTTTTTTTAAATTTGGCAAAAATGAATTTATTATTTCTAGAATATCCTCAGGAAATTTTACGAAATCAAATTATAATTTTAAATCATTAGATGTTAGTAATATAAAAAGTTTTAGGCTTGGATTTTTAAGGATTTCTTTTTTTAGAAAATTACTTGAAAAACTTTTATTAATTAAAGAATATACTACTAATCAAAAGCTAATTCATATTAATGAAGCTTTTTTTCCCTCAAACTCTAGACTTATTTATTTCAATCTCATGTCAAAAAAATTTATGGAGAATCAAGTAATAATTCCACATAAAAATGTAAAACTTTTTTTTAAAAACTTTCAAAAACTTTATAATAAATATTCACCCATTATTACTCTTGGCCATCTTAAAATTTTTGATGGTAAAGGAGAGTACTTACAATTTAATGGAAAAGGTCTTGGTTTAACACTTCACTTTATAATTGATAAAAATTTTTATGAATTTTACCAAAAATTTTTAAAATTAAATATAAAATACAAGTGTAAACCAAATTTATATAAAAACTCAATCATACAAATAAATGATATTAAAAACTTTTACAGTAAAGATTTTAAGAAATTTTCTCATGAGATAAGAAAAATTAATAAAAAATTCTTTTTTGAAAACCGATTATTTTATCAAGATAATTTTTATAAATAATAAAAAATAGAAAATAGGTAAAAAGAAAAAAAATACGTATAAATTATACTTAGTTTTTTGATGTTAAATAAAAAAATTTTTTCTATCTGTTTTGAATTAATTAATCCAAAAAAGAACAGTAACAAAAGTGGATCAAAATATTTTTGATAAAGTGTAAAAATTGGAAAAGAAAGCAATAATATTATAAGCAGAATATAGTTCTTAATCCTATTACCATCAAAAAAGAAATCTATGACTATTATTGAAAAAAATGAGAATAAAGTTAACAAAATAGAAGGGTCAATCGAAGATAATATTGCAATTTTCATAAATATCCCCCCACCTAATTCAGAAAAATAAATTAGTCCAATCTTTAAAAAATAATCAATATAAAAAATAGATAAAAAAAGAAAAAATAAAAAAATAATTAATTTCGTATTTTGTTTTATATAGGTTATGAATTGATTTGAGCATAAGATTAAAAAAGGTATTAAATAAAATAGAATAATTGACAGTATTATCAAACTATTACTTATTAAATTAAGATTCCCATGTTCGGTTATCCTATTCATAAAATCATAGTTTTTTATTATATAAAAAAAATAAATTAAGGCAGGTGTAGATAAAATTAAAGCAATTAATAACAAATAATAAAATTTTTTTATATCTAGATTTTTATAAAAAATATAGAAGTAATAAATTGCAAAAACAAAATAGTAATATCGAATATAACAACAAAGGCCTAAGAAAAATAAACTTAAAAAATATTTTTTAAAATTTTCAATTGTTTCTGTTTTTTTATTGATGAAATAAATGGATAAACAAAAAAATATTAAACTTAAATTATCACCTAATAACCAGATAGCTGATGATCTAAAATAAGGTGAAAAAAAAATTATTAATGAAAAATAAAAGCAAAAATCAATGTTATATCTGTATCTTTCTTTTAAGACTAAATAGAAAATATAGGGTAATGAACAACTAATTATAATATATAAAATTTTTAAGTAGTTAATATTTAAAAAAAGATTCTTGGCTTTACCTACTAAAATATAAAATACTGGTGAATGAATTAAGGTACCTGAGTCTTTTGCAAAAAGATCTATCGCATTTAAAAAACTAAATCTAAAATTTTCAATAAATGGAAATAAATACTCATAATCAATTTTCGCACCTCCACTAGAATTTTCTCCAACAAGGAAACCCAGAAATAAAGAAAATGAAAAAACAAAATATATTAAATTTTTTTTATTAAATTTCATCCATTCCCAATAAGTCTCTAATAATATTATCTTTTAAAAAATAAACCAAACATAGCTGTCAGTATCAAAAAACCATCCTTAAAAGCATTTACCTTTTTTTTTCCACCAATTCTTTTTCTTTCCATACTTGGTGTGGAAACAAATTTATAATTTTTAGATTTTGCTAATATAGGAATTTCAACGCAGATTCTGAAATCATTATATTTTAAATCTAAATTTTTAGCAGAAGATGTTTTTCCTAATATATAAGTATAGAGAATATCAGATAAATTTAATCTAAAAAAAATATTTCCTAGTAAAGAAAATATTTTGTTACCTATAAAAGTAATAAAATCATCATCATCGCTGCCACCTCCTTCCAAATATCTAGAAGCAAAAACTAAATCTTGATTTTTGCAAAGATTTAGCATTTCTTCCAAATATTTAGGATGCATAGATCCATCGGCATTTATTATACAAAAAAATTCAGTGTCAATTTTTTTAATACCCTCAATTAATGCACTTCCATAACCTCTCTCCTCTTGAACACATATTTTAATGTCATGAAAATCAGAAATCGACTCGATTGTTTCTTTATCCTCACTTTGTAAAACAACAAGTTTTCTATATTTATACTTTTCTAATTCTTTTAAAAAAATTGGTAAAGACTCGGCTTCTTTATTAGCAGGAATAAGAAGGGTCAATTTAGTCATTTTAAAAATATTCTATAATTAATTAATCCAAAATTAACTAGCCGTTTCTAATCTATTTTTTTTAATTAAAAAAGAATAATTAATCCAAAAAATTGCAGCTCCATAACTTGTAAAAAAGCTTCCAGAAGGTAAAACCGGGACTAAAGATGCTATCAAAAATAAAATTCCACTTTTGATAAGAAAATCTTTTTTATGAAAAATATTTTTTCTCAATATGTAAACAAAATTTGAAATAATCAAAATATATCCTACAATTCCAAGTTCGGACAAAAACTCAAGATGTATTTGATGTGGATGAGTAGACTGTCCATAGAACTTATCAATTGAATTATATTTCTCTTTAAAACTTTCAATTCTAAAAGTTTTTATTCCTGAACCAAAAATTTTATTTTCGTCGAAAATTAATATTGCAGTGTAATAATGGGCAAAATGTTGATTACTCCTTATAATTTTATCTCTATCAAAGCTCTCACCTTTTTTTAACATCACATAATAATCCTCAAAAATGTGATTATAAAATTTACTGCTTAAAGCAGGAGATTTTAATATTATTACAAAAGATAAAAAAGATAAAAATATTAAAATCAAAATTTTTTTTAAAAAAGATATATTAAAAAAAAATAGAAAAAATAAACTATACATTATAAAAATTTTTAAAAAATTAGATCTTTCACCAATTATTAATGCTATTACAAAAAATATAAGAGATAAGAAAATTTGTAATTTTCTATCTTTATTAGAAAGAAATGTTAGGGCTATAAGTATGAATCCAAAATAAAAACCACCTATTTTAAGTTCATCACCAGTAAAACTTGCAATTCTACCCGGATAGTCAGATGTATAACCAAAAATATTTTTTCCAAAAATATACTCTATTAAAATATCTATACTTACTATTAAAAAAATAAAAAACCAAAACTTAATAATTTTTTTTTTAAAAAAACTAAAATAAAAAAAAATTGCGTAAGAGAGAAAAATAAATCTAATAAATCCCAAAGCTCTCACGATACTATCCTCGTTTTTAGCAATAAAGACTGAATTTAAAATCAAATAGATGTAGATAAAGATAAGAAAATAAAAATTAAAATCATGAAAAAAAACTAAATTTTTTCTTTGATGAAGGTCAAATATGAATAGTAAACTAATAATCAATACAACTGCATTACTTATTGCTGATCCAATAAGTAAAGATATTGGTAGTATTAAAATTAAAAAGTAATTAATTTTTGTAGTTAAATTAATTTTTTCGCTTAACGATTGATTCATGGTTAACTATGCTTTATTTATCACTTTGATAAAAAAGTACAAAGAAAGAATCAATAATTTAGATTTAAACAGAATTTAATGCCAAAAATTAAAAAAAATTTAATATTTTTTATGCCATTTATAGATAGAGGGGGTGTTGAAAAAAACTTGTTTTTAATCACAAATTATTTTAGTAAAAAAATATCAAATGTAAAAGTATGTACTGCATCTTTGAATAAAAGAAAATTTTTTAGTAAAAATATCAAATTTTTATCTCCCTCTATAAATACTTCAGAAAAAATTAATATAAGAATAAATTATTTTTTATGTTTGTATACTTTATTCAAATTTTTATGGGTCAATAAAAATTCTGTTGTATTTGCTTTTCAGGCAAATATTTATTGCGTACTGGTATGTAAAATTTTAAATATAAAAGTGATCGTCAGAAGTAATTCATCCCCATCTGGATGGAATCACAATTTTCTTAAAAAGTTTCTTTACAAACTAATAATATCTAAAGCTGATAAAATAATAGTAAATAGTTTTGAGTTTAAAAATCAAATGCAAAGAGAATTAAATCTGAAAACAAAATGTATTTATAATCCATTAGATGTGTCAATTATTAAAAGTAAGTTAAATAAAGGGAAAAAAGAATTATTTTTTAAAAAAAAAAACTTGCTTAAATTAATTAATATAGGAAGATTTACTGATCAAAAGGACCAAATTACAATTCTTAAAGCAATTAATATTTTGAAAAAAAAATTAAAAATTAGGTTGATTATTATTGGTTATGGAGAAAAAAAAAATGAATTATTTGAATACGTCAAAAAAAATAATCTTTCTAAATTTGTTAAAATTAAAGATAAAATTTCAAATCCGTATAAAATATTGCACCAATCTGATGTCTTTATTCTTTCATCTAGATTTGAAGGATTGCCTAACGTTCTTTTGGAGGCTGCCGCTCTAAAAAAATTTATAATTTCAACTAAATGCCCTACTGGTCCTAAGGAGATATTATTAAATGGAAAGGGCGGACTTTTTTTTAAAATTAGTAATTACAAAGATTTGTCAAAAAAAATAATACTTTATCATAATAATAAAAAAAAATTCAAACAAAGAATTTTAGCTACGTTTAAAAATTTAAAAAAATACGATTTTCGTTATAATTTGAAAAGATATTATTCTGAGGTAATTCAATTTCTTTAGTTAAAAAAAATATTTTTAATAATTTTATGATGTCTAAACAAGGAGTATTTCAAACAGTTCTTTTTTGCTAAAATTTTTTTAGCTTTAAAATTGGATTTTTGAGAAATGTAATTTGTCAAAGCATCAAATAACGCATTATCTTTGTTACTTTCAAAAAGTATCCCTGCTTTTCCATTCTGAAGGAACTCTTTAGGACCATTTTTACAATCACTTGAAATTACAAATGAGTTGTTAAATGCTGCTTCGATTAATACAAATCCAGGATCTTCCCATAAAGATGATAGGATAAATGCTTCAGATTTTTTCATGTATTCATATAAATTTTCATTATATCCCATTAAAAAAACTCTATCTGAAAGGTTAAGTGTATTAATTAGATCATTTAAGTGGTTGTGCTCTTCTCCTTTTCCAAAAATTAGTAGATCAAAATCCACATTCTTTTTAGAAAATTTTTTAAATTCTTTTATCAAATAGGAAAAGTTTTTTTGTTTTGTAAGTCTCCCAGCAGAAATAAAAAAATTTTTTTTATGAAAATTAATCTTCTCAATTTTAGAATTTTTTTTTTTATTTATATATTCATTAATATTTATTATTGGATCTGGTAAAAAAATTAATTTTTCTTTTGAAAAAAGACTGTTGTCAGACAATTGATTTAATAGTTCATTAGAGGGAAAAGTTACTCTAAAAATTTTTTTAGAACATAGTTTCCAAATATTTTTTCTGACAAATGTAAGCTTTGGATAGCCAGAAATTCTTAATATAAGTTTTGTTTTAAATTTAAAAAAAATAAATATTAAAAATGGGATTGATGTTAATAAGTGAGATACTAGAAAATCAGGTTTTTTTTTGATAAGCAATTTTATTAGGGGGAAAAAACTCAAAACAGCAATTACAAAGTAAGAAATTCTACTTTTAATAAAACCTGATTTAGGTAAATATTTGAATATATCAATTCCTAAATTAATTAATTCAACATTATTTTTTTTGAATAATTCCTTTTCTTTGTTCCATTCTCCGCAAACATTAATTACATTTACATTTATATTTTTACTCGAATACTTGCCTAGTGACAAAGCTGAATTTATTGTTGATTTGTAAGTTCCCACTTTTTCTAAACAAGGAGACCAATAAAAAACTTTCTTCATTTTAATTATTCAGAGTTGTAATATAAATTTTTTTTCCTAAAAAATTAAACCATGGATACTCGGTTTTAAACTTTTTAAACTTTTTATTATATCTCAAATGAAAATTTTTATCTCCACCAATAAATTTGTAATTTGTATTAATTAATGGATTATAATCATATTTAACAAATTCATCGTTCAGCCTTATTCCATTTCTCAAAATAAAAATTAATAACGTCACTGTGACTATTAAAAAAGCTCTTTTTACAAAATCTTGGAAAATAAATTTAAATTTAGACAAATAAATGCTCAAAGGTATAAATGCCATCAATGCAATTAAATGGTAACCTCCATATCTCAATGATGGATGGTTTAAAAACCATTCACAAAATAATAAAAAAATGAAAAAGTATACTAAAATAAACTTCACTTCATAAACTTCATTTTTCTGTTTTGTGTAAAAAGATAAAAATATGATAAAGATCATAACAAACAATCCTGCAAGATAATCACTTACTTTATTGAAAAAATATATTTCTACCCAGTTAGTCAACCAATTAAAATTAGCAATATAATCTAATCTATTTTCAACTATATAATTTGGATTGGCACCTCCTTTTGACCAAAGTTCAAACCAGATGTTTACCTGGTTAATTTCGTGATCTTTAAATGACCATGAAAAATTTTCAAAACATAAAAAAGTTGCAGGATAAACTAAACAACCAGAATTAATAAAAGTAAAAAAAATTGTAAATATCAATAATAAAATACAATAAAAAAATGTTTTAGAAAAAAACAATTTAAGAAAAAAATTTACTGTATTTCGATAGAATAAGAATAAAAATAATATAGGTAAATTAATTAAATAAAATGGTTTAATAGTTGATACAAAACAAATGACTATAATTAAAAATTTCATTAAATCTAAATTTTCGTAATTCTGTTTACAATTGATTAAATAAATAAATAAAATCAAACATAGTATTGTCAAAATCATTCCAGATCGATCTGTCCCGTGCTCTGCTAATCTATAAAAAAAAATATTGATAAAAACAAAAGAAACTAAACTTAAAAAATTTATATAACTGCTCTCATTAAAATATTTTTTGTTAAAAATAAAATTAATTAAAACTAAATTTGAAAAGCCTAAAATTAATGCTGAAGAAATATGAAATAAATACACTCCAATTACTGGAAGATAAAACATCGAACTTAAAAAGAAAATTGATGATGGACTTCTAAAACCATTATTAAATTGACCAAAACCTATGGGATGAGAAAATTCTGTTAAAAAGACAGTATATGGAAAATGATAATAAGGAAAATCATCATGATTTTTTCCCACTGTAATAAAAATAGTTAGTATAAAAAAAACGATAAAAAATGAAATAATTTCACTTTTGAGATTTTCTATTTTTTTTGAAAAAATGAAAACAAACGTTAATCCTACAATCCAAAAAAATAAATTAAAAAATACGCTATGAATAAAAAAAAGTGAAGTAAGAAATGAAAATATACAAGAAAAAGTAATTCCTAATATCCCATAAATACCAATAGAGGAACTTTTTATATTCAATAATTTACCAACTAAAAACCCATAACCAACAAGAGAAAATGAGATAAAAAAAAAATATAAATACATCATTTAAATCAAATATTTATGAGACCAAAAAATAAAACAAGTTAGATAATAATCTAAACTTGTTTTAAAGGGTTTTTTTCTTTTTTTTAAAATAAACTGTAAGTACTTAAAAGCTTCATATCTTCTAATCCACCATCTAATTGAAAATTTTTTTATTTCTGATGTGATTCCATTAGGGTCAATCATATAAAAAGTAAGATTTTTTGGTATCAAATTAAATTGATTTAAATAAAATTTTGAAAATATTGTAAGTCTTGCATCAATTTCTAAATTTTCATATTTATTTTTCTCAATTAAATTCAAAAATTTTCTAAAAAAACTTCTTTTAAAAGAAATACAACTTGTTGGTATGATAGTTGGCCAAATAGAGTAATTTTTATGAATTTTGTTATCAAATCTAAATTTTCCTTTAGCTATTTTTGGTAAGTTAAAAACACAATCAAAATTATTATTACTTAAAGTTTTGTGTATCAAGGACAATTTATTTTTTGAAAAAAAATCATCACCATCCAACAAACAAATAAAATTTCCTCTTGATTTTTTAAAACATTCTAAAATTCCATTAATTTGATTCAAAGCGGAGGATTTATATTTTTTTTTTTTGTTTTTAATTAACTTAACATTATTAAATTTCTTTAATATGTTTAAAGAATTGTCAGTAGATGCATCATCAAATAAGATTATTTCATAATTTTTAAAATTATTTAACTTTAGAGATTTAATAGTTTTGTCTAAAAATTGAGACTTGTTATAATTTGTAATTAAAATACTTATCATAATTAATAATTAAAAAATTAATCTTTTTATTGAGTCATTAATTCTGAAATTAGTAATTTTTTTTAGTTTTGAAATATTACCAACTAAAGATGTTGCTGTATTGTTGTCGATAAACTTATAATTTTTTTTATTATATTCCCTAAGAATTGTTAGAGCTATATCTTTAAGGTGAATAGGATTGCCGCTAGCTATATTAATTATTCCTTTGTATCTCTTTTGAAGCAAAAAAAAGATTATTTTTGATATGTTAGTCATCGAAATGAAATCTCTATAATGATTTAAATTTTTTAATACTAATTTTTTTTTTGATTTTCTAATTCTTTTTTTTAAGTCAGGAATCAAGTAACCTTTTTTTTGATCTTTATTTGTTGTGCTGAATATCCTACCAATGCAATAAGAAATATTTTTTTTGTTAAATTTTTTAGTGATATATTTTTCAGCTTGTAATTTTGTGCTTCCATAAAATGAGATGGGTTTAGTAGCGAAATTTTCAGTAATTTTCTTTTTAGATGAGTTATAAACATGCGATGTTGAAGAAAAAAAAAACCAATTGATATTACTTTTTACGCAAGCATCTACAATATTTTTAGTACCATAAAAATTCACATTTTTTGCTTTTGTCCTATTCTTATTGACAGTTTTAATCGGTACTATTGCTGCTAAATGAATAATTGCATCAAAATCATTTTTTTTAATCCAATTAAAGACTTTTTTTCTATTAGTTATGTCATCTTTGAAAGTGTTAATTTTTTTCAATCTAAAATTTTTTAGAACCACTTTTCCAAGACTTCCTGTTGATCCTGTTAAACCAATACTAGTTATTCTTTTCATTTCAAAAAAAATTTACTTTTTAATTATCTTTCTAAACATATTTTTAAAACTTTTTTCCCTTGAAATAATCTTTTTTGGTTGGTTTATTTGATTTTGTTTTTTGACTATCCTGCACATGCCTGATGATATAAAAGTAAAATATATATCAAAATTATCAAAATTATTGTTGTAAATTTTCATCAATCTTTCAAAAGTTTCTTTATTATTGATTTCACAATAGAAATTATCTCTATAATTTGATTTTAAATATGGAAGCCAACTAATGTCATCGATATAAAATTGTCCACCAATTTTCAAAAACTTATAATAATGATAAAAAATTTTTTGAACATGATCTGCTTCATGGATGGAATCTAGATAAATTATATCAAATTTTTTTGGCAATTTTTCTTGAAGAAATTCAAAGTTATCATCTCTGGTTTTCAAAAAAGTCCAATTTTGATCCTTAAATAAATTTGAATAATCATCAACATCGATAGAAAAAAGGTGGCCCCCTTTTTTTTTACAAAGATCTAAAAAAATTTTTGTTGATCTTCCTTCTCTTACACCAAATTCTAATATATTTGGTTGAGATATTTGTTGAATTTGATCCTCTAAAAAAACTTTTATTTTATAGTCATAATTTGACATAATTTAAAATTTCGTTTTTGATGTGAACATCGCCAAAGGAGTTTTGTTCAAAACATTATTCACCAAAAAATTATCTGATGAATGGATTCTTGAGCGATCCCAATGGATTAAAGAACCTATTTTCCATTCTACAGCTTTATCTATTTCAAGACTTTTGCAATCCTCAAAAGGTTGATGGGACATATACTTTTCATAGTCATTTAAATCGAATTGTTTATCATTGATCATATGTTTGTTGGTTCTAATATTGTATCTTTTACTTTTTGTGAGATTTTCAATATATTTCTTAAATTTTTCATCTACAAAAAAATTGTTATTTTTATAACTGACATCCTGATTATTAAGATTATAAATTTTTTGATAAAAATCATTTATGTCGAGAATATCTACGAATTTACCACTTTTATCTTTTATGATAAAATCATAATCATTTCCGATATTTTGGGTGAATAAGGCAGATTGATCATACCATTTATTCTTAAATATAATCGTGTGTGGAGGTTTTTTTTCTCTAGCATCTTCTGAATAAACTATTTCTAATGGAATAATAATATTTTTAAAAATAATATCTTTAGGATTTTTACCAGTATCAGCATGAAGTCTTAGAGGATATCTGGATGTAATAACATGAGGCTGAAAATCATTTACAAAAAATTGACCAACTTGTTCCTCAATTTTTTTTCTCAAATTTAATAATTTTTTTGATTGTTCAAAATTAAAAAAAATCTTTGTACTTTCCTCTCTTTCAACAGATTGACTTTTACCAACTGATTTATTTTTTAAATTTCTAAAATAATTTAAAAGTTCAGCACATTCATCTTGACTAACAAAATTCTCAATTACATTAACACCTGTTTCATACTGTTTTATTTGTTTTAGTATATCTGGATCAAAAAAACTACTCATGAAAATATTCTTCTATAAATTTTAAAATCAATCCCATAGTTCTCTTATCTTTTTATATTCAGCAAATACTTTTTGAAAATTGTTAATAACCTTTTCTTCATCGCAATGTTCATGATAAAATTTATAAGCATTTTTTAATTTAATTTCGTTTTGTTTTTTATCTTTTTCAATTCTTTGTAAATTTTCCAAAAAAGACTCTGTATTATCGATGTCTATTTCAGTAAGATGCTCCTTTACACTATTATCAGACAAGCCTTTTGTATAAAAGATATTTTTTTGAAAAAAAAATGCTTCATACATCGGTATCGTAGTATGGCCCACATAAGATGGCATTATGACTCCATGGCAATTTAGATATAAAGATATGAGTTGAAAGTTATCTAAATAGTTAAAAATTTTTACATAATCATTTAAATTGTTTTCATTGATAAGTTTTTTAATATAATTTAAATTTCCATTATCGTAGCCACAAAATACAAAACAAATATCATCTTTATTATCTTTTTTTAAATTAGTACAGATATCAATTATATATTTGTGATTTTTGTGAGCCCAAAATTGAGCAGGATAAATAAATATTTTTTTTTCTTGTGGGAGAGCTAAATCATTAAATAATTTTTTGTAATCATAATTTAAATTTCCTTTATACAAATTAGGTAAGGTAAAAGTATAAGGTTGTATTATAATTTTATTTTCGTCAGCATTAAAAAACTTAATTAATAAATTTTTATCTTTTTCTGCACCTACAAAAATTTTAAAAGATTTTTTAATTGAGTTATTTATAATGTCGTCTCTTATTTCATTATCATGACCTCTTCTATATTCTGGAAAAAAACCATGAGTCCTATGTTGCATCGATAATAAGAAAATAACAAAATTTATCTTTGTGACCAATAATGATATTTCATATGGGGCGTTAAAAAATAATAAATCTATCTTTTTTAGCATTAAAAATTTTTCAAATTTATTTGTAAAAGATAATTTTTTATAAATTTCTTTAAAAAAAGGAAATCTTAAAAAAAATTGTTCAATCTTAAAAAATATATTTTTTTTAAAAAGTAATGCTTTTGAATTTTTATTCTCGATTATTCTTTTTTGATTTTCATTCGAGACAATATAAACTATCTCATATTTATTTGATAAAGACTCATTAAATAATTCTAATAATCTTATATTTTGATGATGAGCTCCACCTGTATTTTCTGAGGTTTCAAAGTATATTCCAATCTTCATAAAGTTTAATTTTATGTAATTTATTAATTTTGAATGATGGCGAAAATAAAGTTATTAAACATTTTAAATCTAATATATCTATATATTTAAGGAGCAATTGGTAGTAATTAATTTCAAAAAATGAAAAATTTGGCAAAAAAAAAATTTACAAAAAAAAAACCCTTTTTTTCGATAATTACTGTGGTTAAAAATGATGAGCAAAATATTATAAAAACCATCAAAAGTGTACATAATCAATCATTTAAAGATTTTGAACACATAGTGATTGACGGGAAATCAACTGATAATACATTAAAAAAAATTTTACATAATAAAAAAATAGATTTTTTAATATCTGAAAAAGATGATGGAATTTACTTCGCAATGAATAAAGGTTTGAAAATTTGCAAAGGTAAGGTAATTCTTTTTGTAAACTCGGGTGATATAATTACAAAAAATGCACTAAAAATTGTTCATAAAAAATTTGTAAATTCTAATAATGATTTTGTATTTGGAACAGTAAGAAGACATTATGTTAATGATACAATTCTAAAATATGGTTTTAATGTTAAAAAGTTACATTACAATTTTGATTTTGCAACTTCTCATTCAACTGGTTTTTTTTTAAAAAAGAAGTTTTACAGTCTATTGGGTAATTTCGATACCAAATATAAATGTTCAGCAGATTATGATATTTATTATAAATTGTTTATTAAAAAAAAACTAATTGGATCATCTACTGAAAAAAATCAAATAATTGGAATAGTATCTTCTGGGGGTTTCTCAAGTAAATTTGGTTTCTTAAATGGCCTTTTTGAAGAGTGTAAAATTAGATTTAATAATGGACAAAACTTTTTTATAGTTTTAATCATTTTAATAAATAATTTAATAAAGAAATTTTTTAAAGTTTTTTTTAATATTTATAATGCTAAAGAAATTAATCAGAAAAATTATTGATAGACTTTTTTTAAGAAAGTTTGATGATATCAAAATACAAAAAGGACAATTGTTTGAAAGATTTTTAGAAACGAACTTGAAAAAAATAAATAATTTAAATGAAACCCATTTTAAAGTTTTTTCTCAAGACTATGAGGATGGTATAATTCAATTTTTTTTGAAATCTCTAAACATCGAAAATGTTAAGTTTGTAGAAATTGGCACTCAAGATTATTCTGAATCAAACACCCGTTACATTTTTGAAACAAAGAAGTGTGAAGGATTATTAATTGACCCTACTCCTAACTTAGAACAGAAAATAAATTCATTTCTAAGGGTTTGGAAAAATAAAATAATTATTCATAATGATTATATTGATGCTGAAAATATAATTGAATTATTATCTAAGTATTCTTTTGATAAAAATTTAGATCTGTTTTCACTTGATATAGATGGTATTGATTATTGGGTTCTTAAATCTTTACCACATAAAATATCAAAAATTTTTGTAGCAGAGTATAATCCTTTTTTTGGAGAAAAATATGAAATTACCACCCCTTACATAAAAAAATTTGACAGATTTCAATATCATCATACAGGTTTTTGTTGGGGTGCATCTCTAAAAGCAATTATTCAATTAATGAAAAAAAAGGGTTACATTTTTATAGGCACAAACAGACTAAACTGTAATGCTTTTTTTATAAACG
Organism: uncultured Pelagibacteraceae bacterium; assembly: GCA_902623975.1. GTDB lineage: Bacteria > Pseudomonadota > Alphaproteobacteria > Pelagibacterales > Pelagibacteraceae > Pelagibacter. The sequence goes on from CACNVR010000001.1 coordinate 109,801, forward strand.
AAGACTACATCAATAAGATTGAATTAGAAATCCCCGATATAAATTATTTAGATAAATATACTAATGCAAAGTTTAATATTTTTAAAAAAGGATATAAAAAGACTCATTCTTTTTCTGAAATAAAAGATAATCTTAATGATTTATTGGTTTTCGATATAAATTCGGAAAAATTAATAAAATTTGATGATTTAAAATGACGAATATTGCACTAGTTGGGGCTAATTTTGCGTTAAAAGGTTATTTTCCAGCAATCAAAAAAATTAAAAAATTCAATCTTAAAATTCTATGTAGAAGAAACCAAAAAAAAAAATTTGAGAATAATTTTAAAATTGAGAACAATTGGAGAAAAGTATTTTTAGATAAAATTGATTTGATCATTTTAGCAGTCCCGCCTAAGTTACAACTTAAAATTTTAAAACACAATTTATATTATAAAAAAGATATAATTATTGAGAAACCTATTTCAAACAATTACTCAAATTCAAAAAAGATTTTTGATCAGATTAAAAAAAAGAAAATTAAAATTGATATTAATTTAACCTATATAAATCATGATTTATTTATTAAAGTAAAAGAAATTATTAAAAACAAATCTTTAGGAAAAGTAAAAAAATTTGATATTTTTTGGGATTTTGTTAGTCAAGACTTAAACAAAAAACTTATCACTTGGAAAACAAAGGAAAAAGATGGAGGCGGAATCAAAAATATTTTTTTAACTCACGTATTCTCATATTGTCAATTTTTCTTTGGTAAGATGTATTTAAAAAAATCATTTATAAAAAAAATCAAAATTAAAAATTTAACTTTTAAAAACTATATAAAATGTGAAGTAAATAACAAAAAAGATGTTAATGGTTTAATTCAAATCAATACTAAAAAAAGAGGTAATCAAAAACATTGGATAAAAATAAATTTTGAACTTGGACATATTATTTTATATACAAAATCAAAAGATTGGACTAAAAACTTTACGCTAAAAATTTTTAAAAACAATAAATACACAATAGTAAAAGATAAAACAAACAAAGATTTTAAAGATGGAAGATCTATTCAAATTTATAAAATGTTAAAAAATTTTCAAAAAAAAAAAAAATTTTCTAATTTGAATTATTGTTTAAATTCAGAAAAAGAAATCGCTAAAATATAAATCTTTTATGAATAAACATAACATTAAACCTGGAAAAATATCTCATTGTCAGATTTGTTTTTCAAAAAATTTAACACACGTTATTAGTTTAGGAAACCAACCTTTAGCAAATACCCTCATAGATAGTTATGAAAAAATTAACCAATATCAATCATACCCTATTAATGTAGTAAGATGTAACGAATGCACTTTACTTCAAATCGACTATATTGTTGATCAAGAAAAAGTTTATCATCCTGATTATCCATATCTACCTGGAATCACACCCACTGTAAGTAATGAGCAAAAAGAACTTGCAAAATACTTAAATGAAAAGCTACAATTAAATAAAGAAGATCTTGTAGTTGATATTGGAAGTAATGATGGAAGTCTTTTAAAATCTTTTAAATTAATGAATTTAAATATTATTGGTGTAGAACCAACCAATATAGCAAAACTAGCTAATAGCAATGGTGTAAAGACATTACAATCTTTTTTTAATCTTGATTCAGCAAAAAAAATTGCAAAGGAGTTCAAAAAAGCAAAACTAATTACTAGTACAAATGTTTTTGCTCATATGTCAACTTTAGGTGATGTTATGGATGGTATAGTTGAATTATTAGATGATAATGGTTATTTCTGTTTCGAAAACCATTACATAATGAATATTTTGGAAAATGTTCAATATGATACTTTTTACCATGAGCACTTAAGAACATATTCATTAATATCTTTAGAAAAGTTATTTGAACAATATAATTTATATCTTAATGACGCTCAAAAAGTTCCTAGGTATGGGGGAAGTATTAGATGTCTAGTATCAAAAAATAAGAAAAAAACCAAAAGACTTATCGAATTAATTGATATAGAAAAAAAAAATATAGTTGAAAATTCTGAGCAAACCTATGAGATTTTCAAAAATAAAATTAAAGACTCCAAAAAAAAATTAATTCAAACGATTAACAATCTTAAAAAAGAGGGAAAATATATTGTTGCAAAATCTTGCCCAGCTAGAGCAGTGGTTTTATTGAATTATTGTGAATTAAATCAAAAAGATTTAGATTATATTGCTGAACAACCCACTTCGCTTAAATTAGATAAATTTGTTCCTGGTACAGATATAAAAATTGTCGAAGATAGTATTCTTTTTAAACAACAACCAGACTATGTTTTATTGTTAGCATGGCATTTAAAAGATGCAATAGTTGAAAAATGGAAAAAAAAAGGTTTAAAATCAAAATTTATAATTCCTTTACCAAATGTTGAAATCATATGAATGAAAAATATTATTTAAATTCAGATATTTTAGAAATTTGTCAAAATTTAAAGAAATACAATAAAAATTTTGAGGGAAAAAAATTTTTAATTTCTGGAGCAAACGGTTTTCTAGGAAAATATTTCATCAAATCATTAATACAAATGAATGTAAATCTAAAAAAAAAAATAAGAATTTTAGCTATAGATATTAAGTTTGATAAATGTGAAATATTTAAAGATAAAAATGTTAAGATTTTCAAGATAGATATAAATAAGATAAAAAATATCAATTTAAGATATGATTACGTTTTACATGCAGCTGGTATACCAAGCCCAAAACACTATTTTAAAAAACCGATTGAAGCTATTTTTACAAGTATAACAGGTACAAAGAAATTACTTGATTATGCAAAAAAAAATAAATCAAAATTTATTTTTTTTAGTAGTAGTGAAATTTATGGAAACCCCGATCAAAAAAATATACCAACGAAAGAGACTTATAACGGAAATGTATCAAGTATCGAAGATCGCTCTTGTTACGACGAGGGCAAAAGAGTTGGGGAAACTTTGTGTTACTTTTATAAAATTAAACAAAATGTTAATACTATAATTTTTAGACCTTTTAATGTGTTTGGTCCTGGAATGCCAAAAAATGATTATAGGGTATTTCCAAGATTTTTTAATTTCATTAAGCAAAAAAAACCAATCACAATTTTTAAAAACGGAAAACAAACAAGAACTTTTTGTTATGTAACAGATGCAATAACTGCAATGTTACTTGTAATTATAAAGGGTGAAAAATTTGTTTATAATATTGGCTGTAACACTCCAGAAATAAATATGCAAAAACTTCACAAAGTAATTGAAAAAAGTTTATCTAGAAAAATAGCACACAAAAACATTAATTACCCAAAAGATTATCCTCAAGTTGAACCATTAAGAAGATGTCCAGATATTTCAAAATTAAGAAAAGAACTAAAATTTGTTAATAAAGTTTCACTTAATGATTCTATTAAAAGATTTTTTATTTGGTCTGATAAGTACTACTAATTTAGTAAATTTTTTAAATTTATAATAGACTTAGATAAATACTTAATATTAGTTTTTTTTTTTATTATTTCCAAACTTATTTCATTAACTTTATTTGAATTTTTTATCATTTTAGCTATTTTCAAATTATTTTTGCTTGGATTTAAAAAATAATCAAAATTTTTTTCAGTAAATTGAAAAGTTTTTATTTGATCCAAATTTTGCCTCAAATTTAAAAAATTTGAATTATTGTAATGAAATAAACTAGTGTCAAAATTAATTTTTATATATTTAGAATTTATTTTTTTTATAAGATAAAGCAAATGTTCTAGTTTAAATATATACTTTTCGTTGTATTGTTTCGGTATTGTTTCCATACAAAAATAAATTTTATTCTTTTTTAAAATTTTCTTAAATTTAGAAAAAAAATTGATAAAAATCTTATCAGCATAAACTTTAGATATTTTTTTTTTGTTTCTAAATTCAGTTGACCCAATTATAATTTTATTACAACCAAATACTTTTGCTACTCTTAGAACAAGTTTTAAATGGTTTTCGATCTTTTCAAAATTCTTGTTTACATTATCAAATAAATTTAAATTAGTTTTAAAAAAAACACCTTGAATAGCATTAACTTTAATTTTATTTTTTCTTAAAATCTTATTAAATTTTTTTACTTTTTTTTCTACATTTTTCCAATTTTTAAATATTTTTATAGGAGCTATATCGACCCCTGAAATTTTATGAGTCTTAATCAATTTGATTATTGAAGTGAAATCTTCATGTCTCCAGCTTAAATTAGAAATATAGATTGATTTTTTTTTCATTAAATTTAAACGTTAATTTAATATTTTTTATTTAAGGTTATTATAATTTATATCTTTTTAATGTATTTATAAATTTAAAAATCTATTTATATGAAAAAAATTCTAATTACCGGGGCACTTGGGCAAGATGGAATTATTCTTTCAAAAAAATTAAAAAATAAATTCAATATTTTGGGTTTGTCTAATAACTTGAACAAAAAAAAAATTGAAGGAGTTAATTATATAGTTAATAATTTATCATCCAAAAAAAAAATTTTGAGGATATTTGAAAAATTTAAACCAGATATTGTTTTCCACTTGGCTTCGAAAAATAACCCTTATACCAAAAGAAAAAAAGAAAGTTTTTTAATTAATTATAAGTTTAACTACGACTGTTCAAAAAATCTTATTGATGCAATTATAGAAAAAAAAATTAATTGTAAGTTTATTTTTGCTGGTTCGTCTTTAATGTTTGGAAATATGAAAAAAAAGGTAAATGAAAAAGATGTCTTTAAATCAGACGATTACTATGCAAAATATAAAATTGATGTATATAAATATCTTAATACTTTAAAAAAACACAATTTTTTTCAGTCTACAACCGCAATACTTTTTAATCATGACTCAATATATAGAGGTAAAAAATTTTTAATTCCAAAATTGATCACGGCTTCATCCAAAAAAAACTACAAATATTTAAAAAAAATTTTTGAACATAATATAAGTGGTGATTTTTCTCACGCTGATGACATATGTGATGGATTATATAAATTAGCTTTAAAAAAGAAGATGGTGAGTAAAATAATTTTATCAAGTAATAAAAGAAGTTTTATAAATGATATTATTATCAAATTGAATAAAAAATTTAAATCTCAAAAATTCGATCGTTCTAAAAAAAATCAAAATAAAAAATTTTTAGGGTCTAATTCCTTAGCCAGGAAATTTATTCAATATCAACCTAAAAAAGATATTTTTGATGCTGTAAATGAGTTTAATAAGAAATACAAAAATTAGTTAATAACTATAACTATACAAGATTTGACTTTTTATGAGTATATTATAGTGATTTTTCATGTTTGATGAAGTTTTGAAAATAATCTATTTTTATGAAAAAAAATTTATACTTTATTGATCAGGGTTTGCCTAATTCGTTTAGTGGTGGAACTGCACTACTTAGTATAAACTTAATCAAAGAACTTAGGAAAAATTATAATATAATAGTTATAAATACACTTAAAAATTTTTATAATACAAAAATAATTCCAAAGGCCGAGAAAGAATTGAGAAATCATAAAATCAAGTTTGTTGGCATTGAAAAAGAGTCAAAAAATATTCATCTCAAAAATATTACAATATTTAATTTTTTTAAACCATGTTATTTTAATCATGAAAGAATTTCTGAAATAAAATTATTTATAAATAAACTAAAAATTAAGAAAGACGATATTATTCTTTGTTTAGGTTCAAATAATATTGCAGCTTGTGAAAATTTAGATGCTATAAAAATTGCTTTACTTGAAGATATTCAGGATCAAGTCCAATTATATAGAACTTATTTATCTATTAACAAATATAATTTTTTGAAAAAAACTATAAAATTATTAATGTTAAAAGTCTATTTTAGTAAATATCATAATTGGTTAAAAAAAATTACTAATAATTATGATCTAATTTATACTTATTCTCCTTTTGATTATTCTAAAATTAAGAATAAAATTAATCTTTCAATCCTTCCTTGTCCATTGGATTTAAAAAACTTTAAGAAAAAGAAAAAAAAAATTTTCAATATTTCTATGTTTAGTTCTAGTATTACACAAGATTTTAATGGTGTAAGATTGTTGCATCAAAAGTTGCTTCCGAACTTAAAAAAAAACGGATTAATAAATTTAGTTAAATTGAATTTAGTCATGAATATTCCAAAAAAAATTCCAATTGATATAAGTAAAATACTAAGTGATAAAGATATTCACGTTGTTGAATTTAACAAAAAAATTCTTGATGATACAGATTTGTTATTTTATCCAACGAAATATCCTGTAGGTGTAAGATCAAAAATACTTCATGCATTCTCTAGATCCTGGTTTGTAGCAACATCAACTACTATTAAAAAATGTATTCCAGAACTTGAAGATGATGTTAATTGTTTAATGAGCAATAATTTGGATATTTTAATTGATAAGATTATGTATTTGATAAAAAACAGAAAGCAAAAAAATTATTTATTAAAAAATGGTGAAAAAGTTCTCAATAATTATCTTCCCTACAAAAGTGCACAAAAAATATTCAATGATTTAGAGAAAATTATCTAACTCTTTTATTACTTCTGAATAATTTATTTCTTTTCAATTTGTAAATTACATCACATCTTTTTAAGGGTTGATTTCTATGAGAAATTATAATTATTGTTTTTTCTTTTTTTAATTTTTTGATTAATAGTAAGAATTTTTTTTCTGCTTTCAGATCTAAAGAACTAGTAGGTTCATCTAATATTAATATTTCATTATCAAAATATAAGGCTCTAGCCAAAGCTAAACGTTGCAATTGACCAAGTGAAAAATTTTTACCATTTTCTGACATAATATGATTAATATTATTTTTAAGTTTTTTAACGAAACTTAAACAATTCGCATCATCTAAAGCTTTCATTAGCTTATTTTTATTAACATTTTCATCACCAAAAGTTATATTTTCTTTAATAGTTCCATTAATAAAAAAATTTTCTTGAGGTAAATAACTAAAAAGTTTTCTATAACTTTCTGTATTATTAAATTCAATTTGTTTATTGTCGACAATTATTTTTCCTGAGTTAGGTTTTATTAACGATAATAAAATTTGCATTAAGGAGGTTTTACCACTTCCGTTTGTACCTATAATTCCAATCATCTGATTCTTTTTAATTTTAAAATCCAAATTGTGAAATAATTTTGAATTTGTGTTTTTATGGCTAAAATTTATTTTTTTTAAATGAAGCTCTTTTTTAAATATAATTTTTTTTTTCTTTGCAATTGTAAATTTTATTTTTTTGTATCGGTTATTGAAAAAATCTATTTCTTTGTCGATTATTTTAAAACCATATTTATAATTCTTAATCTTGACATATGAGGTAATAAAACTATTTACCACCGGCATTAATCTATAAGCTGAAGCTAAATATATTGTTGCTAAAGTAATTAGATCAGAAAATGAATAAGCATCTTTATAAAATAAAACTATTACAATTACCAAAATTAAAATTGAGATTTCTAATATCTGCCTATTAATTGTTTTTAAAACGTTCATTATTAGTCTAGAAAAACTATGATTTATAATGACTGATATAAAATTCTGAGATATTTTTTTTTCTAAATTTTTTAAAATAATTTGAGAAAAGTTTTTAAAAGTGTTGAGAATACTTAAATTTAACTGACTAGTCGTTTGATTATAAAGTTGCCCATATTTGAAAGAAAAATTCGATATAAACTTTTTAGCTACTAAAAATATGATTGTAAAATATACAAAAATTAACAATGTTTCTTTAAAAGATAAGTAAGTTAAGATTATAAAATATAATGAAATGATTATTAGATCTGAAACTATTTTTGCAATTACCTCAACGTAGGAAAGATATTGAATTACAGAAACTTGGAAATTTTTAATAACTTCATTAGTGTTTTGTTTATAAAAATTCAAATAACTTTTTTTTAAAAAAATGAAAAAAAGTTTTTTATAAGTATCTATCTCTAGAATTTTTACAAATTTGAAAATTAAATATTCATAGGCAATGTAAACAATATTTCTTAAAAATAATATTAATATCAAAAATAAAAGAATATCTCTAACATAAATTGAATTGATAAAATCAAAAAAAACTTGAGGCAAAAATTGAAAATACAATAAATTTTCCTGAATATTTTCTTGTACTGTAATAGATGAGATAATAGGAAGTAATGTTAAAATAGAAAAAGCATCTAACGCAACAATCAAAACAGTAAAAAAAATTATAAGAATAAAAGCAAATTTTACTTTTAATTGCCTATTGAATAAAAATGAAAAATTTTTTAAGAAATTCATATCCTTCAGTTTATAAGAATTAATTATTAACTAAAATCAAATTATCTTTTTTAATCCATCACTAAAATTGGTTGATGGTTTATAATTAATCAACTTTTTAAGTTTTGTCGAATTACCTGACCTTTTCATAACTTGAAATTCCTCTAATTTCTTTGGAACCTTAATATGTTTAATTTTTGATTTTGAACCAATTTTTTGTTTAATTATTTTTGCTAAATCATTCACACTCATATCTATCCCTCGTGAGGAATTTAAAATATGACAACCCTTTACTTTTTTTTCAATTAAATCAAAAACTTTTACACAATCATCTATGTCTGTGAAATCTCTAGTTTGTTTCCCATTTCCATAAACTGTTAAAGGTAAATTTAATTTTGCCTGGTTAATGAACCTCGGAATAACCATTCTTTCATCTTGTCTAGGTCCATAAACATTAAAAAGTCTTACAGCTATTGAAGATATTTTTGTCTCAAGATAAAAATACTTAAGATAAATTTCACAAGATCTTTTTGCCATTGAATAAGCTGATGCTGGTTGTATTATTACATTTTCTTTAACATTTCCTCGATACTTCAATTTCCCATATACACCACTTGATGAAGAATAAATTACTTTTTTTATTTTGTTATTTTTAGCTGCCTTACATATGTTTTTAAGACCTTCGTATTCACAATCCATTGTTTCAAGATTTTTTTCTGAAACAATGTCGACTCCTAAAATTGCAGCTAAATGAAATATTGAATTACAATTTTTGGAATAATATTTTACCAAATCATAATCTCTTACATCACCTTTAATTAATTTTATATTTTTGTTATAATTTTGAAGTTTATTTTTATGTAACAGTGTATCAATTACATACACCAAGTTTCTTCTAGATAGATATTCAACTAAATGACTTCCAATAAAACCTGCGCCACCAGTAACAAGAATTTTTTTCATATTTTTGTGATTTTTAGGATATAATTTAAATTGTTTTATTTAGTGATACATAAAATATTATTATATTTCTAAAAATTAATTACGTATATAACTTAAAATAAAAAAATGAATAGTTATTTTATAAATTTAAAGACAAAAATTCAAAAGAAAACAATTAATATTTCAATTATTGGTGTAGGCTATGTAGGAATAAAACTAGTAATAGCATTCGCAAAAAAAGGCTACAAAGTAAACTGTTTTGATCAAGATCATAACAAATTAAAAAAATTATCTAAAGGCTTATCTCCATTTTCATATATTTCGAACAAAGAAATTAAGGGTATAAAAAATAATTTAAAATTCTATAGAAATTTTAAAAATATCAAAAACTCTGATGTCATAATTATGTGTTTGCCCACACCTTTATTAAATAATAAACCAGATCTATCACATCTAAAATCGTGCTGGAAAAAAATTAAGCCGTTTATAAAAAAAGGACAAATGATCATTTTAGAGAGTACAACTTACCCTGGATGCACAGAAAATCTTTTTTGTGAAGACCTTGAAAAAAAGTTTAAAATTGATAAAGAAATCTTCTTATCGTATTCACCTGAAAGAGAAAATCCCGGTGATGAAAATTATGATTTTAAAAACACACCTAAAGTAGTTTCGGGTGTTGGATATAATTCGTTAAATTTGTGTAAAATTTTATATAATATAATTACAAAAAAAACTGTTACAGCGCCGTCGATTAAAATTGCTGAAATGTCAAAACTTTTAGAAAATATTTATAGATCAATAAATATTGCGTTAATTAATGAGTTAAAAATTGCTACGAGAAAACTCGATTTAGATCTTTATAAAGTTATAGAAATAGCAGAAACGAAACCATTTGGTTTTCAAAAATTTCTTCCAGGTCCAGGTACAGGAGGCCATTGCATTCCTATTGATCCGTTATATTTCTCATGGCTTTCAAAAAAAAGCGGTTTTGATGTAAAATTTATAAAACTTTCATCACAAATTAATGAATTTCGAACAAAATGGATTATTCAAAAAATTATCAGTATTGCAAAAAAACTAAAGTTTTCAAAAGTATTGCTACTTGGAATGTCTTATAAAAAAAATATAGAGGACACCAGAGAGTCAGCAAGTATAAAAATTTTTCAAGAAATTTATAAAAAAAAATTAACTATAAATTATTGTGATCCATTTAATAAAAAATTTATATTCAAAATAAATAATAGGAAATTATTTAAAAAGTCTTTACAATTAAATAAACGTACAATTTCCAAACATGATATTATAATAATTTCTACAGATCATGATATTTTTGACTATGAACTTATCAAAAGCACAAAAAAAACTATAATTGACTTAAGAGGAAAATTCAAAAATTTTAACTCTAAAAATATCTATCAGCTCTAGAATTTTTTAACATTCTTTTCAAACATAGTGCTTGCCAAAACATATTAGAATTTTGGTATGATTTATCCTTTTTAAAAATTTCAAAATAATGCAACAAATTTTTTGTATTATAAATACCATCATAATATGTTTCTTTATCAGCAAGAATTTGAAAGGCCCAATCAAAAAGCTCATTTTTAAGCCATTTTACCTGCGGGTCTGAAACATATATTTTTTTTGTAAATCCATTTTGATTAAATTTTTTTTGGAATATCATTCTATATAGATATCTAAGATTTCCATTCTTAATTTTGTATTTTGGATCTAATTTATAAAAAAATTCTACTAAATTCTTGTCTAATATAGGCACTCTTAGTTCTTTACTGTGCATCATTGATGCTCTGTCGCAACTTTTTAAAATTCTTTGTAATTTTGTAAAAAAAATATCTCTATAAATTATTTTATTAAGATATGACTCAATTGATGAGATCTCATTAGTAATCTCATCTTTTTTGTCACTTATCTTAAAAAAATTTTCATCAAAAACTTTGAAATTTATATTTGTAGATCCATCTGCAGATATACCTCCAGCATTAATTGCTTTAAAACTTTGTAATATAAGTTTTATTAAAGATGAAAAACTCTCTTTTTCTTTTTTTTTAAATTTATAAAATTCAGAAATAACTTTTATGAAATCCTTTTTTTTTATTAAATCAAATATATAGCCTCCATAGATATATCTATAACCTCCAGCTATATCATCGCCACCCTGAGCCTCAAGAACGACTTTTTGATTCTTAGAGTATGCTCTTTGAATAAGTAAAGATTTAGCAATTGTAGGAATACCCGGGAAAGGTCCCTCTTGAAAGTTTAATGTTTTATCAAAATTGTTAATAATATCACCGGATGTTATTTCAAAAAAATTTATTTTCCAATTTATAGAATTTGCAATTTTTTCTAGCTCAGGTTTTTCATTAAATTGATTTTCTTTAAAAAAAAAACTATTAGCTATTATGTTTTTTTGACCCCCATTTATTGAGTTTATAAAATACAACATCATTTGTGAGTCTATACCAGAACTCAGGTTCAATCCTATTTGTACATCAGCATTCATTTGAAGTTTGAATGCATTTTCAAATAAATTATAACCCTCATCTATAAGTTGCTCCTCTCTTTTTAAATTTGTACCATTAACAAATGTTTTTAAATCCCAATACTTTTTTATAAAAAATTTTTTTTCATTGATGAAATATTTAATGTAACAACCTGGTTGAAGTTGTTTGATGTCTTTATAAAACGTATTTTCTCCATAATCATAAAACGAGGTGACTAAATATGATTTGATTTCAGGTAAATTAAAACTTGCTTTATTAATTTCAACTAATGGTTTTAATTCTGAACTAACGATGAAGTTATTATTATCTTGGAAATAATAAAATGGTTTTACTCCAACATGATCTCTAGCACAAAAAATTGATTTATCTTTTTTATCAAAAATAATAAATGAAAATATTCCATTTAGAAATTCTAAACAAAGCTCTTTTTTTAAAATATAAAGTTGTAAAAGAACTTCTGTATCAGTATTTGTTTGAGTTGTAATTTTAAACTGTTTTTTAAGTTCCTTAAAATTATAAATTTCTCCATTAAATACAATTACATATCTGCCACTTTTATCAGTCATTGGCATATTTCCATTTTCTGATAAATCGAAAATACTCAATCTGCATGACCCAAAAGAAAAATTTTCAAAATGTAAAATACTCTGATTGTCAGGTCCTCTATGTTTAGTATTATTAATAATTTTTTTTGTTATAGACTGAGTGTCTATTTTATCTGAATTACAAAAAGCTATTCCACACATTTTTTATTTTTTTACTTTTTTAATTTTAACCTTGATGCCTCCTTTTTTTGAACTCTTCAAAAGACCGTCTATCACAATCATGTCTATTAGACTTTCATAATCATCACAAAATGGTTTGGCTTTATAATTTTTGATACAATTAACAGCATTTTTTGCTAGCAATCCAAATTGATTTCTTGGTCTATTTCCAAAAATTTTTTTTGGTACTTGTGCTAATTCTTCAAAACCTGAATGTTCGGGTGATTTAACAACTTCGTAAACTAAACCAGTTCTACCAATTCCTGAAATTAGAATTTTTCCTTTTGTACCAAATATGCAAATGTCAAAATTATCATACTTTTTTATATCTAACGATTGAATTGTTGCTTTTAATTTGTTTTTAAAAAATAATATTCCATCAATATTTCTATCATCTTTTGGATGGAAAAAATTAAATTCATTCTTTATTCCAATTACACTTTCAATATCACCTGCTACATCACATAAAAGCATTCTTAATGTGTCTATTAAATGAGTGCCTGTGGTCAAAATCCCATAAACATAATATGAAGAAACTTGAATTATATCACCAATGAAACCTGAATTAATTTTATTTTTTAATTTAATGATTTCCTCATCATATCTTCTTCTATGATTTACTAAAACTTTTACTTTCTCTTTATTTATTTTTTTATGTAATCTAATTGCTTGATTAATATTATTTGCAAGAGGTTTTTCCAATACTATTACTTTTATACCTAAATCTATGCACTTATTTGTAATTGCATAATGCGTGTCTTTCCATGTTGCTATAGAAACAATATCTGGTTTTTCATTCTTTATCATTTTATCAAAATTTTTATATACTGTAATATTCTTTGAAATTTTATCTAACAATTTTTTATTAATATTTTTTTTTTCGCTTACGCCCGATAATTTTATATCTTTATTTGATTTCCACATACCCAAATGACTTGCTGGCTTTTTTCTTTTTTTATCAAATTCAAGCGTGAAGCCAATTCTACCCGCACCTATATGGCATACTGAGATTTTTTTTTTCATTTAGTTTCAAAAAAGAGTATATAAGTTATTATTATGTTTAATAAGAAAAGTAAAACCATATGTTTTATTCCAGCAAGAAAAGGCTCAACAAGACTTAAAAATAAGAATTTAAGAAAAATTAATAGTGTATCTTTAACAGAAATTACAATTAATCAGGCAAAAAAATCTGGTGTTTTTAAAGATATAATTTTATCATCTGACTCAAATCTAATTTTAGATATTGGAAGAAAATTAAAAATATCTTGTCACAAAAGAAATAAATTAAATTCTACAAAATACTCTACTACTGACTCAGCTTTATTAGAAACAATTAAGAAAATAAAATATCAATACGATAATATTATTATACTTCAAGTAACATCTCCATTAAGAAATTTTAAAACTATAAAAAATTTTCTTAATTTTTGTATAAAAAAAAAAATTGATACTTGCTTAACGGCAAGTTTAATTGATGAAAACCTTGCTAATTTTAATAAAAAATTCTTTAATCCAATAAACAATAAAAGAAAAAGGAGCCAAGATAGAAAAAAATACCTCTACGAAAATGGATTAATTTATTTTATTTCAAAAAAGTTTTTTGAAAAAAATAATAAAATTTATCCTAATCATAATTGGAATTACTTTCTTACTGATAAGTACGAGTCTATTGATATTGATAACTATACAGACTATAAGGTTTGTAAAACACTGTATAATAAACTTAATCAATGAAATTCAGAATATTAAATAAGATAATTCATAGATTTACAAAACCTTACATTATAGCTGAAGCTTGCATTAATCACGAAGGAAATATTGGAAAAGCAAAAAAAATGATTGATAAGGCTGCAGAGGCAGGCGTTTCAGCAGTAAAGTTTCAATTTCATGTTTTAGAAGATGAAATGTTAAAAGATACACCTATATCAAAAAATTTTTCAGAAAGTCTTTACGATACTTTGAAAAGAACCAACTTAACAATAAAAGAGCATAAATATTTAAAAAAATATTGTGAAAAAAAAAAAGTTGATTATTTATGTACACCTTTTTCTTTTAAATCTGCGGATATTCTTGAAAAAGAAGTGAAATTAAAAATATTTAAAGTTGGTTCAGGAGAACTAACAAATATACCGTTACAACTACATATAGCTAAAAAGAAAAAGCCAACGATAATTTCAACCGGTATGTCAACACTCAAAGAGGTAACTGAAACATTTAATGCTGTGAGAAAAATTAATAAAAATATTGCCCTTACTCAATGCACCTCATCTTATCCATGTGATCCAAAAATATCTGATATCAATGTAATTAGAGAATACATTAAAAAATTTAAAGTTGTGACTGGCTTATCAGACCATACTTCAAAAATTTATACTTCTATAGGTGCTGTTGCAGTAGGGGCGAGAATAATAGAAAAACATTTTACTTTGAACAAAAAAGCAAAAGGACCTGACCATGCTTCATCTTTAGAACCCTCAGAATTAAAACAATTGGTTGAGGGATGTAATGATGTTTTTGTTGCCTCATTAAATAAAATTAAAAAGATTCACAATGAAGAAAAGCAGATTATAAGTTGGGCAAGAGAGTCCGTAGTAACAATTAAAAACATAGATAAAAACGAAATCTTAAGTAAAGGAAATATATCTGTAAAAAGACCTGCACCAACTAAAAAAGAAATACCGGCTAATAGATATTTTAATATTCTTGGAAAAAAAGCTTTGAATAAAATAAAAAAAAATAAAAAAATTAAATGGTCAGAAATAAATTAAAAAAATTTCTGTTTTTTTTTGATTCGCGCGCAACTTTTGCTTATTCAAATAACATAATTAAAATTTTTAAAAAGAATAAAATTGATTACAAAGTTGTTGTATCTGGAAACTATCTAGAGAAAGAAATGAAAGTAAATAAAGATATATTTAAAAAAAATAATTTAAAGATTTCATATAAAATAAGATTTCAAAGTCCCTCTTCAAAAATAAGTAGTTGGCCTGTATCGTTTGGCAAATCAATAACAAAATTCGCGGTGGTAATTGAAAAGTTAAAACCTGATTTAGTAATTTTAACTGGAGATAGAATTGAAACACTAGCTTTTTGTTTGACTTGTTCCTACATGAATATTCCTATAGCTCATATTCAAGCGGGTGATAAATCAGGTCATATTGATGATTTGTCCAGAGCAGCTATTTCAAAGTTTTCAAATTTGCATTTTGCTCCATCTAAACAAGCAACGAAAAGATTACTAAAATGGGGTGAAGAAAAAAATAGAATATTTTTTACTGGAGCACCCCAATTAGATGATATTAGTCCAAAAAAAGAAAAAAGGGATGATTTTTATGTTGTTATTTTCCATCCAATTTTAAATGAACAAGATAAAATTTATAAACAAATAGACTCTTTAATAAGAGCAATAAATTTCCTTAATTTAAAGATTGTATGGATTTATCCCAACAATGATGCAGGTTATAAAAAAATTCTTAAGAAAATAAAAAAACAAAAAAGAAAAAATATACAAATTGTTTCAAACTTTGAGCGTACGGAATTCATAAAATTGATAAATAAGTCAAAAGGAATAATTGGTAATTCATCAGCAGGAATTATTGAAGCATCGATGCTTAAATTGCCTGTGATTAATATTGGAGAAAGACAGAAAGGAAGGCCGCAATCTATAAATATTGTAAATTGCAAAGCAGATTTTAAGCAAATAGTCTCAAAAATTAATTTTATAGAAAAAAATAAGAAGTTTTTAAAAAATTTAAAAAAAACGAAAAACCCATTTTATATCAAAGATTCATCAAAAAAAGTTTTTAAAATAATAACTAATCTTTATAAAAATGATCCAATTTTAAAGAAATATTAAAAAGATATGAATAGTTCTAAAAATTTAAATTCTACCTATATTATGGCGCATTATTTTCATGATAAGGGTAAGTTTAATGAAGTTCAGGGTTCAATTTCAAAAAAAAAATTTAAAGAGATAGTAAAAAATAATTTATCCAAAAATTATATTTATACGTTTGATGACTCTTTAAAATCACAATACTTCATAGCTAAAAAGATTTTAGACGAATATAATTTAAAAGGAATTTTTTTTTTAAATACATTCCAATTTGAAGAAATGTACAATTTCAATGAAATTTCAAAACTTTTTATTAAAAGATTTTATAAAAATAAAAAAATTTTTTATAGAGATTTTTTAAAAAGAATAAAAAAACAAATTAAATTTAATAATAAAGATATCAAAGAATTTAAAGCTAATTGCCCTTTTTATGATATTAATGAAATTAAAATTAGAGTAGTGAGGTTAAAAAACATTAATTTGTATAATAAAATATTAAAAGAAATGTTTTTGTCAAAAAAGTTTAATTACAAAGCATGTCAAAGAAAAATATATATGAACAAAAGAGAAATTTATGAATTATCAAAAAAACATACTATTGGATTACATACCCATAGCCACCCATTTAATTTTCATAAACTTAATGAAAAGGAACAATATTATGAAATTAAAAAGAATAAGACAATTCTTGAAAAAATAATAAAAAAAAAAATTGATGTTATTTCTTACCCAATCGGAAATTTTAATAATCAAACAATAAAAGTATTAAAAAAATTGAAAATTACCCATGGATTTATAGCCAATATTTCTAACAAAAAAAGCCATTATAAAATATCAAGATTAAATATTAATAAATTATAATAATAAAATTTAATGAAAAAGAAATACATTCTAGGAATACAATGTTTTGCAACGATGGATAGTGGCGCATGTATAATTCAAACATCTGGTGAAAGTGATAAATATGAATATGTTGCTATATCTGAAGAAAGATTAATAAGAAAAAAACATCCATACACATTTCCGTTACACTCAATTAAATATTGTATGGAACACTTTAAAATAAATTCATTGAATGAAATTGATCTATTAGTATCTGATATAATTAGAGAGCCAGTATGGCATAGATCGGGACCTTCCTACAATGTTAAAGAATTCGATTATATCAAAAAAATTTTTAAAATTTCTGAAAAAAAAATTGTACAAATTAATCATCATTTAGCACATGCGGCAAGCGTATATTACACCTCAGGTTTTAAAAATTCAGGGATATTAATTGTAGATGGAAATGGTACAGATCTTGAAACTAATAGTTTTTTTGAGGGAAAAGGAAATAAAATAAAATTAATAGATAAATATAACGGGCGCGGAATAGGAATACTTTATAATGTTATAACTAAAGATTGTTTAAATCTTGGAACTGGAGGTGAGGGTAAAACAATGGGCCTTGCTCCATTTGGAAGAAAAAATAAATCAATATTAGATTTTTCAAAGGTAAAGTATGATGGAATTGTTACCGATTATTCAAGTATTTTAAGAAGATTACCTTTTTCAGATATTATTAGTTTTTCTGGGGGTGAAAAAATAAAAAAACTCAATATTAATTTACCAAAAAGATCAAAACAAAGTAATATTTTAAATCACAAGTGGAGACAAATTGCTTTTGATGTACAAAATGAAACTGAAAAATGTTTAATTCATCTAGGTAAAGAATTAAAAAAAAGGGTAAAATCACAAAATATTTGTATAGCAGGAGGTGTTGCTTTAAATTCTGTTGCCAATCAAAAACTTTTCGATAATACAAAATTTAAAAATATATTTGTTTATCCTGCGTGCTCGGATGCTGGAATTCCTTTTGGATTGTGCATTTGGGCTCTTTACAATCATCCATTATTCAAAATTAAAAAAAGAAGAAGAATTTTCAAACTCAAAAATGCTTACACTGGTAAAATATATGAAGATAAAAAAATCAAATCAATATTGAAAAAATATAATATTCAATACAATTCGTTAAAAATAAACAAAATTGCAGAATATATTTCGAAAGGAAAGATTATTGGCTGGTTTCAAAATGCAAGCGAATACGGACCTAGAGCACTAGGAAATAGATCTATTCTAGCCGATAGTAGAAATCCACATATGCAAGATATTGTTAATCACAAAGTCAAACACAGAGAAAGCTTCAGACCTTTTGCTCCAGCTGTTCTCGAAGAAGATTATAAAAAATATTTTAAGATAAAACAACCGAGCCCATATATGCTGTTAGTTGCTAAAGTAATTAAACCAAAATTAATTCCATCTGTCACTCACATAGATGGCACAGCAAGAGTACAAACGGTAAATAAAAAACAAAATAAAATATTCTATAACCTCATAAAAAATTTCAAAAAAATTACTGGTGTAGGATGTATACTAAACACATCCTTTAATGATGCTGGAGAGCCGATTGTAGAAACACCAGAAGATGCAATTTTAGGAATGTTAAATAGTAAAATTGATTATTTGGTATTAGGAAATTTTGTAATTGACTCAAAAAAAGTAAATAAATTAATTAAAAAAAAAATTGTAAAAGACAGAGAGAAAAGAATTCAATCAAATGAAAAAAAAGCCATAAGATCACTCACAAAAAATTATGATTATAAAGACAGAAAAAAATATTTTAAAAAAGAAACAAAAAATGCTTACTGGAATACAATACAAAAACCGTTTTTCGATTTAAAAAATCAAATAAAGAATTGGAAAAATAAAAACAATAAAATAGTCCTCTTTGGTACTTATGATGAAACAAATTTGTTATTAAATAAGATGGAAGGTTTCAAAAGTTTAAACATAGAGGCTTTTATGCCCTACAAACATTTTAATGATGATATCAATAAAAGGAACAAAGTGAAATTACCCTTCAAAACAATTAGGAAAATTTCTAAAAAACAAATCGATAGCGAAATACTGATAACTAGCTACGAATTCTGCTATGATATTGAAAGAGAAATTAAATTGAAATATCCCATGTTTAATTATTTTAATTATTACAATGGTTATTCTAGAAATCTATCCAATTATTTTAAGATTAATAAAAAATGATATTAATCCATATTCTTAAGTTTTTATATCTTGAAATAAAAATTCAATTAAATGATATAGTGCATTATTTATCAACCGATAAAAATAATATTAGTCAAAACAATATTGAATTTAAAACTTTTTTAAAGAATTTAAAAAAAAATTATTATCAAGACCAAAAAAAACTTAATTCCAAGAATGGAATTTTAGTAGATTTATTACTTGATCATATAGAATATTGCTTAATAAATCTTTTAATAGCAAAAGAGCTTCAAAATCAGACAAAAAAGAAAGTAACCTGTATGATATATGAAAAGGATATAAAAAATAAGTTAATAGCAGAACAATTTGGTTTTACTGACTTTATAATTCTAAAAAAAGAAAATTTTATTAAAAGATTATTTCAGTTCACAAAATCAGTTTTTATTTTCAAAAATTTTAGAAATGAAAAAGATTTTAATGATTATAAGATTTCAAATTTTGAAGTTGGTAAAATTGCACTTGAACGTTTTTTTCGTTTTAACAAAAATATAAACAATAAAAATGAGATTTTTTTCAAAATTTTAAACATGTCAAAAGCAATATCAAACTTTTATTTTTTTTCTAGAATTTGTAAAAATTCAATTTTTAATTTTTTGGTCATAGGAGAGCATCAGTTTATACCGCACAGAATAATTTTTAATCTTTCATTAAAAAAAAATATTAAGGTAATTAGAAGATGGGGCGGATCTATTGATGGTATTAAATTGCGGATTTATAATAAATATTCTGATAGATACAGTCATCCTTTAAAATTTTCTAAAAAAGTAAAAAATTATTTTATTAAAAATTTTGAAAATAAAAATTTGAGTTTGAATAGGATATATTCAAAGATGCGAAATTTAAATGATATTGGAATAGAAACAGTTTGGGAAAAAAAAATAAATAAAAAATTTTTAAAAAATAGAAGTTTTTCATTTTTAGAGGATAAAAAAACAGTGTTAATTCTTCCTCACATAATGAATGATGGAATGTTTTTAGCAAAATGGGGTTTATATAACACTCCTTATGATTGGTTTGTGGAAACACTTAAGATAATAAAAAATATAAATTCAATAAACTGGATAATAAAACCACATCCTAGTGAAAAATATTACAATACGAATTTTAAAACACTCACAGTATTTAAAAAATTAATTAAAGATCCTCCTGGGAATATAAAGATAATAGATAACAATACCAATCTTAAAGTCTATGAAAAAAAGATATCTTACGTATTAACTTGTCATGGTTCTGCAGGATACGAATATCCATCTATAGGTATTCCATGTGTAACGACAGCCGATACTCGTTATAAACATTTTGAAATTTCTCATAGTATAAATTCATTAAACAAATATAAAAAAATTCTAAATAATTTTAAAGAAACAAAAAAAATCAAATTGGTAAATAAAAATAATGCTAAATTATTTTGGTTATTAACATACGGACTTAATGTAGATTTCGATATCCTGCCAAAAAGAGCAACGTTAGAAAAAATGTCAGAAAATTATTTAATTAAATTAAATAAATTATTCAAGCAGAAAAAAGCATATTCAGGATCATTTTACAAAAGTTTTAAATATCAAATTAAATATAACAACAGACATTCTATCAACCACAAAGTTTTAGAAAATCTAAATTTAAAAAAATATAATATAAAAAATGATATTTAGGATTAATTAAATTTACACAAGTATCTTAACTCTCCACTTCCAAAGGCTATATATGAGTTTTCGTGTTTCTTAATTTGATTAATGTCCAAGTCATTTTTATGAGGTCCTCTCAATCGTTTAAATTTTGTGAATCCATTTTGTCTGAAAATTTTTTCTAAATACTCTGGTTTTGTTTGTAGATAAATTGCTTTAAACCAATCAAGCAAGTGGGTAATTTTTTCTCTATTGAAACCTAAATACATTAAATGATTAAATAGTACTCCTGTTTTTACTTTTTTAAAACATTTAACACATATATCTTGTATCTCATATCTCATTCCTCCAAAGCCTCGTACAAATAAGTATAGATATGACCCATTTTTAGATATGTTGGAGAATTTTGTTATCATTTTTTTCATTAATTCTTTGTTCTTTAAATGATGTAATACAGCAGAGCAAACTATGAAGTCATATTTTTTTTTATTTTTATAATTCAATATATCAGCACATAAAAATTTCATTTTATTTCCAAATTTATATTTTTGAGAAAATTTTTTTGCTGCTAGAATATTTTTCTTTCCAAAATCTAATCCTAGACAATTTTTGGCTCCTCTTTTCATTAATGCAGTTAAAATACTACCATTCCCGCAGCCAAACTCGATTACTTCTTTATTTTGGAATTCTTTTCTAATTCTATTATAATCCAAACGTTTTCCTCTATACTCTACTAATCTTTCATATTCTTTAAATGAATGTTCTGGCCAAATTTGTTGCCAAAGATTGGTGTGTAAATTTAAAAATTTTTCATTTTTTAAAAGATTTATTTCAGAATTTCCTTTAGAAAATTTTTTGAATATTTTTAGTGTATTAAAAATTAAAATAGTCTCATTAATTTTTTCAAGTAAATCCTTCTTTATATTTTTTAAATTACCTTGAAAAATGGGTTCAACAGAAACTGTCAAATAAGTTAACACAATGACTTTAATTATAATTAACTCTTCTGTATTTTTTTCTTTTTGTATTATTTTTGAAAGTTGATGTAATTTTTTTTTTATTTCATTAAAATCTTTTTTTAACTTTTTTTTCATTAATAATCCTTTAAAATTTTTTTCAGTGCATAAATCAAGCCAATTGAGCTATTAGTACTGGTCAGCTGCACGTATTACTACGCTTCCACACCCAGCCTATCAACGTGGTGGTCTACCACGGCTCTATAGGAAGAACTAGTTTTAAGGTGAGTTTCCCGCTTAGATGCTTTCAGCAGTTATCTCGTCCATACTTAGCTACCCGGCACTGCAGCTGGCGCTACAACCGGTCCACCAGTGGTATGTTCAACCCGGTCCTCTCGTACTAGGGTCAACTCCTTTCAATTCTTCTACACGCATAGCAGATAGGGACCGAACTGTCTCACGACGTTCTGAACCCAGCTCACGTACCACTTTAATTGGCGAACAGCCAAACCCTTGGGACCTGCTCCAGCCCCAGGATGTGATGAGCCGACATCGAGGTGCCAAACACTGCCGTCGATATGAGCTCTTGGGCAGTATCAGCCTGTTATCCCCGGCGTACCTTTTATCCGTTGAGCGATGGCCCTTCCACTCAGAACCACCGGATCACTATGACCGACTTTCGTCTCTGCTCGACTTGTCAGTCTCACAGTCAGGCAAGCTTATGCCATTGCACTCTACGAACGATTTCTGACCGTTCTGAGCTTACCTTCGCACGCCTCCGTTACTATTTGGGAGGCGACCGCCCCAGTCAAACTACCCACCATACAATGTCTTGATGCCGGATGACGGCAATCAGTTAGATATCAAGAAAAACAAAAGAGGTATTTCACTGACGACTCCACAAAAGCTGACGCCCTTGCTTCAATGTCTCCCTCCTATGCTAAATATGTTTTTCCTAACACCAATGTAAAGTTGCAGTAAAGGTGCACGGGGTCTTTCCGTCTAACTACGCGAACTCCGCATCTTCACGGAGAATTCAATTTCACTGAGTTGATGTTGGAGACAGCGGAGAAATCGTTACGCCATTCATGCAGGTCGGAACTTACCCGACAAGGAATTTCGCTACCTTAGGACCGTTATAGTTACGGCCGCCGTTTACTGGGGCTTCAGAAATGAGCTTGCACCCATCGCATTAACCTTCCAGCACCGGGCAGGCGTCAGACCCTATACATCCACTTACGTGTTAGCAGAGCCCTGTGTTTTTGATAAACAGTCGCTTCTCCCTGGCTTGTGCCACCTTTTGATAGTTGCCTAAAAAAAGGTCTTCCTTATTCCGAAGTTACGGAAGCATTTTGCCGAGTTCCTTCAACATCATTCTCTCAAGCGCCTAAATATACTCTATTAATCCACCTGTGTCGGTTTAGGGTACGGTCTAATGATGGAGCTATTTCTTGGAACCTTTTCGCGGCAAGTTCAATCCATTAAGAACTCACAACTTACAAGATCCGTCACTACCATCTGGTTAAGGAATATTAACCTTATTTCCATCGACTACGGCTTTCGCCCTCGCCTTAGGTGCCGACTAACTCTGCGCGGATTAACCTTGCGCAGAAACCCTTGGATTTTCGGCGACGAAGTTTTTCACTTCGTTTATCGTTACTTATGTCAGCATTCGCACTTCTGATACCTCCAGGATCCTTCACAGGTATCCCTTTACAGGCTTACAGAACGTTCCGCTACCAGTTATAATTTTCGAAAAAATTATAAATCCACAGATTCGGTATATGATTTTAGCCCCGTTACATCTTCGGCGCAGAAACTCTATTAGACCGGTGAGCTGTTACGCTATCTTTAAAGGATGGCTGCTTCTAAGCCAACCTCCCGGCTGTTAAGGAATTTCCACATCCTTTCACACTTAATCATAATTTGGGGACCTTATCTGGTGGTCTGGGCTCTTTCCCTCTCGACCATGGACCTTAGCACCCACAGTCTGTCTGCTGAAGAACAATGTTTAGCATTCGGAGTTTTATTAGGTTTGGTAAGAATCTCTTCCCCCTAGCCCATTTAGTGCTCTACCTCTAAACATCTATTTATTCAACGCACTACCTAAATAGTTTTCGCGGAAAACCAGCTATCTACGAATTTGGTTGGCCTTTCACCCCTTACCACAAGTCATCCAAAGACTTTTCAACGTCAACTGGTTCGGTCCTCCGGCAAGTGTTACCTTGCTTTCAACCTGCTCATGGTAAGCTCATTCGTTTTCGGGTCTAATTCATTAAACTCATCGCCCTATTAAGACTTGCTTTCGCTGCGCCTACACCTAGATGGCTTAAGCTTGCTTAATAAATTAAGTCACTGACCCATTATACAAAAGGTACGCCGTCACTCTAAAAAGAGCTTCGACTGATTGTAGGCATGCGGTTTCAGGTTCTATTTCACTCCCCTAATAGGGGTTCTTTTCACCTTTCCCTCACGGTACTAGTTCACTATCGGTCACTGAAGAGTATTTAGGCTTAGAGGGTGGTCCCCCTGTATTCGAGCAGGATTTCACGTGTCCCGCTTTACTCAAGAATTTTATTAAACATTACTCTTACGGGACTATCACCCTCTATGGTTAGCTTTTCCAAACTATTCAAATTTTTTTAACAAAATTACTGGCCTATTCCGTTTTCGCTCGCCACTACTAACGGAATCTCAATTGATTTCTTTTCCTCTGGTTACTTAGATGTTTCAGTTCTCCAGGTTGTCTCTTTAAACTTATGTATTCAGTTCAAAGTACCACATAAAGTGGTGGGTTTCCCCATTCGGAAATTTTCGGATCAAAACTTACATACAGCTCCCCGAAACTTATCGCAGTATATCACGTCCTTCATCGGCTTTCAGTGCCAAGGCATCCGCCACACGC
The DNA here is from genome assembly GCA_902623975.1 of uncultured Pelagibacteraceae bacterium. Classification (GTDB taxonomy): domain Bacteria; phylum Pseudomonadota; class Alphaproteobacteria; order Pelagibacterales; family Pelagibacteraceae; genus Pelagibacter. Next base: position 134,696 of record CACNVR010000001.1, read on the forward strand.
CCTTAAACGCTTGATTTATGCACAGAAAAAAATTCTGTGTTGAATCAAATTTTTATTTGAACATTAGCTAATAACATTACTAATGTTCGGATATAGATATTGATATTAATTAATTTTATTTACAATTTTATATAGCTAAGTGTTTTTGGTGGAGGATAGCGGGATCGAACCGCTGACCTCCTGAATGCAAATCAGGCGCTCTCCCAGCTGAGCTAATCCCCCTAAACTTGAGTATAATTTTAATCTGGTGGGCCGAGAAAGACTCGAACTTTCGACCCCACCCTTATCAAGGGTGTGCTCTAACCAACTGAGCTACCGGCCCCCATGCAAGAGAAACACTAATAAATAAGAAGAGAAATGAGGACGGTCAACATTACCTGTGTATATTATTTAGAATAAAATTTTATTTTATTCATCCTTAGAAAGGAGGTAATCCAGCCGCAGGTTCCCCTACGGCTACCTTGTTACGACTTCACCCCAGTCGCTGACTATACCGTGGTCAAGGATTTTAAACCTTGCCTTAAGGTAGAACCAACTCCCATGGTGTGACGGGCGGTGTGTACAAGACCCGGGAACGCATTCACCGTGGCACGCTGATCCACGATTACTAGTAATTCCAGCTTCATGCACTCGAGTTGCAGAGTGCAATCCGAACTGAGGTATCTTTTGAGGATTTGCTTAACGTCGCCGTTTTGCTTCCTGTTGTAGATACCATTGTAGCACGTGTGTAGCCCAACACGTAAGGGCCATGAGGACTTGACGTCATCCCCACCTTCCTCCAGCTTATCACTGGCAGTTCTTTCAGAGTGCCCAACTAAATGATGGCAACTAAAAGTGAGGGTTGCGCTCGTTGCGGGACTTAACCCAACATCTCACGACACGAGCTGACGACAGCCATGCAGCACCTGTGTTTCGTCCGGCCGAACCGAAAACTTTAATCTCTTAAAGTCGCGACGAACATGTCAAGTGTTGGTAAGGTTCTGCGCGTATCTTCGAATTAAACCACATGCTCCACTACTTGTGCGGGTCCCCGTCAATTCATTTGAGTTTTAACCTTGCGGTCGTACTCCCCAGGCGGTGTGTTTATCGCTTTCGCTGCGACACTGAAAATAAATTTCCAACGTCTAACACACATCGTTTACGGCATGGACTACGAGGGTATCTAATCCTCTTCGCTACCCATGCTTTCGTTCCTCAGTGTCAGTAATGATCCAGAAAGCTGCCTTCGCAATTGGTATTCTTTCTAATATCTACGAATTTCACCTCTACACTAGAAATTCTGCTTTCCTCTATCAAACTCTAGCTGAAAAGTTTTGATGGCAGTTCCAGAGTTAAGCTCTGGGATTTCACCACCAACTTTTTCAACCACCTACGAACTCTTTAAGCCCAGTAATTCCGAACTACGCTAGGTCCCTTCGTATTACCGCGGCTGCTGGCACGAAGTTAGCCGGACCTTCTTATTCGGGTACAGTCATTTTCTTCCCCGACGAAAGAGCTTTACAACCCAAAGGCCTTCTTCACTCACGCGGCATCGCTGCATCAGAGTTTCCTCCATTGTGCAAGATTCCCCACTGCTGCCTCCCGTAGGAGTTTGGGCCGTGTCTCAGTCCCAATGTGGCTGATCATCCTCTCAAATCAGCTATTGATCAAAGTCTTGGTAGGCCATTACCCCACCAACAAACTAATCAAGTGCGGGCTCATCCAATGGTGCATAAAGCTTTCTCCGTAAAGACTTATCCGGTATTAGCACAAGTTTCCTCGTGTTATTCCAGGCCAAAGGGTAGATACCCACATGTTACTCACCCGTCTGCCACTAAGTATTGCTACTTCGTTCGACTTGCATGTGTTAGGCGTGCCGCCAGCGTACGTTCTGAGCCATGATCAAACTCTCAAGTTTAAAAACGGCGCACACTAGCTTCTATATAAATTCTAAGAATAAAATTTATATAAATGTTGAAGTGTGTACGACAAATTTTTGGTAACCTTAACCGTCCACACTTCTCTTCTTAAATTTTTACTTTTAAAATAACTAATTGAGTAAAATACCCAATAATCCACAATTTTTTATTGCTTGTACAATAATTTTTGTGAGAAAGTTTGATGCTTATAGGCTAAAATTAAAGGAAATCAAGCAATTATGGTCGGAAAAACCCCTAAAAAACCTATTATTTTTTGGGTTTTTTTTGATTTTTTCTTAATCCTAAACTAATAATTGCAAATCTAAAATTTTTCAATGTTTAAGAAAATTAAATTAGAAATAAAGAAAAAATCTGAAATTGTAGCACTAGGTTTATTAATTTTAATAACCATTATTTCAACCACTTATTATAATCAAAGTAAAAAAAAGATAATTTCTAACTATAAAAGTGCAATTGAGAATGTTTATTTAAAAAAAACTATTACCCATTTTTTTGATAATTTGGAGCCAAAATTCAAGAAAATTGAACATAGGGTTTCATCTGGAGAAACGTTTGACAGTATCTTAAAAGAATACTCAATTAGTGATTTAGAAATTTCTGAAATAAAAAAGAAAATATCAAAAAAATTTAATTTAAATAAACTAAATACAAAACAAAAAATTAAATTTGTAGTTAATCAATCTGAAAATATTATAAAAGAATTTATTTTTCAAATTTCTAATACTGAAAAAATTTATCTCACGAGAAATTCAAAAACAGATGAATTTAATCAAAAAATAATGGTTACAAAATTAAAAAAAAAAATACTTTATAAAGAAAATGTTATTTTACAAAGTCTTTATAAATCAGCGATTGAAAAACGAATACCCGCCAATGTGATAGTTGACTTTGCTGGAATTTATGGTTTTCAAGTTGATTTTCAAAGAGACATAAGAAAAAAAGATAGCTTTCAAATTTTGTATGAGGTTTTTACAAATGATAGCGGGAAAGTTGTTGAAAATGGAAACATAATTTTTGCAAATTTAAAGTTAAGTGGACAAAACATTCCCTTATATTATTTTGATAAAAAAAATAGTGAGGGTCATTATGATAAAAATGGAAAAAGTATTAAAAAAGCTTTAATGAAAACTCCAATTAATGGAGCAAGATTATCTTCGTCTTTTGGAATGAGAAAACATCCTATAGATGGTTTTAATAAAATGCATCGTGGCACTGATTTTGCAGCACCAATGGGAACACCCATTATGGCATCTGGAGATGGAGTTATAAAAAAAGCTGGTTGGTGTGGTGGGGGAGGAAATTGTGTAGTTATAAAACATAACACCACTTATCAAACTGTTTACGCTCACATGTCAAAGTTCGCAAATGGAATAAGAAATGGTGTGAGAGTAAAACAAGGTCAAACAATAGGTTATGTTGGATCAACTGGTAAGTCCACCGGACCACATTTGCATTATGAAGTAATTTTTAATGGCAAAAGAATAAATTCACAAACTTTAAAGCTTCCTTCTGGAAAAATTTTAAAAGGAGAGGACAGAAAATTATTTGAGACTAAGAAAATTAGAATAGATGTCTTAAAGTCAGAAAAAATTATTGGGATAAACTAAACTACCTCTGATTGAGATTTATCAGATTTTTTTAAATTTTCATCAACTGAAATTTCAGTTTTGTCATTGTCATTTATTTGTTGATTGTTCTTTATTTCATTATTGTTGAAATTTTTTGTTTTTTTAAATTTTTCTTGATCACTTAAAATTCTTGTAAAGTGATCTGCATGTTGGAAATAGTTTTCTGAAAGAATTTTATCTCCATTTGATAAAGCTTCTCTGGCTAAATTATTATATTTTTCAATTAATTTTGGTGCATTATGGTTATTTCTTCCAGGAGATTTTCTTTGAAAGTTATCACTGTTAGAAAAACTTGAATTAAATTTATTTCTATCTCCAGTAGTTTTGAAATTTCTCTCATTTCTTCTAAAATTGTTTCTTCTGCCAGTATTGTTATTTCTAAATGTTACCATTTTAATTAAATTATAATCTCGTGCTGACTACACATCTGTCATTATTTGCTAAATCTTTTAAAATTTTATTTATATAAAACCTTTTGTTTTTTAATATGTCTTTAACTTTATTTTTTTGATCGAAACCAATTTCTAAAATTAACTTTCCATTTTTTTTTAAAAGTTTAGAAGATTTATTCACAACTTTTTTGATTGCTGATAACCCATCTAAACCACCATCAAGCGCTAATTTTGGTTCAAAATCAACAACATCACTCTCCAAATATTTTAAGTTTAATCGGCTAATATATGGAGGGTTAGATATAATCAAATCATATTTGCCATAATTAAAATTGTCAATATCTGATTTCATGATTTTGACCCTATTACTTAAACCAATTTTTGATGTATTTACCTTACTGATATCTGTACACTTTTTGCTAATATCTATCCCTACACCATAAAAATCTTTCTTTTCTTTTAATATTGACAGCAGAATACAGCCTGAACCTATACCTATATCCAAGATTTTTAATTTTTTTTTATATTTTGTTAATTTGAGAACTTCCTCTACAATTAGCTCAGTGTCTGGTCTTGGAATTAAGACATCTCTACTAATTTTAAATTCATTATTCCAAAAAAATTTTTTATTTGTAAGGTATGAGACAGGAACACCATGTGATCTTTGTACAACCAAACTTTTAAAATAATCATAATCTTTTTTTTTCAATTCATAGTCTTTATTAATAATTAAAAACTTTTTATCTTTTTTAATAGTTTCAGACATCAAAATTTCACTATCTAGGATTGAAGATTTAATATTATTCTTTTTTAATATTGAGATTGAGTCTTTTATTGCAGTTTCTATATTCATAAATTTATAATGCACTCAAACTTTCCTCTTGAGCTTGTAGTGTTAAAAACTCAATCATTTCATCAAATGCTTCTCCCTCTAAAAATTCCTGTAATTTATGTAAAGTTAAATTTATTCTATGGTCTGTAACTCTTCCCTGTGGAAAATTATAAGTTCTTATTCTTTCTGACCTGTCGCCCGTACCAATTTTATTTTTTCTATCTAATGATCGTTCTTTTTCAATTCTAGATCTTTCTAGTTCATAAATCCTTGCTCTTAAAATTTTCATACCTTTCGCTTTATTTTTATGCTGAGATTTCTCATCTTGTTGTGAAACCGATATTCCCGAGGGAATATGAGTAATTCTGACTGCGCTGTCTGTTGTATTTACTGACTGCCCGCCAGGACCTCCCGCCCTAAATACATCTATTCTTAAATCTGATTCATTTATTTTTAAATCAACTTCCTCAACTTCAGGTAAAACAGCTACCGTAGCTGCTGAAGTATGAACTCTTCCTTGGGTTTCAGTATCAGGAACTCTTTGAACTCTATGAACACCACTTTCATATTTTAAAGTTGAATAAATATTTTGACCCTTAATGGATGCAATAACTTCTTTTAAACCACCAGCCTCACTTCTCGAAATTGAAATCAGTTCAAGTGACCATTTTTTTTTTTGACTTACTTTTTCATACATCTTAAAAAGATCAGCAGCAAACAAACTGGCCTCGAGCCCTCCTGTGCCTGCTCTAATTTCAATAATTGCATTTTTTTTATCAGCTTCATCTTTTGGAAGTAAAAATAATTTTAATTTTTTTTCATTTTTTTCATATTGTAACTGTAAATTATTCAATTCAGTTTCAGCCATAGTAATCAATTCTTTATCGTTGTTTTGATCATCTAAAATTTTCTTTAATTCATTTTTATCTTTCTCAAAAGAAATGTATTTCTTTGCGTCCTCAACAATTTCATTCAAATCAGAATATTCTTTCGATTTTTCTGCAAATAATTTTTTGTCTAAATTACCAGAAGATAGGTCCTTTTCTAAAGTAGAATGCTTATGTATAAGATCCTCAATCGTTTTTTGTGGAATCATCTTAATTATTTTCTATCTCTGATGCTTTTTTTTCGACTTCACTTACTACTCTTGTTATCATATCTTCTGTCATAACTTTTTTAGTTTGAACTCCTGATAGATACAGCATGTTATTTCCTTTTTGACCGCCCGTTATGCCCACATCTGTCATGGCTGCTTCTCCAGGACCATTAACTACACATCCAATTATAGATAAAGTAATGGGAGTTTTTATATGTGAAAGTTTTTGTTCTAAAATTTTTACTGTTTCAATAACTTTAAAACCTTGTCTTGCACACGATGGACAAGAAATAATTCTTACGCCTCTACTTCTTAAGTTTAGAGATTTCAATATTTCGTTTCCAATTTTAACTTCTTCAACTGGATTGTCTGATAAAGAAATTCTTATTGTATCACCTATGCCATCTAAGAGTAATGATCCTAATCCAATAGACGATTTAACACTACCTGGCACAAAGCCTCCTGCCTCTGTAATTCCTAGGTGTAATGGATAATCCGTTACCTTTGATAATTGTCTATAAGCTGCAATAGATAAAAACACATCCGAAGACTTAACACTTACTTTAAGATCTAAAAAATCCTCATCCTCTAAAATTTGAATATTTCGTTGAGCACTTTGAACTAATGCCTCAGGACATGGTTCTTTAAATTTTTCTAATATATCTTTTTCTAAAGAGCCTGCATTTACCCCTACTCTAATTGAACAATGATTATTTTTAGCTGCTTTAATTACCTCTTTTATTTTATCTTTAGAACCAATATTTCCAGGATTAATTCTTAAACAGCTTGCTCCATTTTCTGCAGCTTCTATAGCTCTCTTATAGTGAAAATGAATGTCTGCTACTATTGGAATATCAACATGTTTGGTAATTTCTTTTAAAGCTTTAGACGATGCTTCGTCTGGACAAGAAACTCTTACTATGTCTGCACCTTCTTCTTGGATTTCTATAATTTGCTTAATTGTTGACTTAACATTTGTTGTTAACGTATTTGTCATTGATTGTACTGATATAGGATTATCTCCACCAACTTTTACGTTTCCAACATTTATAACTTTGGTTTTTCTTCTCTCAATATCTCTGTATGGTCTAATGCTCATTTTTACTTATCTAATTTAAATTCTTTATGCAAAGCAACTAATGCTTTTTTAGTATTTTTCTTATCAATCAAAACTGAAATTTTTATCTCAGAAGTAGATATTACTTTTATATTTATTCTTTTATTTGCTAAAGTCTGAAACATTCTAAATGTCACCCCCGGTGTAGTTACCATACCTACTCCAATTATTGATAATTTTGAAACGCCATTTTCTAAAACTAATTTTCTGAAATTTATTTTTTTATTGTCTTTTATTAAATTTTTAGTTTTATTCAAATCTTCACTCTTTATAGTAAAAGTCAAATCAGTTTCTTTTCCATTAGCTGAAATATTCTGAACTACCATATCAACATTAATTGATTTTTCAGATAATGGTTTAAAAATTGATGCAGCTACTCCTGGCTTATCTTTAACACCTAACAAAGTAATTTTTGCATCATTGTTCGTTGATGTAATGCCAGTGATTATCTTATTCTGTGTTATATTAGATTTTTTAGTAATTAATGTTCCAGATTTTCTTACAAATGAAGATTTAACCTCAACATCAATTCTATTTAGCCTCGCATCTTGAATGGATACGGGTTGCATCACTTTTGCACCTAGTGAGGCCATTTCAAGCATCTCCTCATAAGAAATTTCTTTGATTTTTTTTGCTTTTTTTAATTTGTTTGGATCCGTTGTGTACACTCCTTCAACATCAGTATAAATCACACATCTTTCAGCTTTAAAGAATTTAGCCAACATAATTGCGCTTGCATCTGAACCACCTCTTCCGATAGTAGTGATTCTATCTTTATTATTTATTCCCTGAAAACCTGCAATAATTGGAGTCCCCCCCTCCTTAAGATATTTTAAAATTTTAGATTTATTTATTTTTATTATTCTAGAATTTTTATGAAATCCTTCTGTATATACTGGTATTTGCCAAGCTAACCAAGATCTAGATTTCAAACCCTTGTGATTTAACCTTCCAGAAATCAAAGAGCATGCCACTTGTTCTCCTGATGAAACCAAAACATCATATTCTGTATCTGAAAAATTTTTGCTTATTTCTTTTGATTTTTTAATTAAATCATTTGTCACACCACTCATAGCTGAAGAAACAACAATTACTTTATATTTTTTTTTTTTATAATTTTCTATAATTTCAGCTACTTTTTTAATTTTACTTATTTTTCCAACCGAAGTACCACCAAATTTCAATACTACAATTCTCATGCTAAATAATTTTTTTAATTTAAAATATATTGATAAAATTCATGTTGAATATAAAATCAACTTTCAAATGAAAAGTAGCACAATAAATAAAAAAGAAATAGAAAAATTTTCAAAAATTGCTGAAGAATGGTGGAATCCTGAAGGTAAATTCAAACCTTTACACAAATTTAACCCAATTAGAATTTCATATATTAAAGAAAATATCATTAGTACGTTTAAAATTAAGGAAAAAATTAAGCCACTTAAAAGATTAAAAATTTTAGATATTGGTTGCGGAGGTGGATTACTTTCTGAACCAATGAGTAGGCTAGGAGCAGATGTTGTAGGAATTGATGCTTCTAATCGAAATATAGAAATAGCAAAATTGCACGCAAAAAAAAATAATTTGGATATAAAATATTTTTGCTCAACTCCAGAGACTTTTAAGTCAAAAGATGATTTTGATATCATTTTAAATATGGAAATTGTAGAACATGTAGAGGATGTTGATTTTTTTTTAAAATCATGCTCAAAACTTTTGAGGCAAAATGGAATTATGTTCGTAGCAACACTAAACAAAACATTAAAGTCATACCTATTTGCAATTTTAGGTGCAGAGTACATTCTGCGCTGGTTGCCGATCGGTACTCATGATTGGGAAAAATTTGTAAAACCTGATGATTTAACAAACATCTTAATGAAATATGATTTAAGACTCGACATTTTAAAAGGTGTAAAATTTAATATTATCAAAGACGAGTGGTCTATAAGTTCAGATTCTTCAGTTAATTATATTGGAAAATTCATTAAAAATTAATTGCTTTTATCGTTCACCCAAGGAATTATCTCTGTTTTAATACCTTCTTCTTTCAGCTCATTAATTTCATCATTAGTTGCTGTTCCAAAAATACCTTTTTCTTTTTTTTTATTGTTGTAATGAATTGATCTGGCCTCGTAAGCAAAATTTTTTCCTACATATTTAAAGTTGTCTTTAATAAATTTTTGGTATTTCTTAATTTCTTTTTCAATTCCAATTAATTTTGAATTTTTTTTATGATTTAGTTTAAAATTTGATTTTTTTGATAAGCTAGGAGCCATTAATGTTTTTTCTATCTGATTAGAACCACACTTATGACAGTTTAAAAAATTTTTTTTCTTTAGTCTTTCAAACTCTAATGAAGATCCAAACCAGCTATCAAAAGACAATTCACAATTTTTACATATTAGCTTATATTTAATCATTTTAATTAGTTAGGAAATTTTTAAAAAATTTCAATATTCTAACTTCTATAGTCAGCATTAATATCTATATACTTTTTCGTTAGATCCATAGTATATACTGTAAAATTTTTTGATCCATTTGAAATATCTACGTTAATATCAATATCCCCATTTTTCATATAATCTGTAGCTTCACTCTCATTATAATTAGCATTAAGTTTTCCATTTTGAACAATACTTAAATTTCCAAATTTTATCGATAAGCGATCAAAATTTATAATCACACCTGCTTTTCCTATTGCCATAACAATTCTTCCCCAATTAGGATCTTCACCTGCAATGGCAGTTTTGACTAGTGGAGAGTTTGCAATCGAAAAACCTATTTTTTTTGCATCTATCTCATTTTTGCAATTTTTAATATTTATTGTAATAAATTTTGAGGCTCCTTCACCATCAGCAACAACTCTTTTTGCCAAATTTAACAAAACTTTATTCAAACAATCATCAAATTCTTTTATTTTGTCATCATAAACATTTCTAATTTTGGCATGTCTTACTTTGCCAGTTGAAAAAATACTCACCATATCATTTGTACTTGTGTCACTATCGCAACTAATTGCATTAAAAGTCGTAGATATATTTTTCTTAAGAAGTTTTTTTAATATGTTGTTAGAAATATCAGCATCGGTAAATAAATATCCCAATGTTGTTGCCATGTTGGGCTGTATCATCCCTGAACCTTTTGCTATACCGAATATTTTAACTTTGGTATTTCCAATAGTGCATTCTTCCATTGCCATCTTAGGTTGAGTGTCAGTTGTCATAATTCCTAGGGCAGCCTTCATCCATATATATTTATTTTGAGTATATTTAATTTTGCTAATTAGATCTGGGATCCTTAGTTTGATCTTTTCCTCAGGAAATATCTCTCCTATTGTGCCGGTACATCCAAAAATGATTTCTTTAGATTTTATCTTTCTAGGATTTTCCTCATCAATTTTCTGCTTTTCAGTTAATTGTTCAGATAATAATTCTGCAATTTTTTCTAAACTTTTATATCCATTTTTACCAGTAAAACAATTTGCATTTCTAGTATTAACAACAAGAGAAAAAATTTTTTCGGCTTTGTGTTTTAAATTCCATCTTATATTTTCTGATACAATTTTAGACTGAGTATAAATAGATGCATAATTTGCCCCCTCTCTAAAATAAAACATTACTAGGTCATCTCTATCATTTTCATACAAATTTGCAGATACTGTTGAAATTGATACTCCATCTATATGATCAAGATCTTGAAACTCATTCATTTTCTTATTTTTTGTTTTTGATGACAGAAAATTTGTTAAATTTATTCCCATGCTATTTAAAATTGCTATTAAATAATTATATTAAAAGATATAATTAATTATAAATCATAAACAAATGTTAAATCCATTAAAATTTATTTCAAAATTAATCAAATCTAGCAATCAAAAAGAATTAGACAAAATCAGCGTTATAGTTACTAAAATCAATTCTTTAGAGGAAAATATCAAAAAATTAGATGATAATGATTTTCCAGGTAAGACTAAACTTTTAAAGGAAAAAATTCAAAAAGGAGTGAAATTCGATGAAATTTTACCAGAGGCATTCGCTTTGGTAAGGGAGGCTTCAAGAAGAACAAGAAATGAACGTCATTATGATGTTCAATTAATCGGTGGAATAGTTTTGCATCAAGCTAAAATTGCTGAAATGAAAACTGGTGAGGGTAAAACCTTAACGATTGCTCTAGCTGCTTACTTAAATGCTCTCCAAGGAAAAGGTGTGCATATAGTTACAGTAAATGATTATCTAGCTAAGAGGGACTCACAAGAAATGGGAGTTATATACAAATTTTTAGGACTGACAGCAGGTTTTATTAATAACGATCAAAATGATTTTGAAAGAAAGAAAAATTATGATTGTGATATTACCTATGCAACAAATAGTGAGTTAGGTTTTGATTATCTTAGAGATAATATGAAATTTTCTAAGGATGAAATGGTACAAAGAGATCACTTTTATTCTATAGTAGACGAAATAGACTCCTGTTTGATTGATGAAGCCAGAACACCTCTTGTTATTTCAGGTGCAGCCGAAGATAAAACTAATCAATATTTAGCAATAGATAAATTAGTTAAAAACCTAAGTAATAAAGATTATGAAATTGATGAAAAAGATAAGAATATACTCTTAACTAATGAGGGAATTACAAATGTAGAAAAAATTTTATCAGACGCCGGAATTCTTAAGAATAATAATTTTTACGATCCAGAAAATTTAGCTTTAGTTCATCACGTTAATCAAGCTTTAAGAGCAAATCATATTTTTGAATTAGGAAAAGACTATATTATCAAAGATAATAGTTTAAAAATTATCGATGAACTGACAGGTAGAATTCTTGAGGGTCGAAGATTTGGTGATGGACTTCATCAGGCATTAGAGGCAAAAGAAAAAATAGAGATTCAAGCAGAAAATCAAACTTTGGCATCAATTACATACCAAAATTACTTTAAGCTATATAAAAAAATTTCAGGTTGTACTGGTACTGCCGCGACTGAAGCAGAGGAATTTTTAGAAATATATAATCTACCAGTCGTTGTCATACCAACTAATAAATTAATGATACGAAAAGATTTCAATGATCAAATTTTTAGGACTGAAAAAGAAAAAAATGAGGCAATTATTAACAAAATTAAAGAATGTCATAATTTGGGCCAACCACTTTTAGTTTTTACATCAAGTATTAATAAATCTGAAATTTACTCAAATTTGTTAAATAAGGAAAAGATAAAACATATCGTTTTAAATGCAAAAAATCATGAAAACGAGGCTCAAATAATTGCTAAAGCAGGGGAAAAAAATTCTTTGATCATAACTACGAGTATTTCTGGTAGAGGGGTAGATATTCAACTAGGAGGCAAAAAAGGATCAATATCTAGTGATGATTTGCAGAAAAGAAAAAAAGAAATCAAATCTCTTGGTGGCTTATTTGTAATCGGTACAGAACGAATGGAGTCTAGAAGAGTAGACAATCAAGCAAGGGGAAGGTCAGGTCGACAGGGAGATGAAGGAAATTCAATTTTTTACGTAAGCTTAGAAGATGATTTAATGAGAATATTTGGTTCAGAGTCTATGAATAATGTTCTTGAAAAATTAGGCTTAAAAGATGGTGAAAGTATAGATCATCCTTGGATTAACAAAGCTCTTGAAAGGGCACAACAAAAAGTAGAGGCAAGAAATTTTGACATTAGAAAAACATTAATAAAATTTGACAATGTATTAAATGACCAAAGGCACGTAATTTTTTCACAAAGAAAAAATGCCATGAATAGTAAAGAAATATTCGATTATTCTGATGAATTTTTAAAAGAAATAATTGTAGATCTTCAAAAACTCAAAAACCAAAAATTATCATCTCCAAAAAATAACGATTTTGATAACAAATTAAAAACAATTGTTGGAAAAAACTATGATGATCAGGGTTTAAACCTTCTATTAAAAAGCAAAGAAGATGAATTTAAAAAAGATCTTACTGATAAATTCACTCAAGCACGAAATGAAAGGATAAAAATTCTGGGTGAAGACCAGGCAAAAGAAATTGAAAAAAGAATTTTTTTACAATCAATAGATATGAATTGGAGGTCTCATATTCAATATTTAGAGCAATTGAGACAAGTAATAGGGCTTAGATCTTACGGTCAAAGAGATCCTCTAATTGAATATAAAAAAGAGGCATTTACTTTATTTGAAAGTTTATTGGATAAATTAAAATTAGACTTTATTACAATTCTAATGAACCTTAAAGTAATCGATAAAAATGATGAAACAGTTAACGCTAAAAAAGAGACGCCAATGCTTAATAATCCTGAATGTCTATTAGTTAAAAACAAAAATCAAAAAATATCTAGAAATCAAAGATGTGACGCAACTGGTAAAAAATTTAAAAATTGCTGTGGAGCTTTATAATATTAGGAATATAGCCAATGCTAAAATGATGATAGTTAGTGTTGTAAAAAATAAAAATCTTTTAGATTTTAAAATTTCATCTAATTTTCTACTTTTAAATTTTAAAGCAGTAAGTTCGTCAGGTTTAGATATAAAGCCCTTTCCTCTTCCAATTTTAAGAAACTTATTTTTTCTTTGATTTATAATTTCTTCTTGGGACATATCTTTAAAAGAATTCAAATTATCATTAATTGAAATTTTAACATTCTCTAAAATCAAACTTCTATCTCTATGAGCTCCTCCTAATGGTTCATTGATTATTTCATCGATTATATTCAATTCTAATAAATCTTTAGCTGACAATTTCATCGCTTTAGCAGCATCAAGCATCTTTTTTGGATCTCGCCATAAAATAGTTGCACATCCCTCAGGAGATATTACTGAATAAATTGCATTTTCTAACATTAAAACTTTATTTGAAGATGCTAATGCAATCGCCCCTCCTGATCCTCCCTCACCAATAATAATTGAAATCGTTGGAACCTTTAATTTCATACAGCATTCTATAGATTTAGCTATTGCCTCCGCTTGTCCTCTCTCTTCTGCCCCTACTCCTGGATACGCTCCAGGCGTGTCTATAAAAGATATAATTGGAATTTGAAATTTATTAGCTAATTCCATCAATCGAATTGTTTTTCGATATCCCTCTGGTCTCATCATTCCAAAATTTCTTTGAATTCTGCTATCTAAATCTTCGCCTTTTTCTTGTCCAATAACCAATACCGATTGACCATTAAATTTTGCAAACCCGGTCAAAACAGACTTGTCTTCACCATAATACCTATCTCCAGATAGAGGGATGAAATCATTAAATAAATTGTCTATAAAAAATTTAGACTTAGGTCTATCCTCATGTCTTGCAACCATTGTTGTTTGCCAAGGATCAAGATTGGAATAAATTTTTTTTATTTTTTCATCAAGCTCAATTTGAGTTTTTGATATTTTGTCAGTATCTACTTGTGAAAGTCCACTTTCATTATAAGGGTCCTTAAGTTTATCAATTTCGTTTTCTAGATCTTTTATTTCACTTTCAAAGTTTAGATAATTTTTCATTTTTTTTTTGTCTTTAACTATGGAAAATGACAACAAAATGTCAATGCTACTATTAATTATTTGACTTAATTTTCAAGGAGTTTTACAAAAATACCATGAAAACGAATTATCAAAACGTCCATAATTTAAAAGTTTCTGAAGAACTGTTTAATTTTGTAAATAATGAGCTGTTAAATGGTTTAAATATTTCATCTGAAAAATTTTGGTTAGGTTTTGATAATACTGTTCATGAGCTTGCGCCAAAGAATAAAGAATTACTCAAGATAAGAGAAGAATTACAAAAAAAAATAGATGGTTGGCACATAAAAAATAAAGGCAATGAAATCAAAATAAATGAATATAAAAAATTCCTTATTGAAATTGGTTATTTAAAAAATGAAGGGCCTGATTTTAAAATAGAAACAAAAAATGTGGATGATGAAATAGCTAAAATAGCAGGGCCACAATTAGTGGTGCCAGTTATGAATGCAAGATATGCTTTAAATGCAGCAAATGCAAGATGGGTAAGTTTGTATGATAGCCTCTATGGAACAGACATAATTGAGTCCGAGGAAGGTGGAAGTGAAAGATACGATCCAAATCGTGGGCAAGAAGTAATCAAATATGTGAGAGAATTTTTTGATAAATTTATTCCAATTGAAGGAACAAGTTGGAAAAATATAGCTAGTTTAAAAATTATTAATAAAGATCTTGTTATTTCAAAAGATAACCATGACTATAAACTTAAAGATAAAAATAAATTTATAGGTCATAGGGGTCATGTAAATAAACCTGAGGCAATAATATTAAAAAACAACAATCTTCATTTTGAAATTATCATAAACCCAAAGGCATTTAGTGCAGCGCACGACATAGCGGGAATAAGTGATGTTATTGCAGAGTCTGCTGTTTCAACTATTTGCGATAATGAAGATAGTGTTGCTGCCGTTGATGCTAAAGATAAAATAATTTGTTATAAAAATTGGTTAGGTCTCATGAAAGGAGATCTTAAAATTCAATTTGAAAAAAACGGTAAAAAATTGGAGAGAAAATTAAATCCTGACAGAAGTTATATTTCCAAGGATGGAAAGGGCTTAAAATTACATGGAAGAAGCTTATTATTAGTTAGAAATGTTGGACATCTAATGACAAATCCCTCTATTATTTTAAAAGATGGTAGTGAGGTTCCTGAGGGGATAATGGATGCATTTATTACTTCAGCTGCTGCGATGCATGATTTAAAGAAAAAAAGAAATTCAAGAACTGGCTCTATTTATATTGTAAAGCCTAAAATGCACGGACCAGATGAGTGTGCTTTTACAGATTTAATTTTTACTAAAGTTGAGGAAGTTCTAGGTTTAGAAAAATATGTCATCAAGACTGGTATTATGGATGAGGAGAGAAGAACTTCCTCCAACCTTAAAGAATGCATTAGAGCATTGAAGAATAGAGTATTTTTTATAAATACAGGTTTTCTTGACCGTACTGGTGATGAAATGCATACATCAATGGAAGCTGGTCCTATGATAAAAAAAGGGGACATGAAAACCTCTAAATGGATACAAGCATATGAAAATAATAATGTAGATATTGGTTTAAAATGTGGATTTTCGGGGATTGCTGCGGTCGGAAAGGGTATGTGGGCAGCTCCAGATGAAATGAAAAAAATGATAGAGGAAAAAATAGGGCATTTAAAAGCTGGTGCCAACTGTGCATGGGTTCCATCTCCAACTGCAGCCTCGTTACATGCTCTGCATTATCATCAAGTGGACGTGTTTAATGTTCAAAAAGAGCTTGCTTCCAGATCACCAGCAAAATTGGATGATCTATTAACTATACCTATTGCTAACAGACCTAATTGGTCTGTTGATGAAATAAACTCTGAAATTTCAAACTCTGCTCAAACTTTATTAGGTTATGTTGTTAGGTGGATAGACCAAGGTATTGGTTGTTCAAAAGTGCCTGACATCAGTAACACTTTTCTTATGGAAGATAGAGCAACATTGCGAATTTCATCACAACATATTGCAAATTGGCTGCACCATGGAATAACCACAAAAATTCAAGTTATAGAAATAATGAAACAAATGGCAAAAATTGTAGATGAACAAAACAAAAATGATAAAAATTATATAAAAATGAGCGATGATTTTGAAAATTCTTTAGCATTTAAGGCTGCATGTGATCTAATTTTCAAGGGCAAGGAGCAGCCATCAGGGTATACTGAACCTTTATTACACATAAATAGATTAGAAAAAAAAGCTAATCAGAATTGATCTTAGACCTATTTTTAAAAGCTGAAATCAACGTTCCATCGTCTAAACTTTCAATTTCTCCGCCAATAGGTAAACCCTGAGCTAGTTTTGTGATCTTAACATCTATATTTGATAAGCTGTCCTGAATATAAAAAGCTGTTGTTTGACCCTCAACTGTTGCACTAGTAGCTAAAATTATTTCCTCAATTTTATCTTTTTTTACTCTTTCAATTAGAGAATTAATTAATAAATCCTCTTTTTTCTGACCAACAGAGGAGATTGTGCCTCCTAAAATATGAAAATATCCTTTGAAAATATTTGAATTTTCAATGGACCATTGATCAGCTATGTTTTCAACAACACAAATTTGACTATACTTTCTCTGTATAACCTTGCAATTATCATAGGAACATTCGACAGCTGATGATTTTAAGACACCACAAATTTTACATCTAGAAATATTTTTATAAACTTCTGCTAAAGTTTTTGCTAAAGGTTTAATAAGTTCGTTTCTGTTATTTATAAGTTTTAAAACTATTCTTCTAGCAGATTTAGGGCCTAAACCAGGCAACTTCGATATTAATTTGACAAGTTCTTCAATCTCAGAAGTATTTTGCATTTACTATAATGGCCATTTAAATCCAGGGATTCCAAAACCTCCAGTAACTTTTGAAATCTCTTCTGTGGTTTTAGTTTTTAGTTGAGCTTTTGCATTATTATGGGCAGCAACTATAAGGTCTTCTACGATTGATTTTTCCTCTTTTAGAGTATCTTTAGAAATTTCAATTTTTTGCATCTCACCCTCACCATCTAAAATTACTTTAACTGAATTTGAGCCAGATATTCCCTCAGCTTTAATTTTTTTAATATTTTCTTGGCTTTCTTTCATCTTAGATTCAAGTTCTTTAGCTTTATCAATTATTTTATTAAAATCTGTCATTTATCCTCAATATCATTTTTTGTAGTAACATCAAATAAATTTGCATCAGGAAATTTTTCTAAAACAGATTTATATAAATTAGAATTTTTTGCCTGATTTATTAATTCTTTGTGTTTATTAATTTGTTTTTCTTTAATTGATATATCTCCTTTTACTTTACTTAAGGTAATTATCCATCTTTCATTTGTCCATTCATAAAGTTTGAGAGATAAGTCTTTGACAAAATTTTTATCAAGACTGTCATTAAAAGAAATTTCAATTCTATTTTGCTCAAATCTTACAAGATTAACGTTTTTTTCAAGCTCATATTTGAGTTTCATTTCTTTTTTATTGTTACAAATTTCTAATAATTTTTCAAAATCATTAATCTTATTTGTATCTAATGCTTTTGCTTCT
Source organism: uncultured Pelagibacteraceae bacterium (assembly GCA_902623975.1). Lineage (GTDB taxonomy): Bacteria > Pseudomonadota > Alphaproteobacteria > Pelagibacterales > Pelagibacteraceae > Pelagibacter. Next base: position 152,731 of record CACNVR010000001.1, read on the forward strand.
GATTTAACCTCAGGTTTTGCTTTTTTTTCTTGTGCAACATTTCTTATTTGGTTAATTGTCTCAGATTTTGAACTTATAAAAGTTTTTTTTTCGTTATTTTCTCTATTTAAATTTTTATCATTTAAATAATTGTTATTTGATTTAGATAAGCTCAGATGCATTAATCTGATTAAAAACATTTCAATAGACAAATTTTGATTAGAAACAATATCTAATTCTTGAAAAGTCCTGACAGTAAATTGCCAAAACAATATTAATAACTGGTTATCTATTTGATTTGAAATATCTTTAATTCTTAAAAATTGTTCATCATTTAGAGAAAAATTTGTACTCTCTAAAGTTAATGAGTTGATATTTTTAAAATAATAAATTATTTCAAAAAAGTCATTAATAAAAATTTTCGGTTCTACACCTTGATTATAAATTTCTCTGTAAGTCTCAATTACCTTTTTTTCATCTCCTCTTAAAATAAGTTCAAAAATATCAATTAAATAAGATTTATCTGAATAACCAAAAATTTTTTGAGCCCCTATTAAATCTAACTCCTCGTTTTTTTTAAGAGAAAGTAACCCTCTATCTAACAAAGATAAAGCATCTCTAACTGAGCCTTCCGATATTTTTACAATTAATTTCAATGCTTCATCAGAAACTTTGCCTTTCTCTTTTTCACTTATCCTTTTAATATATTGAAATAATTCTGAAGATCTAATTCTTGGTAAATCAAATCTTTGACATCTTGAAACAACTGTTATTGGTATTTTTTGTATTTCAGTAGTTGCGAATATAAACTTCAAGTATTCTGGAGGTTCTTCTAATGTTTTTAATAATGCGTTAAATGCTTGCTTACTTAACATATGTACCTCATCGATTATGAAAATTTTATATTTAGAGATCGTTGGTCCATATTTTGAAAATTCTATAAGATCTCGAACATCGTCAACTCCTGTCTTGCTTGCTGCATCCATTTCTAAAACATCAATGTGACTTGAATTTGTGATTGCGTCACAATTTTCGCATTTAACTTTACATTGATCATCAATATCATTTAAACAATTAAGGGACTTTGCTATTATTCTTGCGATTGTTGTTTTTCCAACACCTCTAATACCTGTAAATAAAAAAGCATTTGGAATTTTATCAGCTTTAATTGAATTTAATATTGTCTCAGCAATTACCTTTTGACCAATCAAATCATTAAATGTCTGAGGTCTATATTTCAGAGCTAAAACTTTTGAATTTGTATTCATCTTATTTACAAGGAGACTAGACCCGTTAAACTGTCATTACGATTGCTTCCGTTAGGATCTAGTCGGGTTCATGCAGCTAACGCCCTAGCCTCCATAATTATTATAACAGTAAAAAATTGTTATCTACAAGAAAAGATTAAATTTATTTTCCTCTTACTTCATCGGCTTCAAAAACACCTAGGACGTGAAAATCTTGGCAATGAAATCCTAACTCCTCTAGAGACTTTTGCACTTTTTCATCCTCAATATGACCATCTAAATCACATAAAAAGAAAAAAGAATCGAAAGAATTTTTTTCAGGATAGCTTTGGAGTTTTGTTAAATTAACGGAATTAATAGCAAATCCTCCAAGGGCTTGGTATAGAGCTGCTGGTTTACTTTTTAGTTTAAATAAAAAGGATGTTATGTATTTTTTTTTACCATACTCTGGTTGTGAAATATTTTTTCCCATTATCAAAAATCTTGTGAGATTACCTGTTTCATTTTCTATATTTTTTTTTATAATTTCAAGACCATAAGTTTTAGCACTCAATGAAGAAGCTATTGCTGCTTTTTTTTTATCTTTTACTCTGGAAACCATTTCAGCAGATCCAGCTGTATCTGCGCGAACATGTTCAACAATTTTATGTAATTTGATAAATTTTGAACATTGAGACAAAGCTTGACCATGTGAATAGACATCTGTGATGTCTGAAATTTTTGTGCCTGGGATACCTAATAAATTATGTTCTATTTTTTGAAAATATTCAGAGTAAATATTTAGCCTATATTTAAATATCAAATATTCAATTCCAATGTTCCCTGTAATTCTGTTAGACTCGGGAATTATTATTTTCGAAGTAGAGTCTTTTGATGCTTTTACAAAACACTCATCAAAAGTTTTACAAGGAATGATTTCTGATTGTGGTTCAATAGATTGAGCTGCTAAATGGGAATATGCACCAAATGTTCCTTGAAAATAAATTTTACTCATTTAGATTTATATTCCATAATTTTTTTTATAGCTAGATAATCTTCCCTTGTATCAACTCCTATAGATGACTCTTTCGCTAAGGCAACGTTAATTTTAATATCATTATCTAAAGCTCTAAGCTGTTCTAGTCTTTCTTTCTTCTCGTTTATAGATTGACTTAAAGAGACAAATCTTTTTAAAATCTCTATTTGATAACAGTAAATTCCCATATGATGATAAACGTTCTTTTCTGATTTTGGTTTTTTTCTCATAAAACTTAAAGCTTCAGGAAAATTCAATGAATCCAAAGAATATCTAGTTGTAACCTTAACAATATTTTCATTATCAAGAAAACTCTTATTTGAAATTTTTGAAGCTAAAGTTCCTAAATTTGATTTGTTCTTTATCATTTGATTATTTAAATTTTTGATATCTTCAATGTTCAACATCGGTTCATCTCCTTGGATGTTCATTACTAAGTCGATACCTGAGCTGCTAAACTTATCTATTACCTCATAAACTCTATCTGTGCCAGTCTTGTGGTTTTTATTTGTTAAAATTGCCTTTCCTCCATTTTGATGAACATCATCAATTATTTCTTGATCTTCTGCCGCAACAACAACTTCTCCAATTTTTGCCTCAACAGCTCTTTTAAACACATGGGAAATTATTGATAAACCATTAATTTTTAATAAAGGCTTACCAGGCAATCTTGTTGCTGATAACCTAGAAGGAATTATAACTAATGTTTTCATTGATCTTTTTATTTACTGTTACAATATAAACAGAGGCAAAATTGTACATCAAAATATATAAGCAATTCTTTATTTATAATGTTATACGTTCAAAATAATTTTTAATAAAATGGATTCTTTTGAATTAAATAAAATAATTGCTGCAGTTTTAATGGTAGCACTTCTGATAATTGGGATTGGAAAGCTGTCAGACATAATTTTTCATGTAGAAAAACCCAAAACACCGGGATATGTTGTTGAAGTGGAGCAGGCTGTAGCATCAACCAACGTAGAATCTAAATCTGAAGCTGAAGAAAAAATCGATATCGCGGCTTTAATGGCTATGGGAGATATTGCTCATGGGGAAAAAGTTTTTAAAAAATGTGCGGCTTGTCACTCAATTGTTAAAGGTGGAAAAAATAATATTGGACCTGCGTTATATAACGTCGTTGGTAGAAAAGTTGGAGTTGTTAGTGATTATAAATATTCAAAAGCTTTATCAGCTTATGAAAAAGAATGGACTTTCGAGGAACTTAATGGATATTTAATAAGACCAGCTAAGTGGATTAAAGGAACAAAAATGGCTTTTGCAGGATTAAGAAAAGAAAAAGATAGGGCATCAGTAATTTTATATCTAAATCAAAACTCTGATAATCCACTTCCTTTACCTTAATTTTCCAAGACAATAAAGCAGTATAGATTTTTGTACATGAATTCTATTTAGAGCCTGTATCCAAACTTTTGAATTTTTGCTCTTAAAAACATTTTCATCAACTTCACCTCCTCTTGGAAGACAGTGCAGGAATATAGCTCTTGGACATTTTTTCAGAAGATTTTTACTAATCTTAAAATTTTTGAAATCTCTTAATTTTTTTTTTTTATTAACTTTATCATTCATTGATATTACTTTATCAGAAAAAATAACATCAGCTCCTTCAACTGCTTTTTTTGGATCATTATAAATTGAAATTTCATTTTTATTTCTTTTGATGTAATTCATTATATTTTTATCAGGTTGATATTTTTTTGGACAACCAACTCTTAACTTAAAAGAAAATTTAATTGAAGCAGCAACTAATGAATTTAAAACATTATTGGAGTCACCAATCCAAGTAATATTTAATTTAGATATTGGTTTTTTTTTAATTTCCTCAACTGTGAATACATCTGATAAGACTTGTGTTGGGTGAGAAGACGGGCTTAATCCATTAATAATTGGAATTGTTAAATGCTTTTTAAATTCCTCTAACTTTTCATCATTGTCGGTTCTCAACATAAAAGCATCACCGAAACTTGACAATATTTTGGCGGTATCTTCAATACTTTCACCTCCTTTAGATAAATGTAGTTCATCTGGTCTCAATGTTAAAGTTCGACCAGAGAGTTGAGATATAGCTAAAAAAAAGGACAAGCGAGTTCTTAAACTCGATTTTTCAAACATTTGTATCAATAATTTTCCTTTTAAAGGTATGTCTTTATCAGGGTCAAGATTATTAAGTTTCTTTCTTGCTTTTTTCCTTTTTTTTGCATCAATTAAAATCTTTCTAAGATCTTTTACTGGAATATCCTTTAAATTAATAAAGTGTTTCATTAATAATATTCTTTACAAACTTTATTGAGAATTTGAATCGCTTTATCAATTTCATTTTTTTTTACATTTAAAGGCGGTAAAATTCTTACAACATTTTCTGCAGCTCTAATTGTAAGAAGTTTGTTATCCATGAGTTTTTTTATAAAAAACGATTGCTCTTCATTTAATTTAAGCCCAATCAAAAAACCTCTCCCTCTAATTTCTTTTATAATTTGGGGAAAGTCCTCTTGAAGCTTATTCAATTTCTTATGAAAATATTTAGAATTTTTTTTCACGTTATCTAAAAATTTCTTATTAGCTATAATATCCATAACAGCACTTCCAACCTTCATAGCTAAAGGATTACCACCAAATGTTGACCCATGTGTGCCTGGAACCATACCTGAGGCTACCTTTTTATTCATCAAAACTGCACCTATCGGAAAACCACCACCTATTCCCTTTGCAATAGGCACGATATCTGGTTTTACTTTAGATCTTTCAAAAGCAAAAAAATCACCTGATCTTCCGACTCCACACTGAACTTCATCAAGTATTAATAAAATTTTTTTTTTGGTACATAATTTTCTAAGCTCCTTTAAACACCAATCTGGAATTAATTTAATTCCACCTTCACCCATAATTGTCTCGAGCATTATCGCAGCTGTATTTTTATTGATAAGTTTTTTTAATTTTTCATGATCTCCAAATTTAAAATGATCAAAACCGCTCACTTTAGGGCCAAAACCTTCAGTCATTTTCTTTGAACCACTAGCATGAATTGCTGCAATGGTTCTGCCATGAAAGGAATTCTTGATACAAATTATTCTATTTTTATAAGGTTTTCCGATTGAAAAAAAATATCTTCTTGCAATTTTAATTGCTGCCTCTGTCGCCTCAGCTCCACTATTTTGGAAAATGACAAAATCAGCAAAAGTTCTTTTTACTAATTTTTTTGCAAGTTCCTCACCCTCAGGTATTATAAAAGCATTAGATACATGCCAAAGTTTCTTTGCTTGTTTATTTATAGTTTTTATTAATTTTGGATGAGAGTGTCCTAAAGAATTGACAGCTATCCCTTGAACAAAATCTAAATATTTAGATCCATCCTTTGAAACTAAAAAACTTCCTTTTCCTTTTAAAAAAGATATTTTTTTTCTATTATAGTTTTTTGCTAAATAGCTCATAATTAATTCCAACTTTCTATAACGAAAATATCAAGATACAAGCATCGATTGAAAGTATAACTAAATCATTTTTTAAAATTTATGTTAATAACTTCAACTATTACCTTGTTTATTTTATTTTAATAACATTATATTGTATAGTAATTAAATTAATATACTCTATATAGCTATCATGAGCTGGACTGAAGAAAAAGTACAAAAATTAAAAGAGCTTTGGGGAAAAGGCAATACCGCAAGTCAAATAGCAGAAATAATAGGCGGAATAAGTAGAAACGCAGTAATAGGGAAAGCCCACAGATTAAATCTTTCAGCTAGAATAAAAACTAGGACCGCAACTTCAAATGACAGTTTTAATAATACAATTGATAATAAAAATATTAAAACAAAAAGAGGCAGAAGAAACAGATTTAAATCATTAATAATCGAAAAAGATTTTGAACCAGAAAATCCTAAACAGTTAGAAGAATTAGATGAAAATTCTTGCAAGTGGCCGATTGGTCATCCTGATGAAAAGTCATTTTATTTTTGCGGCAGATCTTCATTAAAAGATTTTTCTTACTGTAAATTACATCTTCTTTATGCTTATCAACCAAAAGGTAAAAAAGAAGATTCAACTGAAAAAGAGGAAATTCCTGAATTTATTGAAAAGAAAATCCAATCTGCATAAAGTTTTCAAAAATGGTTAAAATTTAATTAATTTAATTTTTTTTTTGAAAATTCACCACCTTCTCTCCACATATAACTATATTTTTTTACCTCATCATCAAAATATTTAATACTTGGGATATTGAGGTCAAAGTTATTTTTATATCTTCCAGACGAAATATTATCATATTTTAAAAGTTTTAGTTGATCCTCTGTTAAAAGAGGTTTTGGAAATAATTGAAAAAACTTCGAGGACAAAATTGCTAAAGGTAAGGGCATAGGTAATAAAACTCTTTTTTTATCGATATGATTTAAAAGTTTTTTTATAATTTCTTTAAATGTAATTATCTCAGGACCAACACATTCTATAATGTTTGAATTCATATTATTTGATATTACTTTATAAATTATGTCGACCAAATCTGAACAATGAATTGGCATAAACTTAGTCTTACCTGAGTAATATATTGGAAAAATTGGAAGTAAACTTAATAAAGTCATAAAATTAGTCGTAAAATTATCATCCACTGAGTAAACTATAGACGGTCTAAGTATTGTTGCTTTAGAAAAATTTTTTAAAATGTTTTTTTCACCCTCAAGTTTACTTAATGCATACTTTGAGTCTTTAGCATCATTAATACCCAATGCTGAAATATGGATAAATTGCTCCAAACTATATTCTTTGCTAAATTTTGCTAAAATTGCAGGAAATAATGAATGAATATTTTTAAAAGAATTTCCGCCCTTCTTTTCAAATAAAATTCCAATTAAATTGATACATATATTTGTTTTTTCAAAAAGACTTCTGATCTTCTTTTCATCATAAATACTGGCCTCAACTATATCTATATAGCCAGCATTTCCCTGTGTTTTTATTATATAGCTTTTCTGATGTATATTTCTAGTTACTATAGTTACCCTAAAGTTATTTTTAGTTAACTTTCTTATAAGATGCCTCCCTATTTGACCACTTCCACCAAAAATTAGACAATTTTTTTCTTTCATATATACATGTACAAAAAATGAATATTGATATTAAACTTCACAAAAACGATTTACCAGATGATTTAGAATTAGGCAACGTATTAGCTGTAGATGGTGAGTTTATGGGTTTAAATGTCAGACGGGACCCTTTATGTATTATACAAATATCGACTGGTAACAATGATGCTCACATAATTCAGTTTGATAGATCAAATTATGATGCCCCTAATTTGGTAAAAATTCTAAATGATGACAAAATAACAAAAATTTTTCATTACGGGAGAGCTGATATTGCTCACATCAAATATTATCTTAAAACAGAGACCAACAATATTTTAGACACAAAAATTGCATCAAGGCTTGCAAGATCTTACTCGGATAATCATTCTCTAAAGACACTTATTAAAGAATTTGTTAATGTAGATATTAGTAAGCAATTTCAAAATTCCGATTTTGGTGGAGAATTGACTCCAGCTCAATTAAAGTATTGTGCAAATGACGTGATATACCTACATAGAATCCATTCTGAATTAAATAAAATTTTAGTGAGAGAAAAAAGGTTAGAATTATATCAAGATTGCTTAAATTTCCTAAAAACAAGAGTTGAACTTGATCTTGCCTTATTTAAAGACGATATATGGTCTCACTAGTTTAATGAAAAAAAATTTTATAGATATTGGAAAAAACGTAATTGATCTTGAAATTAAAGGACTAAAAAAATTAAAAAAAAACTTCAATTCATCTTTTAATCAAGCAGTAAACGCTATAACACAGTGCCAATCAAAAATCATTATTGCTGGTGTTGGCAAAAGTGGATTGATTGCTGCTAAGTTAGCTGCCACTTTTTCCTCAGTTGGTACTCCTTCGTTTAATATTTCTGCGAGTGATTGTTCTCACGGTGACCTTGGTAGTATTACCAAAAAAGATTTAGTTATTTTAATAAGCAATTCTGGAAACTCAGAGGAGTTAAAAAATATTATTAAATTCACTAATCGTCACAAAATTAAACTAATTGGTATCGTTTCCAAGAAAAATTCTATCTTATATAAAGCGTCAGATATTAGATTATTAATACCAGAGTCTCAAGAAGCTGGTTTTGGGATAGTTCCAACAACAAGTACAACAATGCAATTAGCTATTGGTGATGCGCTAGCAATCTCTGTGATGAATTACAAAAAGTTTAGCAAATTAGATTTTAAGAAATTTCATCCTGCTGGAAGTTTAAGTAAAAAATTAAAGACTGCTGAAGATCTTATGACTATCAAAGAAAAGATTCCTTTTATTAACGAAAATGAAATTATAAAAGATGGTTTAAAAGTTTTAAATTCAAAAAAACTAGGTGTTTTAATAGCAAGAAATAGCAAAAAAGAAACTACAGGAATTTTTACTGATGGTGATATAAAGAGAGCCATTCAAAAAAATAGTGAAATTCTTAAAAAAAGAATAAAACTGTTTATGACAAAAAACCCAATTAGTATTGAAAAAGACACATTGGCTGTAAAAGCCCTAAGCATTATGAATGAAAAAAAAATTACATGCTTGTGTATATTTAAAAAAAATAATAAAAAAAAAACGATCGGAATCTTACATATTCATCAAATTTTAGAAACAAATACTAATTAAAGAATGAATAAAAAAATACTTATACAAATTTCACTAATGTGTTTACTTATATTAGTAACAATAATGTTTTATTATAAATATTTCACTGATAACAATAGTTCCAATATAGTAAAAGATACGAATACTTTAAATACAAAAACAGATAATTTAATTGAAGATCTAAAATATTTTTCAAAAGACATTGAGGGAAACAAATACCTTTTACAAGCTAAAACTGGTACCTCTGATAAAGAAAACCCTAATTTAATCTACCTTCAGGATGTGAAAGCAAATATCAACTTAAATGATAAAAGTGAAATTTTTGTCACATCTAAAAAAGCAATATATAATAATGTTACTTTTGATACAAAATTTAGTGGAAACGTATTGATTACTTATGAAAATCAACTGATTAATTGTGATATTATGGATGCTAAATTATCTGAAAACATTGCTTTAATGTCTGGAAATATTACTTATAAAAACGAATTTTCAAAATTTTATGCTGATCTAATTGAGTTTGATTTGCTTAAAAAATCGACAAAAATATCGATGTTAGATAAAAACAAAAAAGTAAAAATAAATTATAAAAAAAATGGCATTAATTAAAAAATTTAGAATTAAAGGTTTTAAAAATAAACTTCCTATTGCAAAACTTGAAAAAATATCGCTTTCTTTTGCTAAAAGACAAATTTTAGATAATATAAGTTTCAATCTTAATTCCGGTGAGATAGTTGGACTTTTGGGCCCAAATGGTGCTGGAAAAAGTACTATTTTTAACATTTTGATGGGCCTAGTAAAACCAGACTTTGGCAGAATAATTATTGAGGGTGATGACGCAACTTCATATCCAATTTATCTTAGAGCAAAGAAATTTAAAATTGGATACGTGCCTCAATATGGTGGATATTTTAATGATTTAAGCTTATTAGAAAATCTTAAATCTGTAGGAGAGATAATTGTTAAAGATGAAAGAGAGAGAATTTCAAAAATCCATGATTTAATTTCTAAATTCGCCTTAGATAATGTTCAAGAGGTAAAAGCAAAATTTTTATCAGGAGGTCAAAGACGTAAGCTAGTAATTTGTATGGCTCTACTGGGGGACCCTAAAATTCTTTTATGTGATGAAATTTTTGCAGCTTTAGATGTTTTAACTATACATATGTTGAAAGAAATATTAGTGAATTTGCAAAAAGAAAAACCTAATATGTGTATCGTAGTTTGTGAACATCAGGCTAGAGAGCTTTTATCAATAGTTGATAGAGCGTTAATTTTGTCGAATTGTAAAATTATTGCCGAGGGTTCTCCCAATAAACTTATCAAAGATGAAAATGCGAAATCACAATATTTTGGTGAATTTTTCTAAAATTTCATAAAAAGATATGAAAAACTTTATTAAAATAAGTAGGGTCATCAACCCATTCGATAAAACTATATACGTAGAAGGTGATAAAAGTTTATCTATAAGGTGGGTTTTGCTTTCTTCTTTGTCAAAAAAAAAATCTGTGGCACACAATCTTTTATTCTCAGAGGATGTAAAAAGTGCAATTGCCTGCATCAAAAAATTAGGAGCTAAAGTCTGGCTAAGCAAAAAGAAATGCAAAATTAGAGGTGTAGGATTTAATTATCAAAATAAGAAAAATTTAGTTTTAAATGCTGGAAATTCTGGAACGCTAGGTAGGTTAATTCTTGGATTGTTAGTTAATTATAAGAATAATTTTAAATTGATTGGTGATAAAAGTTTATCAAAGAGAGATTTCTCTAGAGTTTCAACACCCTTAAAAAAATTCGGAGCTTCATTTTCATCTTCAAAAATGCTTCCACTAACGATGAAAGGAACAAATAATCCAAAACCAATTCAATATTTAGAAAATAAAGGATCAGCACAATGTAAAACATCAATTATGTTTGCAGCATTGAAATCAAATGGCATAACTAAAATCAAGGCAAAAAAATCTAGAAACCATACAGAGCTATTGCTTAAATATCTAAAAGTTCCTTTAAAGATAAAAGAATATAAAAATTATGATTATATTGAAATTAAAGGGGTAAAGAAAATAAACCCATTAAACTATAAAATTCCTGGGGACATAAGCTCATGTTCATTTTTTATAGTTTTAACTATTTTATCCAAAAATTCAAAACTGTTGATCAAAAATATAAATATCAATCCATCAAGAATTGGGATAATTCATATCTTAAAAAAAATGGGTGCATTAATTTTCATTAAAAATAAAAAAAAATACAAGGGTGAAATGATCGGAGATATTTTGGTCAAAAGTTCAAAAAATTTAAAAGCAATTAAATGTCCATCAAAATACAACAGTAGTGCTATTGATGAGTTTTTAGTTATTTTTTTAGTGGCAGCAAAATCAAAAGGTATTTCTTTTTTTAAGGACTTGGCTGAGCTTAATCAAAAAGAGAGTCCAAGGCTAAAAATGGGATCAAAAATCCTTAATTCCATGGGCATAAAAACATCTTTGACTAAAAATTCTATTAAAATTTATGGCAATCCAAATCATATAGTTCCAAAAAATATATTAGTTAGTAACTTTCTGAAAGATCATAGAGTCTGTATGATGAGTGTTGTTGCTGCATTAACTTTTAAAAGTGAGGGAGATTGGATTATAAAAGATTTAGACTCTATAAAAACCTCTTTTCCCTCGTTTTTAAAAACAATAAAAAAATTTATGTAATTTATATAATAAAACCTAGTAAATTTTAACTATTGCTAATTTAACTAAATTTAAGTAGAAAACCCTGCTCTTTTAATAAGAGATAAAACTAACATGGAAATATATAAAAATTTAAACACACCACAATCTAAAGAGTTTGAACAACTTTTAAACAACCAACTATCAAAAGTTCGTATAGAAGAAGGCAAAATAATCGATGGCAAAATAAATAAGATTACAGAAAAATTTGTATTTTTATTTGTTGAGGGACTTAAAAGTGAGCCTGTGCTGGATATCAATGAATTAAAAAGCATGGGTTTAACTGAAAAAATTAAGATTGGCGAAACAATTCCAGTTTTATTAGAAAAAATAGAAGATAAAAATGGTGAGGTTTTAGTTTCTGCAAGCAAAGCTCAAAAAATAAAAGGTTGGGATAAACTTGTAGAAGCTTATGAAAAAAATGAACCTATAATGGGAAAAATTACATCTAAGTGTAAAGGAGGCTGTATAGTTGAACACATTGATACTGGCTCTTTGATGTTTTTGCCAGGTTCTCAAATAAGTGACAAACCCTTAAAAGATATAAGCCATTTGATGAACGAACCACAAAAGTTTGCTCTTATCAAATTAGATAAAATCAGAGGAAACGCATGCGTATCTAGACGAGAAATTATTTCATCATTTAAAAAAGAGGACAAAATAAAGATTATAGAAAAATTTAAAGTTGGAGATGTAATCAAAGGAGCTGAAGTAAAAGGTTACAGTTCTTTTGGATGTTTTTTTAATGTTAATGGTGAGCTAGATGTCTTAGTTCACTTACAAGAAATTTCTTATTCAAGAGTCAACCACCCTGATGAAGTCTTCAGCATAGGAGAAAAACATGATTTAAAAGTAATCTCAGTTGATAAAGAAAAACTACAAGTTGGATGTTCTGTTAAACAATTATCACCTGATCCTTTTGAACATATTGAAAATTATGAGTTAAATAAAATTTACAAAGTAAAAGTTGTAAAGATAATGGATTTTGGTGCTTTTTGTGAACTTGAGCCTGGACTTACAACACTTCTTCATTCGAGTGAATTGAGCTGGAATAAAAAAAATGTTTCTGCAAAAAAAATGTTTAATGTAGGTGATGAAATAGAGTGTGTTATTACAGAAATCGATAAGACAAAAAGAAGGGTTGCGATTTCACATAGACTAGCACAAGAAAACCCATTTGAAAAATTTGAAAAAAAATTTCCTGTAGGTAAAGTTTTTAATGGTGAAATTATTAATAAAAACGAATATTCTTTATTTGTTAAGCCAGATGGATTTGAAATTGATACATTTTTACATTGCAATGACTTGACTTATAAAAATAACGGTGAAGAGGAACTTAAAAAATATAAAAAAGGTGATAATATTGAAGTCAAGGTTTTAGAAATTAAAGTTTCTGAACAAAAGATAAGAGTTGGTTTAAAACAAACTCAAGCAGATCCTTTTGATTGGTTTAAAGATAAAAAGATTAATCAAATCATTACTGTAAAAATTATTTCCTCAGATAATAAAGGTTTAGTTGTAAGACCAGAGGGTTGTGAGATGGATTTCCAAATCAAAAAGTCTAATATCGCAATAAATGCTGCAGATGCTAGGCCATCAAGATTTACTGGTGATGAGAGAATTGATTGTGCAATAGCCGATCTAGACCTTACAAAAAGAAAAGCTATTTTAAGTATAAAACTTCTTGAAGAAATAGAGAAGAAAGAAGCCTTAGAAAAATATGGATCTGAGGGTTCAGGTAAAAACTTACCGTTCTCCTCGTTATCAGATGATTTAGAAAAAAAAAGTAAAAAGAAATAAAGAGCTAATTTGGCAATAGTTAAATCCAAACTACTTAAACAACTTTCCAAAAATTATCCAAACTTTCTCAAGAAAGATTTGGAAAAATTTATAGACATTATTTTGAAAGAAATAAAATTAACCTTAAAAAGAGGTGAAAGAGTTGAGTTAAGAGGTTTCGGAGTTTTCTCTACAAATATCCAAAAACCAAGAATTTCAAGAAATCCAAAAACTGGACAGAAAGTAAATACTCCTAAAAAAAGAATAATTCACTTCAAAATGGCTAAAGATTTGTTTAATAAAATAAATGATGAATAACAAAAAAATTTTTGTTGCCTGTGATAGCACCAGTATACCAAAAGCAAAAGAAATATTAAGAAAAACACAAAATACTAAAATTAAAATTGGATATAAATTTGGACTTGAATTTTTAAATTCAAAAAATGGAAGAGATTTTTTAAAAAGATTAAAAAATAAAGTTATTTTTGCAGACCTTAAGTTAAATGATATACCAAATACATGTGCTTCAACTATATTAGCAATAAAAGATTTGAAAGTTGATTATATAACAATACATATTAGTTCTGGACTAGATGCCTTGAAAGCATGTAAAAAAGTTTCGGGAAAAACAAAACTTGTTGGGGTAACAGTTCTAACATCTCTAGATAACTTATCTTTAAGGCAAGTTGGATTTAATAAAAATGTAAAAAAATTAGTATATCATCAGGCCAAGTTAGCATCTAAAGCAAAACTAGATGCAATTGTTTGTAGTGCTCAAGAAGTAAATATAGTTAAAAAAGTATTTAAAAAAGAAATTATCACTCCAGGTATTAGATTTAATTCAAAAGATAATGATCAAAAAAGAACTTTGACACCTCAACAGGCATATAAGAATGGAAGTGATTGGTTAGTAATTGGAAGACCAATCACTAATGGTAATATAAAAAAGAATATGCAAACATTAATCGATCATCTGGATAAATGATCCTTAAATCAAAAATTTGTGGAGTCTCAGACCCCAAAATATTAAATTTTATAGTTAATCACGATTACCCTCCACAATTTGTAGGATTTATTGTTAATTACCCTAAATCAAAAAGATATGTTGATTTTGAAAAATTAAAAGAGCTTATGAAGATTAAAAAAAAAAATTCTTTTTATGTTGCAGTCCTTGTAAACCCTAATCAAGATATTTTAGATGAAATTAAGGAACTACCATTCGATTATTATCAACTTTATGATTGTGATTCTAACAAAATAAAATCGATAAAAGAAAAATATAAAAAAAAAATTATTACTGCAATAACCATAAGTGATACTGAAGATATAAATAAGTATAAACAATTTACTGATACAACAGATATTTATTTATTTGATAGTAAAGGATATGAAAATAGCATGTCATTTGATCACGCACTTATCGAAAAATTAAATCTAAATAAAGAAGTAATGATCGCTGGTAATATTCAAATTGACGATAATCTTGAAAATTTAAAAAAAATAGCACATATTGTTGATATATCTGGTGGTTTAGAAACTAATGGATTAAAGGATATTTCCAAAATAGATATTTTTTTAAATAAAATAAAAAATTTATAAAATGAAATTAAAAAAAAAAGTTCCCTTAATTGATCAGCATGACAAATACGGATTTTGGGGTGGAAAATTTGGTGGTAGTTTCATTCCTGAAACTTTAAAAAAACCAGTTGAGGATTTAACAATAAAATTTGATAATCTTAGAAAAGATAAAAAATTTTTAAAAAAAAGGGATTTTTACTTTAAAAATTATGTTGGTTCTCCTACTTCATTTGTAAAATTAGAAAATTTATCTAATCATCTAGGTGGAGCGCAAATTTGGGCAAAAGTAGTTTCGGAAGCTAATGGTGGGGCTCATAAAATTTATAACGCTACTGTTCACGCTTTAATATGTAAAGCCATGGGTAAAAAATACATTGTTGGAGATACTGGTGCTGGATATGCAGGTAAAATGTTAAGTATGGCTGCTAAAAAATTTGGCCTTAAGTGTAAAATTTTTATGGGTGCAAAAGATATTCAAAGACAAAAACCTAATTGTGATGCAATGAGAAAAAATGGTGCTGAAATTGTACCAGTTTATTCTGGAAGTCAAACACTGGTCGATGCTGTAAGTGAATGTATGAGATATTGGGTATCGAACTGTGATAATACACACATGTGTGTGGGCTCAACAGTAGGGCCAAATATTTTTGTGAAAATTTGTGGATGGAGTACTGCTCAAATTTCTAGAGAACTAAAAACTCAATTAATAAAAGAATTTAAAAAAATGCCAAAACTAATTAAACTTATTAATTGTGTAGGAGGTGGTAGTTCTGCTTATGGGTTTTGGAGTGAATTTATTGATTATAGTAAAAAACAGATCGAATTAATTGGCGTTGAGGCTGGTGGTCCTAAAAATTCTAAATTGCATGCTGCACCATTAAGTAGAAATGCCAAAATTGGAATTCTACACGGTGCAGCATCTTATGTTTGTCAAAATAATGAAGGACAAATTCATGAAACAGAGTCAATTAGCGCTGGTCTAGACTATCCTGGAGTAAGTCCAATACATTGTTTTTTAAAAGATACAAAAAGAGCAAGATATACTTTTGCAACTGATGAAGATGCTCTAAATGCATACAAATTAGTAACTAAATTCGAAAAATTAAATCCTAGTTTGGAACCTAGTCATGCTTTTGCAGAGGCGATTAGAATTGCTCCCAAATTAACTAAAGATACAATTTGTATTGTTAACTCTTGTGGGGATGCCAAAAAAGATAGAGATATATTAAAACAAAGATTGGGAAAATATTAATGATAAATTCTCAAATTCATCAAATATTTAAAATCACAAAAAGCGAGAATAGACCGGCTCTACTCACATATACAGTTGCTGGAGATTATACCAAAAAAAAATCATTAGAAATTCTAAAATCAATTTCTAAATATGCAGATATTTGTGAATTGGGCTTTCCTCACAACACTCCAATTGCTGATGGTGGCCAGATCCAAACTAGCGCTTATCGAGCTATAAAAAATGGAATTAAAATAAAAGATGTTTTTTCAATTGCAGCTCAATTTAAAAAACTCAAAAAAAATAAACCAATAATTTTAATGGGTTATTATAATATGATTTTTCAATATGGTGAAAACAAATTCATTGAAAAATGTCAAAAGTCCAAAGTAGACGGTATGATTGTTGTAGATTTGCCATTCCCAGAAAATAAAACTTTAGCCAAAAAATGTAAAAAAAAGAATATCAATTTTATTCAACTTATTTCACCCACTACATCAAGCACTCGTCTAAAACAAATTGTTAAAAATTCTCATGATATGATTTATTATATAAGTATGTTATCTACGACCGGGGGAAAATTAAAAGTTTCCCCTAAAAAAATATTAGAGGAATATTCAAAAATAAAAAAACAAAATTCATCCAAAAACGTAGTTATAGGTTTCGGAATTACTGAAAAAACAATAAAATCTCTCAAAAAAGCTGATGGATTAGTTGTAGGGAGTGCAATTTGTAAAGAAATTACTGACTCAATAAAAAAAAGACAAAATACTGTCACAAATGTTACTAATGTAGTGAAAAGGTTAAAAAATAAAATTAAATGAATTGGATAACAAAAATAATCAAAGCAGGTGAAAAAATTAAATCTGCTATTCACAAAAGAGCTACCAAAGAAGACATGGCGAATAGTGATTGGGCTTCATGTTGTAAAGGACCAATTTTAAAAAAAGATTTAGAAGACAATCTTTGGGTTTGTCCTGAGCCAGAATGTAATAAACACCATAGAATAACACCAAAACAAAGATTTGATATTTTGTTTGGAAAAAATAACTATGAAATATTTAAAACACCAATTCCAAAAGATGATCCTTTAAATTGGACCGATTCAAAAACTTATAAAGATAGATTAAAGAGTGCAAGAAAAAAGACTGGTCTAGAGTGTGGGATGATGGTTGTAAGTGGATCAATCAATGACATTAAAATTACTGCCGTAGCATCAGATTTTGACTTTTTAGGTGCTTCAATGGCTGCTGCAGAAGGAGAGGCTTTCTTATATGGAATTCAACATGCAATAGAAAACAAAACTCCTTTTTTATGCGTTAGTGCTGGAGGTGGTATGAGAATGATGGAAAGTTTAATTTCTTTGTCTCAGATGACTAGAACAACATTGGCAATTAATGAATTAAAGAAAAATGAACTTCCTTATTTAGTTTGTATAACAGATCCTACTGCAGGTGGGATTACAGCCTCGTATGCCATGTTAGGAGATATTCATATAGCCGAACCTGGTGCACTAATTGCTTTTGCAGGAGCTCGTGTAATACAGGGCACTGTCAAAGAGGAACTTCCTGAGGGTTTCCAAAAAAGTGAGTATGTTGAAAAAACTGGATTTGTAGACTTAATTGTTGAAAGAAAAGATTTATCAGAAAAAATAGGAACTTTATTATCAATATTGTTAAAGAGAAATTCTGTTATAAATTCTGAAGAAAATGAAACTTCAGAAAATAATCAATCGCTTACAAAAGCTGCATCCTAAAGAAATAGATCTAAGTTTAGATCGAGTAAAAACTCTTTGTAAAAAATTGGGAAATCCGCAAGATCAAATAAATTGTATCCAAGTCTGTGGGACGAATGGAAAAGGAAGTACGATTTCCTTTTTAAGATCAATACTCAAAGAAGCAAATATTAAATGCAATATATATACATCTCCTCATGTCAAACAGATTAATGAAAGATTTATTTACAACGATAAAATGATAAGTGACGATGATCTTTCAAATTTATTAAATGAAATTGAGGAAATTAATAATGGTCAACCTTTAACATATTTTGAAGCTCTTACAGCTGCATTTTTCCAAGGATGTAAAAAATACAAAAATAATCTTGTGATTGCAGAATTTGGTTTATTTGGAAGAGGAGATGCTGTAAATATTCTAAAAAAGAACCTTTGTAATATTATAACCTCTTGTAGTGAAGACCACTTGGATTGGTTGCCAAAAAACGATAGAAATATTGAAAGAATAATCTTTGAAAAAACATCATCTTTACTCAACTCTAATATAGTTGTTGCGAAACAATCATCTGATGAAATTACAGAATGTATAAAAAAAAATATTTCAAATAATAGCGCAAATAAATATTACTTTAATGAAAATTACAACTTTGTTTCAAAGGAAAATAATTTTTTTTATTTTAAGGACAAATATGGTGGCTTAAAAATTCCAAAGCCAAATTTAAATGGTCAATTTCAACTTGAAAATGCCTCAACAGCTATTGCAACATTAAGAATTTTAGAAAACTTAAAAATTAGGGACCAACACATAATAAATGGCATACAAAAAGCCTCTAGTATCGCAAGATTGGAAGAGATAAAATCTGGTAAACTTAAAGAATTAGTTAAAAATAATAAACTTATTCTTGATTCATCACATAATCCTGGAGGTTCAAAAGCTCTAAATGAATATCTCGAAACTTTAGATTGCAATAAACATATCATAATCGGAATGATGGCCAATAAAGATCATGAAAAATATATTTCTTATTTTAAAGATTTTGCCTCATTAACAACAATTGATATACCCAATCAACCTAATGCAATTAGTGGAAAAGATTTGAAAAATAAATTTAAGACTATTCCTAATGTTCAGTATAAAAAAAATATCAAAGAAGCTATTCAATCTATTAAATTCGAAGAAAATGATTTACTAGTTATTACAGGTTCTTTGTATCTGAGTGGGGAATTTTTAAATTTAAATTAAATATTTTTTTCTAGAAATTCTTTCATGTTGCTCTCAGGAACACCACCAACTTTTCTATCAACTTCTACACCTTTTTTATAAATTATTACTGTTGGCACGCCTCTTATTCCTGCGGCACTTCCTGTATTTATTCCACCATCTTCTATGTCTGCGTAATAAAAACCTGCCTTATTTTTATATTCATCTGCTAGTTTATCCATTATCGGTTTAAGGGCTTTACAGGGACCACACCATGCAGCACTAAATTGAATTACCGAAATATCTTCTTTTTTGATTTTATTATCAAAATCTTCATCTTTATAATCAATAAGCATATTACCTATCTATAATTATTATGATTAATGTCAACTAGCCTAATTCGTATTTTTTTTCAATCGACATTATGAATTGATTAATTTCATCAAGTTTTTTTAGCTCCTCCTCATCATCCCTATTTGAAGCTTGGTCTCTTAAATAATCAATTTCAGTATATGCCATATTTACAGTTTGCCATTTTTCCTTATTTTTACTTAATATTCTTCTAGCAATTTCATTTTTAATATTTTTGTATAAATCAGGTGGTAAAATTTGTGGAGCTTCTTGATAAATAATTTTTTGACCAAACCAGCTACATCTTTTATCTGTAAACTTGTCCAATAATCTCAATTTATCTTCCCAAGATGAACTATGCCAAGTTTTAAATAATGCAGTATCTCTATTAGGGATAAATTTCTCATAAAGAGTTTCCTCTGGTAATAAGTCTTCTTGGGTTTTTGATTGCTCTTTTTCCTCTGCAGCTTCTCTATTTATAACTTGAATATTTTTACAAAAATTTTCATTTTCTCTAACAAGTTTAGCTCTTTTTTGAATTGTTGCTAAATCTAAGTCTGTATAAGGTTTTTGTTTAAGAGCAAACTGTTTATCTAAAATTACAGGAGCTTTATTTGTTTTTAAAACTCTTAAAGCCTTAGGACTATATTTCTTTAATACGTCTCGTAATTGATTTACTGGTAAGTTTAATAATGGTTCTGGGTCTCTTCTTAAATCCCAAACATATCCCCAGGATGTATATGATGGATGAAAGTAATGATTAGGATGTAGCGTACCAGTAAGATACATCATATTTCTACCCTTCACATTTTCAAAAATAGAATATATGCCCTCACTTTTTAAAAAAGTTTCTACGCTAGTTTTTGTTGATGTTTTTAAAAATGTATCCCAATTATCTTTATGCTTATCTTTTATAATTCTAAGAACCTTTAGTGAGTTTTGTGCATCTACGTAAGCTGTATGACTGGCTGAGGTATCAAAACCTTGCATTCTTGATAAAGATTCTAATGCTAGACTTGGATTTCCTGCCTCTGTTAGTTCTGTTTTTAAAGTTTCTGAGTTTAATGTTTGAGCTGCTCTAGCTATGTGCAAACCATCATGCTCACTATTGGGCGATGAGTGTGTAGCATAAGGATATCGATTCCCCTTAAAAAAATTAAAATGGAACATTCTTCTATCAAAATTTAGATTTGACCATCCCATAAATACTGCAGGAGCACACTTTGTGAAAAAATTTTCAACTGCACCTAAAAATTCATAATGCGAATAATTACCTTTGGTTAATAGATCAATACTAGTTGAATTAACAAGTAAAGCCTTTGCACTTGGAACCTCTCCTTCTGGCATTCTACCTCTTATATTCAATTTCCCAATCTCTTTTAAATTTTTATCAACTACTACAGCCCCTACTTCAATTATGGATCCCCATATTGTTGAGTTCGTGGTTTCGGTATCATAAATTACAATTTTATCCATTTTTTATAAAACCAAATTTTTCATTTCATTAAATTTTTTTAATCTCCCTAAAAACAAATTTTGATATGTTATTAGTTCAGTCCCTTGAATTTTAAACTCTTGAAACAAATTATCCACTGTGCAAACTAGAATAACACATGCATTGATATTTGAGTTATAAACAACATTATGCGCTAAAGAGTAAGCCGCAGTTTGTAGGAACCAAGAGTCTATATACTCAGCTTTTTTTGGTTTGTTGGACTGCTTAAAATCAATTATCGTTTCTTTTCCTTCATAAACACCTACACAATCTGCTGTGCCCGCATATCTCTCAGGATAATACATTGTGCATTCTACACCATATATTTCATCTAATCTGTTTGTTAAACCCTTATCAATAATTTCTTTTGCCATTTTTTTGTATTGTTCATTATCTTCGAAGAAACTTAAATTTTCTCTACCCAAAAGAAAAGACTCTAAATAACTATGCATCTGAGAACCTCTGCTGCTTGCTGCTTTTGTAATTGCCTCAGCCTCTTTGTGGCCAGTTCTTTCTCGCCAATTTGCTAAAGCAGCCTTATCCTCTTCAGATTTTGTTGCATCAAGAATTGATGTTACACTTGGTAATTTTGTTTCTCCCAAAACATATCTTCTTATTCCATCTTCTGTTGCTCTTGATGATGTAGGATAATCGTATTTCTTATTCCAACGCATGTGATTTCTTATAGTCGGTATTATCTGAAAAAAGAAATTATTTTTTTAACTGTTTATTTCTTTCAACAAATTTCTCAACGTTCTCTGTCAGTAAAGCTTTTTCAACTTGCTCGGGATCTTTAATATTTTCTAAAGTTCTGGTGATTGATCTAGCATCAGTTCCAAACTTATCAACTACATTCATGGCTTCTTCTAGCTTTTTTCTTAAAACTATTACGTTATCAAAATGCTTTGCAAACCTTGTACTGATTGTTTTTAAGTGGTTATAGATTTCTGTTGCACCTTTTTGAACCTTAAGAGATTGAAATCCCATGTGTAAAGACTGTAAATAGGCTGATAGAGTATTAGGGCCACAAATTACTATTTTATATTTTTTCATCAATTCTTGGGTTAATAATTCTTTAGTGCTTGGGTCTTGATATTCAGTTAGCTCTTTGTAAAGACTTTCTGTAGGAGCATACACAATTGCAAAATCAGTTGTTTTTGGTGGAACAATATATTTTTCCATCACACTTTTTGCTTTGGCTTTAAATGCACTCGCCAATTTTGTTCTAGCATCTGCAACCGCTCTTTTATCATCAGCTTCATATGCATCTGTAATCGCTTTAAATTTTTCTACTGGAAAATGAGAATCTAAGGGAACTAACACGTCACCTTGAAGCTTGATTGCAAATTCTACATTTTCACTAGTATCTTCTTTCATTTTAACGTTAATCATAAATTGAGATGCTGGAAGTAAATCTTTTATTAAAGCATCTAAAGAATATTCAGCCAGAGTTCCATATTTTTTGACCCCTGCTAAAATTTTGGTGATTCCATCTTGACTTTGATTTAAAAGCTTTACTTGTTCATTAAAATTACCAACCTTCTCATCAACTTTAGTAAGTGCCTCGGCCATATCTTTTGTAACCCCAGTTGATAAAGTGTTAAACGAGGTAGACATCGAACTTAAAGATGTATTGATTGTAGAGTTTAAGCTATCTTTTAATCTAATAATTTCCGCGTTTAAATTTGCTATTTCATTAGTCTCATCAGCTCTGTTCTCTTTCTTGGACTTTATATTTAAATATAAAATAGCAAGGATTACTCCAAACATTAAAATCAAAATTATTAGTAAAATTGTGTCCATGATTCGTAACTTTTATTATAAAGGATTTTTATGGAATTATACCTTAATTTGAAAATTATTTGTGGAATAGTTTTTCTAGTAGCTACTTACGCAGTAATAAGAAATTTAGACATCATCAAAATTATTCTCATATATTTTAAAGATAAATTACTTGGAAAGCAATTTTACAAAGTTTTTTAACCCTTTTTTTTTACTATTTTTTTTTGAAGTAAAGATGCAAGCTTGAGATTTTAATATTTCTCCATCTTTCAATATACGTAAGTTATTCGCCCTAAGAGTTTCACCTGTAGATGTTATATCTGCAATTAATTCAGCTGAACCAGTGAAGGGGTACGCTTCAGTTGCTCCTAAACTATCAATCAATTTAAATTGAGTAACACCTTTAGAAAATAAAAAATCCCTAGTTAAATTTGGATACTTAGTTGCAACCCTTAATCTTTTTTTCTTTTTATCTCTAAATTCAAATGCAATTTCTTCTAGATCAGCTATTGTTTGAACATCGATCCAAGGATCTGGTATGGCTACAACTAGATTGGCTTTTCCAAAATTAAGTTTTTTGATAACATTTATCTTGTTTTGAATATTTATCTCACTCTCTTTTAATAAGTCAAAACCAGAAAAACCAATATCTAAAGAACCGTCTCCCAATCTCTCAATAATTTCTCTAGCGTGCAAATATAAAATTTTTATATTTGATTTATTTTTTATTGAACCAATCAAATCTCTTTTTCCTCGTTCAGAAATAAGCTTTAATCTTTTTTTTATAAAAATTTTTAAAACATCTTTTCTTAAACGTCCCTTACTAGGTATTCCTATATTTATTAAATTTTTCATAATTAAGAATTTAAGTTAATAGCTGCTCCAACTGCTGGCACCTGTTTTTTTGAACCAAGATCAGAGATTAATTTGTCATAACGACCTCCGTTACAACAATTAATAATTTTCGACTTTGATTTAATATCTATTTTAAAAACTATACCAGTGTAATATTCTAATTGTCTACCAAAGGCAGTTGAGAAAACTACATTTAATTTAGATATTTTGTTTTTTGAGATAGGAAAATATTTCTGATCCACAAAAAGATTAATTTTATATTTTTTAAAAAATTTATTTAACTCCTTTGCAGCTTTATTTATCGGACATTTAATTTTCAAAAACTCTTTGATAATTTTTGATGCATTGCTTCCTTTACTTGCTCCTCTTGGGTCTTTAATTTTTTTATCAAACCTTTCTAAAATTTCTTTCAATGTTCTGCTTGCAACAATAATCGATTGATCATCCTTTAACATTTTAAAATATCGCCTATTATCGACTTCAACAATAGTCGGATCTACATCGGAATTTGTCTCTAATCTTTTTAATAAATCACTGAAATATTTCTCTCGCCAAAAATGTCTTGTAAGTCTTAATTTCCATCTTTTTGGTATATTTAATTTAGATATTAGAAGATTAAAAATTTCCACATTGCCAATAGTGAGGGTGCCTGAAGAAAATTTTAGATTTTTAAGTGATTTAAGTGATGTATTTATAATTTCTTTATCATCATTTTTTTCATCTTTTGATCCTATAATTTCAAAGCCAACTTGATTTCGGATTATAGAATCTTTTTTATTTTGAAACTTTCTGTAAGCCTGTCCGCTATAAAATATTTTTTCTTTTCTCTTTAAATTGTTCTCTAAATATCTAAGACAAGACACAATGGTTAGGTCAGGTCTCAAACATAATTCATTACCTGTCTGATCTGTAAATGAAAAAATAAATTTTCTAAAACTCTCACCAGATCTTTGAACTATATGACCAGTCTCAATAACTGATGGTAATTCAATATATTTGAATCCTTTAGACTGAACAGATCTAAGAATTTTGTCAGATAAATTTTTTGATTTCATTTATTAAATTTTCTTTTGGAAATGTAATTTGATTATTCTCTCCTTTGGCCCCAAGGAGATTTTTTAAGGTTATTTTATTATCTTTAAATTCATTTTCGCCACAGATAACTGCAACTGGACATTCTCTTTTATTAGCATAAGTAAGTTGCTTGCCTAGATTTTTTTTGCTATCCAAAAATATTTCAGAATTAATATCATTTTTTCTTAAATTATCCAAAATTTCGTAATAATTTTTTAAATATCTTACGTCCATCACACAAACAATAACTGGATTTTGTAGATCAATTTTTACTTGATTTAATTGTGTCATTGCAAATAGCAATCTATCAACACCAATACTTACACCTGTCCCTGGAATATCTACACCCTTAAATCTCGAAATTAATTTATTATACTGTCCACCTGAACAAATACTTCCAATATCAACTTCCTTACCCTTCATATTTTTTGTTTTGAAATTTAGATTGGTTTCAACACAAAACCCATCGTAATAATCTAGACCTCTAACTATTGTAAAATTAGTTTTTACTTGATCAGAATTATTTCCAAAGTTTAAAACTTCAAATAATTCCTCTAATTCTTTAATGCCCTCTTGAGTAATAGGATTTTTAAAATTTTCTTTAAGTTCCTTTAAATCTTTAACCTTTAAAAAATTTAAGATTTTTGTAGCTTGCTCATCACTTAAGTTTGCTCCTTTTGTTATAGCTCCACTTTTATCTTTTCTCTGTTTTTTTAATAATTCTTCAACACCTTTTAAACCAAAACCAGGTTTATCGAGTTTATCTATAGCTCTCATCACTTTAATTTGTTTATCTTTTTCAACTTTTAAATCCTCAATTAAACCTTGAACAATTTTTCTGTTGCTGACATTGATAATAAACTGATCTTTTTTTAAACCACATTCAATTAATGTGCTTGCTACAAGATTACATAATTCAGCATTAGCTTGAGCTGAATTAACATTACCTACAATATCGCAATCTGCCTGAGTAAACTCTCTATAACGCGCATTCCCAGACTTTTCATTTCTAAATACATTCTGAATAGCGTATCTTTTATATATTGAGGGAAGTTTTTGATTATTTTGGGCAACAAATCTTGCTAAAGGACTAGAAAGGTCATATCTCAGAGTTATATTTTTTTCACCATCATTTAAAGAGAAAACATCAGACATAGGATTACTATCATCCTCTGCAAGAAAGGATCCGATATTTTCTGCAATTTCAAATGATGGAGTTTCTAAAGGATCGAAACCATATTTGATAAAATTATTCTCAATGACTTTTAATAGTCTTTTTTTGAGAATTAATGTTTTATTCCATCTATCCTCAAAACCTGAAGGTAATCCAGGTATTAATTTTTTTTTTTCGCTCATTTTTTGGTACCTTGAGTAGGTTACGCTCCTACGACTTCGGATCCACAAACCGACGTGATACTATTTCACCATCAAGGCATATCCTTTTTGTTTTATCTTATTTTGATGTTATTTAAAATTATAATATAAATGATATTCGCTAGCTTTAGCCAGCATGGGAATGAGTGTGCACAATTCTTTCAGTTCCTTTTAGAGCTTTTCTAAAAGTACTTTTTAAAACTGATTTATTTAACTCATTATTTTTCATTGATAGCTTTTTAGACAAAAAAAACAATAATGCAACCCATAAAAGAAAAAGGACGTACATCCGATTATAGATATATCGCCCTTTTTTTAATTTTAGAAAATTAGTCTAATTTTTTTAAATTTACCGCTGAAGGGCCTTTAGGACCATCTTCTAAAGTAAATTCTATTTTATCTCCTTCATTAAGATATCTCATTCCTGCAGCTTTAACAGCACTTGCATGAACAAACGCGTCTTTTTCTTTATCTTCTCTCTCAATAAATCCAAAGCCTTTCTTACCATTAAACCATTTAACAGTTCCTTTTAATGTACTCATCTTATTTCTTAGTCCTTTTGTTATTTATTATTATTAGAAGTTAATTTCTTTTCAATTAATTTCAAGTTGTTTTGATGGTGCCTCGGGAAGGATTCGCACCTCCGACACAAGCCTTTTCAGGGCTCTGCTCTACTCCTGAGCTACCGAGGCAAAAGATTAACCTCTAAAGATTATTCTGCCTTTAGTGAGGTCATAAGGTGTCATTTCTACTGTCACATTATCACCCTGTAATACTCTTATTCTATTCTTTCTTAATTTACCTGCGGTATGGGCTGTTACAACATGACCATTTTCTAGCTGAACTCTAAACATGGCATTAGGTAATAAGTCAGTAACTTTGCCTTTAAATTCAAGTAAATCTTGTTTTGACAAATTTATTTTCTCCTAATTCT
>CACNVR010000002.1 GCA_902623975.1 uncultured Pelagibacteraceae bacterium
CTATCGTTAACTGTTAAAATTTTTGACATCATTAAACCAACTGTTCCAGCTACTCTATATGAATAAATTAATAGATCTCTAACAGATCTAATTTGAATTTTTTTTTTTAAATCCGAGGCAACACCATCCACCAAGTCCTCTAAAATTATCTTTTTTATATTATTATTTTTTGCAAGAGTGATTACATCGCAAACAATCTTTTCATTTTCGTCAGATGAATGTATTTCTAAATTATCTGTATCATAATATTTTCTAAGAAAATTTCTCATTTCATCAAATCTTTTAATCTTAGATTCTAAATTAGTTTTTTCGTCGGCTATGTCATCTAGAACTCTGCAAAATGCATAAAGTTTAGCGGAATCATCATAAATTTTTTTTGGTAAAAAAAAACCTGCCCAATTAAATGATTTAGCAAAAATAGCTAGGTAATTTTTTTTATTCATTAAATTATTTTATCTAATACTTTAGCTGACGACAAAACTCCTGGTATACCAGCACCAGGGTGTGTTCCTGCTCCAACAAAATATAAACCATCATAAATTTCTGATTTATTATGAAATCTAAAATAAGCTGATTGTGAAAATTTTGGCTGGATGGAGAAACCTGAGCCATGTTTAGTATTTAAATCTTTTTCAAAGTAATCTGGAGTTAAATAAAAATCCTCAACAACATTCTCTCTTAGATTAGGCATTAAATCATTTTGCATTTTATCAATTACCAAATTTTTCATTTTTTCTCCCTCAATAGACCAATCAATATTCGATTGATTATTTGGAACAGGTACAAGAACATAAAAACAATCTTTTCCTTTAGGAGCCATAGATTTGTCAGTTGAAGATGGTCTATGTAGATAATAGCTAATATCATTATTTAACTTTTTGTTATCAAATATATCATCTAGATGTTCTTTGTATTTGTTACCAAATTTAATTGTATGATGCTCTACATCTTCATATTTTATTTTAGTACCAAAATAATAAACAAATAGTCCCATTGAATATTCCATTCGATTTTTTTTCCATTTAAAAAGAAATGAGTTATTTGTATTTCCATTTAGCATTTTTTCATAAACTGCAGGTGGGTCTGCATTACAAATAACGCAATTAGACTCTATAATAGTTTTATTATCAAGTTGAACACCAGTGATCTTTTTTTTATCTGAAATAATTTTTGTAACTTCATGACCTTTGATTACTTTAATTCCTTCTTCATCCATTAATTTTTCAAAACCTTTTATTATATTTCCTGTTCCTCCCATCGAATAATGAATTCCCCACTTTTTTTCTAAATATAAAATTAGTCCATAAATTGAAGTTGTAGTAAAAGGATTGCCTCCAACAAGCAATGGATGCATACTTAATATTCTTCTTAATTTTTCATTCTTTATATAAGATGAAACTAACGAATAAACTGATTTATAACTTTTAAGTTTCAAAAGTGATGGTAATTGTTGCAACATTACAAAAGGTTCATCAAATGGAACATCGGCAAGTTCTGTAAACCCTTTGTCAAAAATTTTTTTAGTAAAATTTACAAGTTTTTCATATCCAACGACATCTTCTTTATTAATTTTTGCAATCTGGTTTTTCATTTCTAATTCATCACCAGAGTAATTAAACCTAGTTTTATCCTCAAAAATAAATTGATACCAAATTTTTAAAGGTGTGAGTTTTATATAATCATTTGGATCTTTCCCAAATAATTCAAATAACTCGTTTATTAAATATGGTGCTGTAATAACTGTTGGACCGCCATCGTATATGAAACCATTTTTCCTAAACACTCTTGCTCTTCCACCAAGATCTGGATGTTTTTCAATTAAAGTTACATTATTACCTTTTGCCTTGAGACGGAGTGCAGCAGCCATTCCTCCAAAACCTGAACCAATTACTATAGAATTCATTAGGATAATTTATAGTTTTTTTAGATAATTGTAAGAGGATTATGAGTTGATTTTTTTTAACTCTTCTTTAGTTTCATCCAAATTTTTTTGAAACAAAGTATCTAGCTTAGATTTATCCACTGACGTTGTGATAATTTTTTTGACAGAATCAACAGCAATTTTTACTGAGGCATTTTTTATTTCTTTTATTGCTGCATCTTTCATCTGAGCTATTTTAGTTTGAGCTGAATTTTTTTTGATCTCAGAGGATCTGTGAAATTTGTCATTTAATTCTATAATTAGTCTGTCGCTGTCTTTTTTTGCTTGCTCTAAAATTTCATTACTTACTGATTGAGCGGTATCAAGTTTTTTTTGAGCATTATCCAATAATTTCTTAGCCTCTGTTCTTAATTTTTCACTCTCATCGATTTCATTTTTGATATCTGAGATAAGTTTATTTAATATTTCGTTAATTTTTTGGGGCACCTTTAAATAGATGAGCCCACCAAAAAATATAAAAAAAGAAACTGCCACCCAGAATGTTGAATCAAGAACCATAGTATTTACCACCGTTTCTTTTTGATAGATCTTCAACGATTGCAGATATACTGCTGCTGTTAACCTCTGTTCCAATTAATTTTTTTATAAGATCCGAAGATGTTTCAATAGCAATTTTATTTATTTTTCCAGAGGCACTCTTTCTAAGCATTTCTATTTCTTTTTCTGCATTATTAATTTCTTCATCAATTTGTTTATCTAAAATTTCTTTTTTAGAATTTATATCTTTCAAAACTTTTTCACGTGCGCTTTTCAAAATATCTTTTGCTTCTAATTTACTTTTTAGAACAATCTGGTCATACTCTTTAAGTTTAGACTCACTATTCTCCCTTTGTTTTTCTGCTGCTTCAACATTTTCTTGTATTTGAGATTTTCTTAATTCTAAGTTTGCACTTATCTTAGGTAAAATAAGTTTTGAAAGAACAACGTACAAAACACCAAATGTAAGAGTAAGCCAAAATACTTGTGAAACCCAAAATTCTGGATTTAACTGAGGCATACCTCCACTTTCAGCTGAAAAAACTTCTTTTAAAAAAAAGAAATTGAAAAATATTGACTGAAAAAATATTTTTTTAATCATCAATTTAAAATGCAAAAAGAATGATTAACGCAACTACTAATCCGAATAGCCCAGTAGCTTCTGCAAGAGCGAATCCTAAAAGCAAATTTGGAAATTGTTTTTGGGCAGCTGACGGATTTCTCATCGCACCAGATAAGTAATTACCAAAGATTATTCCAATACCAACACCGGCACCAGCTAGAGCGATAGCTGCCAGGCCTGCTCCTATCATTTTTGCTGCTTCTAATTCCATTATATCCTCCTATGTTATTAATGGTGTAAGTTTAATGCATCGTTTAAATAGATGCATGTTAAGATTGCAAAAACGTATGCTTGAAGAAAAGCAACTAATATCTCCAAGCCTGTTAATGCAACCGAAAAACTCAGTGGAAGCCATCCACCGACTATTCCAAGGCTTATAACAAAGCCTCCGAAAACTTTCATCATCGTATGACCTGCCATCATATTAGCAAAAAGCCTTACTGAAAGACTAATGGGTCTACTTAAATATGAAATAATTTCAATAACAACTATCAATGGAAGTAATACGATAGGTACACCACTTGGTACAAATAGTTTTAAATATCCAAATCCATGCTTAATGAAACCTATAATTGTTACTCCTATAAATATAAATGCTGCTAAAACAAAAGTCACAATAATGTGGCTTGTTACAGTGAAAGTATAAGGGATCATCCCAAACATGTTACAAAAAAGCACAAACATAAATAAAGAAAATATAAATGAAAAATAAGGTTTAGCTTTTGATCCTGCAGTATCATTAATCATTTTTGATACAAATGAATAGCTTAATTCAGTTAATAGCTGCAATTTGTTTGGTAGTATTGAATTTTTTTTTGATCCAAAATTAAAAATAATTAATATAGCAAACGAACTGATAACCATAAATAAACTCGCGTTTGTAAATGATATGTCAAAAGCCCCTATCTTTATTTCTGGACCAATTCTATAAACTTCGAATTGTGTCATTGGATTTGCTGCCATAAATCAATTACTTATTTTGCATATTTTTTGCATTTCTAATTACATTGGTAATCCCAGCAATTACGCCTACAAAAAAAAATATTAAAATTAACCATGGTTTAGTACCAAAGGTCTTGTCTAAAATAAACCCAATAATTGTCCCTACAGCAACTGCTGAAACGAGCTCCGTACTAAGCTTAAAAGCCGTACCAATTGGGGATGGATTGGGATTTTTGTCATTTGTACCTTTTTTTGATATTCTCTTTTTTGCAATCTCTAAGCGAGTTTTAAAAGGATCTTTTGGCATTTAATTAAATTTAATTAAGCAACCATACTCTCTGCTTTTTGTAAATCAACAGCTACCAACTGACTTATACCTTTCTCAGGCATTGTGACCCCATAAAGTCTATTCATTTTAGACATTGTCAAAGCATGATGCGTAACAATAATAAATCTTGTATTGGTGATCTTGGTAAGCTCTTCAAGTAAGCTACAAAATCTTGTTACATTAGCATCATCTAGAGGCGCATCAACTTCATCTAACACACAAATTGGTGAAGGATTAGTTAAAAAAACTGCAAAAATTAATGATAGTGCAGTTAAGGCCTGCTCACCTCCAGACAATAAAGTTATAGATTGTAGTCTTTTTCCTGGAGGACTTACTAACATTTCTAGACCTGCCTCCAAAGGATCTTCAGAGTCAACTAGTTCTAATTTAGCATTACCTCCACTAAATAATTTTGTATAAACCTCATTAAACTTTCTATTAACTTTTTCGTATGCGTCTAATAACCTTTCTCTCCCTTTTTGATTTAGTTCATTAATACTATCCTTCAATTTAACTATTGCTGTTACTAAATCTGCTCGGTCTTGTTCCATTTTTTTTATTTCAGCTTCATATTTATTTGTTTCTTCATCAGCTTTCAAATTCACAGAACCCAACTTTTCCCTTTCCTGCTTCTTTTTATCTAATAGATCTTCTTGATTTACAGCATCAGGTAGTTCTTCTTTACCAAACAAATTTGAATTTTCTAAAATGTTATCTTCATTCAAGTTTAGTTCTGAATAAATTCTTTCTACCAGGTCATTTTTTCTTTTCTTAAGTCCTTCAACAGTAGCTCCTGAGCTAGCTTTTCTCTCTCTAATCTGAATTGATTGTTCTTGGATTTCATTAAGTTGAATTCGAAGATTTTCTATCTTTTCATCAGTTGAATTTATAACAATTTCATTATCATTTTTCTCCTTCTCAGATATTCTCAGATTTTCAGAAATTTGTCCTTTTTTTTCAGCTTGTAACTTTGGCTGATTATCTAATTGATCTAACTGTATATTCAACGTATTTTTTCTTCCAGAAAGTTCAGTTACCATTTTTTCTGAATTTGATAATAAATTTTTCCAACTTTCTATTTCATTATCTATGACACTAATTCTTTCACTTCTTTTAATAGAATCTTTTTTAATGTTTTGATTATCGCTATATCTTTCAGCATATTTTTGAATTGTAATTTTAAAATCGTCAAGACCAGATAACGCTTCAATTTTTTTTTCTAAATTAATTAATTCTTTAATTTTTTCTATTTCTAAATTTAATTTATTCTTAGAATTTTCTAAATCATTATTAGATTGTTTTTCGGTTTCATAATATTTCGAATCTATTTCTATAAGTTCATTTTTTTCTTCTTTCAATCTTTTTTCGTTTGAATTCGCATCAATAACTATTTCTTTCTGTCTGTTTATATCATCATCTAGAGTCTTGAGATTATTTTTAATATTTTCAATTTCACCAAGCACTCTTGTATTTTCTTCATCAAGATTTTGTAATTCTAAGTTAAGTCTTTGAATTTTTGAGAGATTTTCAATATTTTTTTCTCTTAAGGGTGAGATTTTATCTGACTCAGATTTAATAGACTTTTCAAGTTCAGAAATTTTTGTGTTAAAGCCAGATACTTCTCCTTCAGCTTCCATATTTATTTCATTCTCAACTCTTATCTCTTTATCAATTTCTAATAATTTAAGATAATATAAACCTGCTTCGATTTTTTTAATTTCATTTGAAATATTTTTATATTTTGTTGCTTCCTCAGCTTGCTTTTGTAAGTTAGTTAGCTGTTTTTCTTGTTGGCGCCTTAATTCATCTGCTCTTTTTAAATTATTTTCTGCAGCGGCCAACCTTAATTCAGCTTCGTGTCTTCTAACATGCAACCCCGATATACCTGCAGCCTCCTCTAGTATTGCTCTTCTGTCAGTTGGTTTTGCAGTCACCAAAGCACCAATACGACCTTGGCTGATCATTGACGGTGAGTGTGCTCCTGTAGAAAGATCTGCAAAAAACATTTGTGCATCTCTAGCCCTAACTTCCTTATCATTAATATAAAACTTCGAACCTTTGTCTTTTTCAATTTTTCGTCTAACATTTATTTCATCTAGTTCTTTGAATTGTATTGGACCTTCATTATTCTCATTCGCAACGGTAACTGATACTTCAGCAATATTTTTAGAGGCTTTGTTTGAAGTTCCAGAAAATATTACATCTTCCATTCCTGATCCCCTCATGCTTTTTGCGGATGTTTCTCCCATGACCCACCTTAAAGATTCGACAATATTTGATTTCCCACAACCGTTAGGCCCAACTATACCAGTCAGACCATCCTCGATTAAGAAGTTGGTTTTGTCAGCAAAAGATTTAAAACCATTTAACTGGATTTTTTTAAACTCCATGGTTTTAATTATAACATTTTTTCGAGATATTTTTTTAAATTTTTATAATTTAGAGACTTATCGAACTTTTTATTATTGATAATTATCGTAGGAGTAGCATTTACATTAAATTTTTTTGTTCCTTCGACTCGATCATTTAAAACAAAGTCCTCGATTTCTTTATCTGTAATACACTTTTCAATATCTATGTTAAAATTATTTTTTCTTAAATATTTTTCTAAAAAATTATTTGCTTCATCAATTGAATTTCCTTTAACCCATTCTTGTTGGTTGGAATATAAAATTTCTAAAATCTTTAAACTTTTATCTTCCTCACATTGAGATACTTTTGCTGCATTAAATGCTACAGCGCCAAGAGGGAAGTGTCTAAACTCTAATTTTACTATTCCAGTATCTATAAATTCCTTCTTAAGTTGTGGATAAATATTTTTATGGAAATCAGCACAATGACTACAAGTAAGGGACTCATATGCAATGATTGTAATTTTAGCGTTTTTATCTCCTGAAATTATACGACTAGTTTCAGCATTGACGCTAAAATTAAGCCCTAAGGTCAAAAATATAAATAAAAAAAACTTTTTCATTTTTGTCTAAAAACTTTCGTTAATTCTTGAAGTGACTTTTTGATTTTATCATTCTTAACATCATTAATTTTTTTTTGATATTTGTCTTTTGTCACACTTTTTTTTGAGTTTTTATTTTTGAAGGAATAATTTTTTATTTTGTTAAAGCTCGTAAATTTTATTTTTTCAACCACAGTGTATCCAAAAAAACTATTCATCTTATCTATAATTTCTTTTTTTGAATATTCCAAATCCACCTCATGACCTCTTTCAACCATAATTATTAAAGAGTTAACACCAAATTTATTTGAGCTTTTAAATGATTTGGGATAACAAACTTCAAATAGTTTTTCCCCCACAATGAGTTTCCAATTATTTAATGTTTCTGAATAAATATGACCTCTTTTATTAATAATTTTTTTTATATTTTTTGGCAAAGTGTCTTTTAATGATCTTAAACCTTGAATGGTCCCTGATCTCTGCTTAGTATTATTTTTTAATTGCATATGAAAGAAACGATAATAACAAAAAAAATTCTGAAATGGTATGATATTAATAAAAGATCTTTGCCCTGGCGAAAAAAAGTTTCTCCAAAAAAGAAACAATATTACACATTAATAAGTGAATTTATGTTACAACAAACTCAGGTCACAACTGTAATTCCTTTTTTTAATAGGTTCATAAAAAATTTATCATCTTTAAATTCACTTGCAAAAGTTAATGAGAAAAAATTAATAAAGCTTTGGGAGGGTCTTGGATATTATTCTAGAGCCAGAAATTTAAAAAAGACTGCACAAATAATCATTAAAAATTTTGATGGAAAATTGCCAAACAATTATCAAGATTTGATAACACTGCCTGGTATTGGAAATTATACCGCAATGGCTATTTTGGCCATTGCATTTAACAAACCAAATATTCCACTAGATGGTAATATTGAAAGAGTTTTAAAAAGATACCTTTATTTAAAAAAGAAAAAGGAAATTCAAAAAGATAATCTTATTCAAAAAAAAACCATATTAGGAACCACTTTAAGATCTAGTGATTACGCTCAAGCATTAATGGAATTAGGGGCTTTAATATGTAAACCGAATAATCCAATATGTAGTCAGTGTCCTATTAAGAAAAATTGTAAATCTTTTAGTAAGAAAGATTTTACTTTAACTAAAAACATAAAAAAAAATAAAGACAAATATTTTATCCTTAAAGTTTACAAAAAAGATCAAAGATATTTGTTAATTAAAAATACTAAATTTAATTTTTTAAAAAATTTATCTATATTTCCTATGGAGGAATTATCTAATCCTAAAAATTTTAATAAAAATTTGAATTTTAAGATGTCCAATATGAACATGAATATAAAAATTCAATATTCAAAAGATAATCAAAAATTTTCATCAGCTTATTGGTTTGATAGAAAAAAATTGGACAGTTATATGTTACCTTCATTTACAAAAAAAATTGTTCAATATTTAGATAAAAATTAATGAAAAGGATTGGCATCATTGGAGCTGGTATTTCTGGGTTATTCATAGCTAATTTATTTAAAAGAAATTCAAATTATCAAATTACTGTTTTTGAAAAAAACCACTCAATTGATTTAGAGGGTGGTTATGGAATTCAATTATCAGTGAATAGTGTAAAGCTTTTAAACAAAATTGGATTTGATAATTTTCAATATGATAAAAAGTGCAATCCAGACAAAATAAATTTTTACTCTATTAAGGATCCAAATAAAATATGTGATTTAAGAATTTCTGATTTTAATACCGAAGACAGTAAGTACACTACTATGAGAAGATCTGACTTAGTAGATTTTTTAAAAACTGATTTAGAAAATTTAATTAAAACTAATCATAATATTTCCAAGATAGATCAAGAAAATCGAAAGATCCAACTTACTTTTGAGAATAATGAAATTTTTGAATGTGATTATTTAATTGTTTCAGATGGGATTTTTTCAAAAAGTAAAAATCTTATTTCAAACAATCAAATTAAACTGAGATACAATAATACGTTGGCTATAAGAGGGATGATACCTCATTATTCGAAAATTGATCATAAAAATATCTCATTATTTTTAGGTCCCAATTTTCATCATGTAATTTATCCCGTAAATCTTAACGGAGATTTAAATTTTATAGCAATAATGAAATATAATCTTTCCTCAAACGAACTAAAAAACTACTCATTATTTAGTGATAAAAATTTTATTAAAGGCATCTTGGATAATGTCCCATTAGAAATGAAGAAATTTTTAAATGGAATTAAGGAATTAAAAATATTCCCAGTATTTATAAGTGAAAATTTTTATAAGACAAAAAATAACAATATTCATTTTATAGGTGATGCTTTTTTTGCTTTTTCACCATCATTTGCTCAAGGAGCAACTCAGTCTATAGAGGGTGCTTATGAATTGTTTAAAAGTATAGAAAATAATACAGAAAGTGATTTTTTTAAAAAAAGAGTTAATAAAACTAAAATGGTTAGTAACAGATCAAAATTTAATCAATTTGCTTTTCATTTATCTAGTCCTGTAACGAGGTTTTTTAGAAATATCTTTTTGAAAAGATTAGTAAAAAACAAAAAGTTTTTAGAAAGTTATCTTGGTAAAATTTATAGATAACTTTTATTAATAAGGAATTTTTGTCTCAAATTATCTATTGGCACAAAAGAATTACCTAATTTGTAATGCCAAAAAGTCCATCCATTGCAACTTTCAGCACCTAAGATTGTAGCCGCTACTTTGTGGATTGAGCCTTCAGTTTGTGCATGCTTAATACTGCCATCAGCCATAATTTTTGCACTGATTTTCTTTTTATTATCAAAAATAGTCGTACCTGGTTTAATTATTCCTAATTCAACCAATGACCCAAACGGTATTCTTGGTTTGGATCTACCATTTTGTAAAGTATCCAAATAATCATTCTCTATAGGTTTTGTTTTTCTTAATCTTTGTTCGGCAGCTTTAAAATATGTTATTTCTCTTTCAATGCCATAGTAAATTCTTCCTAATTTTTTAGCAACTGTAGCTGTTGTTCCGGATCCTAAAAAGGGATCTAAAACTAAATCATTTTTATTTGAAGTCGCTAATAAAATTCTGTGAAGAAGAGCTTCTGGTTTTTGTGTGGAATGCACCTTTTTACCATTATTTTTTAATCTTTCAGAACCATTACAAATTGGTAATTCCCAATTAGATCTCATTTGAAGATCGTCATTCAAACACTTTAAGGATTGATAATTAAAAGTGTATTTTGATTTTTCAGATTTAGATGCCCAAATTAATGTTTCATGAGCATTTGTAAAACGTGTTCCTCTAAAATTAGGCATCGGATTTTTTTTGTTCCAAATGACATCATTTAAAATCCAAAAACCCAAATTTTGAATTGCTGTACCAACTCTAAAAATATTGTGGTAACTACCAATTACCCAAATAGCTCCATTTTTTTTTAAAATTCTTTTACATTCACTCAACCATTGATAAGTAAAGTCATCATACTTTTTAAAATTTTCAAATTGATCCCATTTATCGTTTACTGCATTTACTTTAGTTCTATCAGGTCTTGTTAATTCACTTTTAAGTTGTAGATTGTAAGGGGGATCAGCAAAAATTAAATCAAAACTTTCATTAGGAATTTTTTTGAGCTCCTTTAAACTATCTCCATTTATTAATTTATTTTTTAAATTAGATTTCATTTCGTAAAACTAAATTAGACTCTAAAAAGATTCTTGGGTCAACCTACGATTGAATTATTTGAATTTAAATTGTATAGGTACTTTTTGATATAACAACATGTAGTGTTTCTACGTGAAACCTATTTCATTTTGTTGATAGGAGAAAAAGTTCTCCTATGATGGGAGGTGATTCCTAGATTTCTAATTGCTTTTAAATGATGTTTGGTTCCATAGCCAAAATTTTTATCCCAATCATAATCCTTAAATTTTTCACTTAATTTTGTGATTTGTTTATCTCTTGAAACTTTAGCAATAATTGATGCTGCTGATATTGATGGTATTTTTGTATCCCCTTTAATAATCGGAATTAATTTATAGTTTTTCATTAAAGGTATTTTATTTCCATCAATTAAAACTAAAGTAGGTTTTTTTTTCAGTTTTCTCAAAGCTCTTTCCATGGCTAATAAACTTGCATTTAAAATATTCATTTTTTCTATTTCCTTAACTGAGGCCCTACCAATAGCCCAAACTGAATTTCTTTTTATGAGTTTTGACAAAATTTCCCTTTCATTTTTTTTTAACTTTTTTGAGTCTTTTAGGAAAGAAACATCAATTGATTTATTTAAAATTACTGCTGCAGCATAAACTGGTCCTATTAAACTCCCTCTTCCAACTTCATCAACACCAGCTACAATTCTCATTATATTCTTATATTTAAATCTTGAATTTTGTTTCTTATTTCTTTCAAATCTGCCCATGAATATTTCTTGAATTCTGGATATCTTATTAAGTACGATGGGCTGTAAGTAATTATTAATGGATAAGTTTTATTTTTTAAAATAATCTCTTTCCATTGGCCTCGTTCGTTGGAAATTTTACCATTAAAACCAGTGATTGCTTCCATAGCTGTACTTCCCATCAAAATCAATATTTTTGGATCTATAATTGATATATGCTCCTTCAAAAAAATTGAATATCTTTTAATTTCTGATGAACTAGGTTTTCTATCGTTTGGTGGTCGAAAATTGACCGAATAAGTTGTGTAAATTTTTTTACGTTGAATTTCAATTGCTAAAAGCATCTTTTCTAAAAGTTGACCAACATTTCCTTCAAATGTAAGTCCTGAATTTTCCTCATCAAGTCCGGGAGCCTCTCCAATTATCATTATCGGGCTGTTTAATTCTCCACTACCCATAATAATTTTTTTACTATGATTTTTTAAATTACAATTATCAATTGAATCAACTTTTTTCTTAAGATCGTCTAATTTATCCCTTTTTGAAAAAGTCTGATCATTCTCAAATCCATTAGTTATCTGAAATCTGTTGATGGGTTTTTTTTCAAAGGTAAATTCTTCCTCTACAGACCTTATTATCTCTAGAGTATAATTAGCATTTTGATTTAAAATCTTTTTAGTCATAAAGTACACGAATGTTATTAAAAAATATTAAATATATAGTAGCTTTAATATTTATATTTTATCAGACTTCGATTTATTCGAAAAGCACTTCTTTAGAGAAATTTGATGGCAATAATTTTTCAAAATACTTTTCAGGAATAGTTGCACTTGAAAATCGAAATAACAGCGATGCTCTAGATTTCTTTGATTCATCAAAATCTCTTATTGATA
The DNA here is from genome assembly GCA_902623975.1 of uncultured Pelagibacteraceae bacterium. Taxonomy (GTDB): domain Bacteria; phylum Pseudomonadota; class Alphaproteobacteria; order Pelagibacterales; family Pelagibacteraceae; genus Pelagibacter. Next base: position 12,570 of record CACNVR010000002.1, read on the forward strand.
AACATGATCCTTATTTTAAAAAATACATATCATCGTTAATCCTTGAGAATGAGATTTTAAAAGCTATCAATTTAATTAAATATAATAAAAACAAAAAAATTATTAATTTTTTTGAAGCTTATTTATTGCTATCCATTGATAGCATAAAAAGAAATGAACTTGATAATGCAAATGAATATTTAGAAATTGCTTTTAGTTTCATAGATAATGACACAATCAATACCGCGATTTTAGAGACTTTCAAACAGTATATTTTTGTTTTTAAAGAAAATAAGATTTTAGATAATCAGAAAAATTTTGGGAATTTGTCATTGATTTCAAAAACATTTCAAAAGTGTTTTTTAAATGACTCAAGGACTGATGCACATTTTGTAAATTTGATAAATGATAACGAGGCAGATTTTTCAAGGTATATTTTCTTTTACACAAGTTATTTAATCGAAAATGATAGATTGGAAGATGCTTATGAAGTTACGAAAGATATAAATTCATTAAACTCTACTTTGCTTTTATCCCAAGCAAAAAGTTGGCTTAAAAATGATAATTTAAAAAGATTTAAACAAATTTTTTCATGCAAGAATAGAAATGATATCATTAGTGAATTTTTATTTTTAATTTCAAACTTATATTCCTCATACGAAAATTTAGAAAAATCTAATATTTATTTAAATTTGTCGTATTATTTAAATCCTAAATTTGTTTTCAATTTATCGTTAGTATCTGAAAATTATTTTTTTAATGAAGATTATGTTAAAACAAAAAAAATTTTAAGAGAATTTAAAAAAGAAGATATTTTTTATTACTGGTATAGAGTAAAAACAGAAGCACAAATCATCACAAAAATAAAAAATCAGGAGGAGTCACTTAATTATATTGTTAAAAAGTTTAACGAATTTGAAAAGCCTAATCAAAAAATGATTTTTGATTTAGCTAACTATTACAAAAATTCTAAAAAATATGATTTGGCCATTAAAAATTATACTATTTTAATAAATGAGTTAGAAAATGATTTAATATTAAAATCAGATTTACTTTATCGAAGAGGTGGTAGCTATGAAAGATTAGGTAATTTTCAAAAAGCAGATGAGGATTTACTTGAGTCATTAAGATTAGATCCAGATGATCCTTATGTTTTGAACTATCTTGCTTATTCTTGGCTGGAAAGAAATTACAAGATTAAAGAAGCTTTAGAAATGCTTGAAAATGCATATCTATCTGAAAGTGATGACCCGTACATAATTGACTCAATAGGATGGGCTTATTATCTTGTAGACGATTATTCCAAAGCGGAAGAGTTTCTGAGAAGAGCAGTAGAATTAATGCCTAATGACCCAATAGTAAATGATCATTATGGAGATATATTATGGAGATTGAATAGAAAAATCCAGGCAAGGTATTTTTGGACCAATGTATTAAAAATGGATAAGGTTGAAGATGAGTTATTAAAAAAAATCAACATAAAAATTATAGAGGGATTAAAAAAATCATAATATGATTTTTAATATAATTAAATCATATGCCAAAATTAATATAAACCTAAATATTATTGGAAAAAATAAATCGTTACATAAAATAGAAAGTGTTATAGCATTTGTTAATTTACATGACAAAATTTTAATAAGAAAAATTAAATCGAAAAAACATATAATTTCTTTTGTAGGAAAATTTTCAAAAAATATAGGAAAAAATAATACTGTTTATAAATTATTGCGATTATTGGAGAAAAAAAAACTTTTATCTAGAGACAAATTTGAAATTAAAGTAATAAAAAATATTCCTAATAGAGCAGGGCTTGGAGGTGGTTCAATGAATGTAGCAAGCCTTCTAAAGTACTTTACTGAAAAAAAGATTATCAAAGTAAAAAAAAAAGAAATTATTAATATTTCATATTTGATTGGGTCTGACGTTCCTCTCGGACTAAACTATACCAATTCAATTTTAACTTCAAAAAACAAGATTAAAAGATTTTATAATTACAAAAAAATCTATGCTTTAATTGTTAAACCTAACTTTGGCTGTTCAACTAAAAGAATATATTCAGAGGTTAAAAAATTTCATGCTCCTGCATTGAACAAAGCGCAAAAAAAGATATTTAATCTCCAATATTTGAAAAAAATGCATAATTCCTTGGAGCCCATTGTGTTTAAAAAATACCCAAAATTAAAAAAAACCAAAATTTATATAGAAAATTTTTTAAATCCAATTTTCGTGAGAATGACAGGATCAGGATCTGCATTAGTTGCATATTTTCAATCTAATGCAAAATGTGAAAGTGCGAAAAAAAGGTTCATTAAAAAATATAAAAATTACTGGTGTATAGCATCAAAAACTATATAAATTTTTTTTTTTATGTTATACGAAAATGATATTGGGGCGTAGCCAAGCGGTAAGGCACGGGTTTTTGGTACCTGCATCCTAGGTTCGAATCCTAGCGCCCCAGCCAATTATGAAAGACTTTTTAGATAAAATTTTTTTAAGATCAAACAATTTTAACCATATAAGTTTAAGAGTAAAAGAATTAACAAAAAAAACATCAGCTTTTAAAATTTTTGACGCAATAAATTCCTTTAGTTCAGAAAGTGAAATTAGATATGTTGGTGGATGTTTAAGAAAAATAATTAATAAAGAAAAAGTAGACGATATAGATTTAGCCACGAATTTAGAACCACTTCAGACATGTGATGCGTTAAAAAAAGGAAACATAAATTATTATAAAACCGGCATTGAACATGGAACAATAACGGCAGTTATTGATAATAATAGGTTTGAAATAACAAGTTTGAGAGAAGATATTTCGACTGACGGCAGACATGCAAAAGTAAAGTTCTCAAGAAATTGGAAAGAAGATGCAAAACGTAGAGATTTTACTATCAATTCAATTTATGCTGATCAAGAGGGAAATTTATTTGATCCATTTGATGGTATGAGTGATTTAGGAATAGGTTTAATCAAATTTATCGGTGAAACAGACACAAGGGTAAAAGAAGATTACCTTAGAATTTTAAGATATATAAGATTTTTTTTAAGTTATTCTAAATTACCTCACGATTTAAAAACAATAAAAAAATTAAAAATTAATATAAGTGGGGTCGCCAAATTATCTAAAGAAAGATTGTTAGATGAATTAAGAAAACTTATTAAGCCTCATACAATAGAGAAACTATCAAAAGATAAGATAAGTGTTGAATTAATTACAACAATTTTTCCAGAATTAAAGAATATCAAAATTTTCTCTAATTTGAAAAATCATCAAAAAGATCATTTAAAGCAAATTGATTTTATTGTTTTTTTATCTTTAATGGTCATTGATGAAACAGACAATTTGGATTATTTTTTATATAGATTTAACTTTTCTAAAAATGATCAAAATAGGATTAAGGATATAAATTCTTTTTATAAACAAAAGATTAATTCTAGAACTTTTTCAGAAAATAATCTTAATAAATTTTTTTATTACAATGGAAGACAAGCAGTAATTGATATTTTAAATTTTAGGATAATCAAATCTAAAAATCCTGAGAAAAATTTAATTAATTTAGTTGAACTTTACAAAGATAAAATTTCGCCAACAATGCCCATCAATGCTGATGTAATAATGAAAAAATATCAAATTCCTGAGGGTAAACAATTAGGTATAAAATTGAAGATGATTGAAGATGAGTGGGTAAATAATAATTTTAACATATCTGATCAAAAAGTTGATCATATCATCAATAATTAGATATACTTTACGTCTTTGATTTCAAAATTTTTAGTTCCGGCAGGCGTATTTATTTCTACTAAATCATTCTTATTTTTTCCAATCAAACCTTTTCCTATTGGAGATTGAAAATAAATTAATTTTTGTTTTAAGTCTGCTTCATCTTTACCAACAATTTTGTAATCAATCTTTTCTCCGTTATCCAAATTTTCAAGATATACTGTAGAACCAAAAATTACCTTTCCATCATTATTTAATTTTGTAACGTCGATTACATTAGCTCTTGCGATAATATCATTTATCTCATTAATACGTCCTTCATTATGAGATTGTTCCTCTTTGGCAGCATGATACTCTGCGTTTTCTTTAAGATCGCCATGTGATCTTGCTTCAGCGATTGCTGAGACAATTTCAGGTCTCTTTCTTTCTTTTAAATAAGTAAGTTCATCTTTTAATTTATTTAGTCCATTTAATGTTATTGGTTCTTTTTCCATATCATTTCCATTTTGCTAACGGAGGTAATGACATTAGAATGCCTTCTACATTTCCTCCAGTTTGTAATCCAAACTTTGTTCCTCTATCGTATAGTAGATTAAATTCTGTGTATCGTCCTCTTTTGATATATTGTAATTCTTTATCCCTCATAGACCAATTTCTCTTAATTTTTTTCTTTATAATTTTTTGAAAAATAAATTGAAATGTAACTCCGACATCTTGAACAAATTTTAAATCATTCTCAAAATTATCTTTTTTATAATCAAAGAATATACCTCCAATACCTCTTGGTTCTTTTCTGTGGGGTAGATAGAAATATTCATCACAAAATTTTTTATATTTTGAATAAAAACTTTTATCATGTCGGTCACACATTCTTTTTAATATTTTGTGAAATTCTTTTTTTTCATTTTCGTCTTTTTTTGACGGTGTCACGTCCATTCCACCTCCAAACCAATCATATGTAGTGCAAATATATCTTGTGTTAAAATGCATAGCTGGGATTAAAGGATTTTTCATATGCATAACTACTGAGATACCTGAGGCCCAAAATCTAGGATCTTTTTTTGCCCCAGGAATATTTTTTTGAAATTTTTTTGGAAATTTTCCGTACACTTTAGAGAAGTTAACTCCAACTTTATCAAAAACCTTACCATTATTTAAAATTCTAAATTCACCTCCACCTTCATCCTTTTTTAAATTTCTTTTCCAAGATGTTGATTTAAATTTTATCTTTTGATTTTCTAAATCATTAATGCAATGACATATTGAATTTTGCAAAGTTTTAAACCAATTACTAGCCAAATCTTTTTTTATTTCTAAATCCATATCAAATTAATTTAGTTTGTTTTAAACTTTCTGCTAGTACGATTGCAACTGATGTGGCAATATTTAGAGATCGCATATTATTTTTCATTGGTATCTTTAATTTATTTTTGATTAACTTGTGTATTTTATTTGGTACACCAGCACTCTCTCTACCAAATAGAATTGTATCATTTTTATTAAACCTAAACTTAGTATAAGATATAGATGCTTTCGTGGTCATCAATATAATTCTTTGATTTTGCTTTGAGAAAAAAAAGTGGTCAAAATTTTGATAAAATTTTATTTCTAGTTGATTTTTGTAGTCCATAACGACTCTTTTAAGTCTCCTGTCATCAATCAAAAACCCGCAAGGTTCTATAATCTCCAATTCAGCTCCAAGACAAGCGCAAGTTCTTATAATTGCTCCAGTATTTTGGGGAATATCAGGTTCAAATAACGCAATTTTTGGCCGTTGTTCTGTCGAATTATGTGTCATTGTATCAGTAGTAAATTTACTATTTTATATTATATGAAACCATATATTTAAGTAGAAATAATCTATATTGAGTATATTTAATAAATATTGCTAATGTCAGAGAAAAAAACCAATAGGAGAGATTTTTTATTTACAGCAACTTATGCTGTAGGTGCTGTTGGCGTGGGAGCAACGATCTGGCCAATGATAGATCAAATGAATCCAGATGCGTCAGTTAAAGCTTTAGCCAGCACTGAAGTAGATATCAGCTCTGTTAATCCAGGAAAAACTATTACAGTTTTATGGAGAGGTAAGCCAGTTTTTATTCGAAGAAGAACTCAAGAAGAAATCTCTGAAGCTAAATCTGTAAAGTTAGAAGATTTGAAACATCCTGAAAGAGATGAGGACCGTGCCGCAAACCCAGAGTGGCTTGTTATGCTTGGCGTTTGTACCCATTTAGGTTGTGTGCCTTTAGATCAGAAAGGTGATTACAATGGGTGGTTTTGCCCATGTCATGGCTCACATTATGACACCTCGGGAAGAATTAGAAAAGGGCCAGCACCAACTAACATGGAAATCCCAAAATATGAATTTGTTAATGCCAACACAATTAAGATTGGATAGTTATAATGAGTGAACACGACTATACACCGAAGTCAAAATTTGGAAAATGGTTTAACGACAGATTGCCATTACTCACGCTTGCAAATCATTTAACCGATTATCCAACTCCAAAAAATTTAAATTATTGGTGGACGTTTGGTGGAATTTTGACTTTTTGTTTAATTACTCAAATTGTTACTGGCTTAGTTTTAGCTATGCACTACATTGCTCATGCTGATATGGCCTTCGATAGCGTTGAACATATAATGAGAGATGTTAATTATGGATGGCTAATAAGATACATACATGCAAATGGTGCATCGATGTTTTTTTTAGCTGTTTATATTCATATATTTAGATCTCTTTTTTATGGTTCTTACAAAGCACCAAGGGAAATTATTTGGATTATAGGTATTATAATTTATCTGTTAATGATGGCAGCTGCATTTATGGGTTATGTATTACCTTGGGGACAAATGAGTTTTTGGGGTGCAACTGTTATCACCAACTTGTTTAGTGCCATCCCTCTTGTGGGCGAGGGTATAGTAACTTGGTTATGGGGTGGTTACTCAGTTGATAATCCAACATTAACTAGATTTTTTACATTACATTATCTAATACCATTTTTAATTTTAGGATTGGTTGTTTTGCATATATGGGCACTTCATGTACCGGGAAACAATAATCCAGTTGGTATTGATATTAAAAAACCTTCTAAAGATACAGTTCCATTTCATCCTTATATTGTAATTAAAGATGGCTTTGCGTTACTAATGTTTATGATTGTTTTTGCATTCTTTGTTTTTTATACACCAAACATATTAGGTCATGCAGACAATTATATTGAAGCTGATCCTTTAGTAACACCGGCACACATTGTGCCTGAGTGGTACCTTCTACCTTTCTACGCTATTTTAAGGTCAGTGCCCGACAAACTTTTAGGTGTTGTAGCAATGTTATCAGCTATTTTCATTTTAGCGGCTCTTCCATGGCTGGATACCTCTAAAATAAGATCAGCAGTTTTTAGACCTCTATATAGACAGTTTTATTGGATCTTAGTTGCTGATGTTTTAATTCTTGGTTATGTAGGTGCAATGCCCGCAGAGGGATTGTATCTTTTAATTGCAAGAGTTGCTACAGCTTACTATTTTTTACATTTTTTAGTTATTCTCCCAATTTTAGGCTATAAGGAAAAAACTTTGCCGATACCACTAAGCATAACTGAACCAGTTCTAGGAGGCTCTCCGAATTTAGCTGCAGCGAGAAATACAGAGAGTTTTAATAAATAAGTGAAAAATTTTTATAGAGTATTATCATTAGTTACCTTAATATTTTTGATACCATTCAATTTGAATTCTGCCGAAAAGATTGAATATTTGAAAACTGATTGGAGTTTTAAAGGACTTTTTGGAAAGTTTGACAGAGGAGCTCTTCAGAGAGGATATCAAGTTTACACCGAAGTTTGTTCTTCTTGCCATTCAATGAAGTATCTTAGTTATAGAAATTTAGCAGAAAAAGGTGGCCCAGAATTTACAATAGAACAAGCAAAGGCAATTGCTGCATCTTTTGAGGTCAAGGATGGACCAAATGCAGATGGTGATATGTTTACAAGACCTGGGAGGTTGTCAGATAAGTTTGTTATGCCGTATGATAATGTTAAAGCAGCTCAGGCAGCTAACGGAGGAGCATATCCACCTGACATGTCGGTTTTAGTTAAGGCTAGAGGTGGTGGTGTGGATTATATTTACTCACTTCTTCAAGGTTATGAAGATCCACCAGCAGGTATTTCTCTAGATGATGGCGTTTACTACAATAAGTATATGTACGGAAATAAAATCAAAATGTCCAATCAACTTTCAGATGGATTGGTTGAGTATGGAGATGGAACAAAATCAACTGTAGAACAAATGTCAAAAGATGTAACAACATTTTTAATGTGGGCAGCAGAGCCCCACTTGGAGTCCAGACACCAAATGGGCTTTAAGGTTATCGTGTATTTAACGATTTTGACTATTCTAGTTTATTTTAGTATGAAAAGAATTTGGTCACGTATTAAAACGGAAGTTTAATACATCTCCGTCTTTTACAATATAGTCTTTTCCCTCAAGTCTCATTTTACCATTATTTTTGGAATTTACCCACCCACCATTATTAATGAAATCATTATATGATACCGTTTCAGCACGAATAAAACCTTTCTCAAAATCTGTGTGAATTTCGCCAGCTGCCTTGGGAGCGGTACAGTTTTTTTGAATTGTCCATGCTCTTGTTTCCTCTGGTCCAGAGGTAAAAAAGGTATCTAACTCAAGAATTTCATAACCTTTTTGAATTAATTGATCTAATCCTGTATCTTTTAAACCGATCATTTCCATATAATTTTTCTTTTCATTAATTTCTAATTCATTTATTTGATTTTCAATATCAGCAGAAATAATCATTGTCTTTTCTGAGCCATATTTATCAATAAAGTTTTTTGTGTAATCATTTCCATCATGAACACTTTTTTCGTCTACATTACATACAAATATCTTAGACTTTAAAGATAATAACCCACTTTGATTAAGCTGCTTTTTATCAAATTTTGATTTTAAAATAGAAATATCTTTTGAATTATTAATGCATTCTAATGCCTCTTTAAGGAGTAAAAGTTGACCTTCATCTAAATTTTTTTTATTATTTTTTTCTAACCGTTTTTGTAAAGATTCAAGATCTGCTAACATCATTTCAGTTTCAATAATTTCCAGATCTCTTATAGGATCAACATTGGGATTTACGTTTTGTATATCACTAGAGTCAAAACACCTAATCATATGGATGATTGCATCAACTTCTCTTATATGAGAAAGAAATTTATTACCCAAACCTTCTCCTTTTGATGCTCCCTTGACTAATCCAGCAATATCAACAAAAGAAATAGAAGTATTAATAATTTTTTTTGATTTGGAAATTTTTGCTAGGTTATCTAATCTTTTATCAGGGACAGGCACGACTCCAATATTTGGGTCAATTGTACAAAATGGAAAATTTGCAGCTTGAGCTTTATTTGAATTAGTTAATGCATTGAAAAGAGTTGATTTACCAACATTAGGTAATCCAACTATTCCACACTTGAAACTCATTGTTTGTTATTTACAGTGCTAGAAAATAAGTCTAGTTTTTTTTCAACTAAAAATAAAATTGAGTCAGTTATATCTTTCGACATCTTTTCAATACCTATAGCTTCATCCTCATCAAAATTTTGCAAAACATAATCTGCGACTTCAATATTTTCTTTAGGTTTTCCTATGCCTATTCGAACTCGTGAATAATCTTTACCTATAAATTTATCAATAGATGCTATTCCATTATGGCCTGCGCTAGAGCCCCCAAATTTAGTTTTTATTTTTCCAAACTCTACGTCCAAATCGTCATGAAAAACTATTACATCTTCTGCATCAATCTTAAAATATTCTATTAGTTCTCTGATACATATGCCAGAATTATTCATAAAAGTTAAAGGCTTAATAGCATAAACTTTTTTATTACCAATTGTTCCTGTAGTTAATAAGCCTTTAAATTTTGGTTTTTGTTTTGATAAACTAAATTTTTTGTTTATTGAGTCAATTATCTTAAAACCAACATTGTGGCGATTGTTTTCACTATCAGGTGTTGGATTACCCAATCCTACGAATAAAAGCATAAAAAAATGAGACTAAATTTTCAATTTAAATTAATTATTTTTTTTCGTCAGAAGATTTTTTTTCAGGAGCTTTTTTATCATCTCCCTCTTTTTTATCACCTTTAGCTCCATCCGCAGGTGATTTGTCACCGTCTGCAGCTGCAGCTGCTCCTTCGGCACTCTCTGTACCTTCCTCACCTTCTGCTGCTTCTGCTTCAGCTGGTTTTTCAGGTTCTTTCATCACTGTAGGTGCCGCTAGTGTAGCAATAACAAAATCTCTTCCTTGAATGGTTGGTGTAACTTCAGGATCTAAATTCACAGATGAAATTTTAAAGCTGGAACCTATATCAACACCATCCAAATCTAATGTTAAATTTTCTGGTATTTTTTCACTAGGACATTTTAATTCAACTTTTCTTCTTACAATATTTAAAACTCCGCCTCTTTTAAGCCCTGGTGATTTTTCATGATTAATAAAATTTACCGGTACCTCAATTTTAATTTGCACACCAGGAAGCACTCTTAGGAAATCTACGTGAGTTGGTTCATCACTCAAAATATGATATTTAACTTCTCTAGGTAGAACATTTTGTGTTTTTCCATCTACATTCAATGCGATAATATTTGATAAAAAATTTTCTTTTTCAAGAAGCACTTTAAGTAATTTTTTTGAGATTGAAATTTTTTGGTTCTCATCTTTTCCACCATATATAATAGCTGGAACATTTCCATCATTTCGAATAGAATTTAGTTGTCCCTTTGTAGAGTTGTTTCTTGTGTTTGCTTCTAATGAATTCATAAAGATCAGCTTTTTAACTCATGTTTATAAATAATCAAGGTAATTATTTAAATAAATCTGAAACTGATGTAGAATTAGATATTCTTTTAATTGCTTCCCCCATTAAGGCAGAAATTGGTAAAACTTCTATATTTTTTACATTTTTTGTTTTTTCCATGTTGTCTATTGTGTCGGTAATTACTAAATTTTTAATTACTGAGTTTTTAATTTTTTTAACTGCATTACCACTTAAAACTCCATGAGTAATGTAAACATAAACTTCTTTGGCACCTCTTGCTTTTAAAGCTTTAGCTGAATTTATAATTGTCCCCCCTGAGTCAATTATGTCATCAACAATTATACATGTTTGATCTTTTACATCTCCAATTACGTTCATTACTTGAGATTGTCCAGGTTTTGGTCTTCTTTTATCAACTATTGCCAAACCTACATTCAAAAGTTTACCAAGTGCTCGTGCTCTTTCAGTACCCCCAACATCAGGGGCAACACAAATTATTTTTTTACTTTTAATTTTTTTTCTTACATGTCTTGCAAATATTGGAGTTGCAAATAAATTGTCTACAGGAATATCAAAAAAACCTTGAATTTGACCTGCATGTAAGTCGACAGTCACAACCCGATCAGCTCCTGCTTTAGTTATTAAATTTGAAACTAGTTTTGCAGATATTGAAGTTCTTGGAACAACTTTACGATCTTGCCTTGCATAACCAAAATAAGGGATAACAGCTGTAATGTTTTTTGCTGATGATCTTTTGAGAGCATCTATTGAAAGCAACAATTCCATTAAGTTATCATTTGCAGGAGATGAAACAGATTGGATTATAAAAATACTATTTCCTCTAATATTTTCGTTTATTTCTATATATATTTCTCCGTCTGCAAATTTTCTTATACTTGAATTGACCAATTTTGTTTTCAAATACTTTGCAATATTTTTGCTAAGAATCTTATTACTATTTCCAGTTAATAATTTCATTGAAAAGATTAATTAATCATAATTATTGAAATATTTCTACCATAATCATTATGTCCTAACTTAAGAGAACGTCTTGCACTAAAAAAATTATTATTTTTACTAAATGTATCGATGTTTATTGTGTCAATTTTTGTTATTTGCTTTGAAATAAGTTGAGATTTAATGAAATTAGGCAAATTAAAAAAAATTTTCTTTTTCTTAATTCTAAAAAATATTTTGTTCTTCTTGTCTCTTTTGATAAATTTGTACTTAAAATCTTTTCCTACCTCATAGCTTTGTTGTCTTATACATGGTCCAATCACTGCAATAATACTTTTTTTTGTACAACCTATTTTTATCATAAAATTAATTACTTTACTGATAATTCCCTTGAAGGCTCCTTTCCACCCAGCATGAATTGCTGCAATAACATTTTTTTTAGTATCGTATAGTAATACGGGAGTACAATCTGCAGTTAAAACTGCAATGGGTATTTTTTTTTGATCAGTGATAATTGCATCAGCTTTAAACTTTTTTTTTTTAAATTTATGCTGATTACCAACAAAAATAAATTTATCACTATGGATTTGGTTTACCAAAAAGATTTTTTTAGCTTTTTTATTAATTCTATTTCTTACAATTTTTAAGTTTTCTCTAATTTTACTTATTTTATCTTTTGAACCAGGCCCACAATTTAGACTTTTGTATATACCACTCGATTTTCCTCCTTTGCTATTAAAAAAACCATGATTAATTTTTTTTTCTTTAGATAAAATTTTAGATTTGATCAAATTTAAAATCCTAATTTAAATTTATTATTTATATTTTTTATCAACATTACTTTGAACACTAACCCCATTTGGTTTTTGCCTATTAATTTTTCAAGTCTATAATGAATGTCAGCTTTTTTAAGAAAATTTAAATTTTGAGATATAATTTCAGCTCTATATTTAATACCCATATTCAAAAGAAATTCTCTTTGAGTTGTAAAATTAATTTTTAAACCACCCATTTGTTTTGTAAATTTTTTAAAAAGCTCAAAATTAATGTTATGCGTAATATCTATATTGCCGATATTACTCAAAATATTGTCAAATTTGTGATTTGAAATTGCTTTCAAAGTATTTTTCATTTTTTTTTGGTTATATCCATAATCTATTAACAACAATCCACCTGTGTTTTTTTTTATTATTCTAGATATTTCTCTTAAATAACCTAATCCCTCTTGAGAATATTCAATAAAATTTTGGTTATGTGATATTTTAAACTTAATCTGATGTTCTATTTTTCTGAGATCAACTTTTTTTTTGAAAAAAAAAGGTTTTTTTCTATTATCTAGATTTACAAATTTTTCATACCATACGTTATTGATTTTTCTAAAATGTTTGATAGCGAGAGAATCAAAAAATTCATTCGCAAGAAATATGCAAGGCAACTTTCCTAAATTTTCAAATTTAGAAAACCAAAATATTTTATTGCCTATTAATTTTTTTTTTTGGATTTTTCTCAACATAGGACTTTTTTCATGAATAACAAAATTGCAAGCATTATTGAAAGATGGAAATTTTTTAAAACTTTCAATAAGAATTTTCATCATTTCTCCATTCCCCGCTCCAAGTTCAATTATATTTAACTTTTTTGGAGAACCTAGACTTTGCCAGAAACTTATTATCCAAATAGCTAAACTTTCAGAAAAAAGTCTAGATATGTTTGGTGCAGTTATGAAGTCACCCTTTTTACCAAAAGGATTTTTTTTCATATAGTAACCAAACTTTTTATGATAGAGACTAAAATTTATGAACTCATCTAGAGGTAGTCTAAATTTTTTTTTTAAATTCATACCTACTCATTATTAAATAACTTCCGATTAACAAAAATATAAAACTAATTATTTGACCCATTGTAAGATTTAAGAATAAATATCCCAACTGCTCATCCGGAACCCTATAAAACTCAATAATAAATCTAAAAGTAGAGTAAAAAACTAGAAATATTCCAGATATCAAACCTTGGGTTTCCAAAAATTTTTTTTTATGAAAATAAAGTAATATTAGAAATAAAATAAATCCCTCAAAAAATGCTTCATATAATTGTGATGGATGTCGATACAATTCATCAATTAATACAAATTTTACAGCCCAAGGAACATTTGATTCAAATCCGTAGAGTTCTGAATTTATAAAGTTTGCAACTCTTCCAAAAAAAATACCAATTGGAGAAACCAGTGCAATGATGTCTAAATATCTGAATGGTTTATCATTGTTTTTCTTTGCGAACCAAATACTGGCAAAAAAAATTCCCAGAACACCTCCATGAAATGACATACCACCTTGCCAAATTTTAAAAGCATCTTGTAAATTATTCAAATAATAATTCGGATTATAAAATAAGATATAACCTAATCTTCCTCCTATGATTATTCCTAAGATTACATAAGTTATGTAGTCGTCAAATTTTTGTTTTAAATTATTATCACGAAGAAAAAAATTTCTACCAATATGCCATCCAAGTAATATTCCAAAAATATAAGCTAAAGAATACCATCTTATTTCTATTGATAAAATTTCAAACGCTACTGGGTCAAAATTATTAATGAACATTTTGAATAATAATTATAAGATATTATTGTAGAGATTATTATAAATTATGAAAAATTCAAAGTTTGTTATTGATAAATTTGCTAAATTATTAGAACAAGGTTTGCTCACATCAAAAGATGTGGGAAATGAATTAATGTCAATTTTAAAATCTAAAAGAGATGAAGTAGTTTTTAGAATGAAATTAACCAGCAAAGATGAATTTGATGTTTTATCAAAAAGGGTTGAAAATCTTGAAGCTATAATTCAAAAATTAAAAAAACAGAAAAAAAAAGTTAAACGGGCAAAAAGATCTTAACTCCAAGACCATTCATTGTGGATTTTTCCAATTTTATGTTTCCTCCATGTGATCTGATAATATCTGATGCTATAGATAATCCTAGACCAACACTAGATTTTGAACCTGCTCTTCCTTTATCAATTTTATAAAAAGGTTTAAATACATTTTCATATTCCTCGTGTGGTATGCCAGGTCCATTATCCTCTATTTTGATGAATATGTTGTTGGTGCTTTTTGATAATTCTACATTAACTTTGTCACCATATTTAATAGCGTTATCAATTAAATTATTAATACATCTTTTTATCAAATTTTTTCTTCCATTAATGTTGATTTTGGCAGGTAGTTTTAGGTGAATATTATTATTATTATATTTTCTTATCGTCTCATCAATCAAATCTGAAAGGCAAAATTGCTCATTTTTTTCCAAAAAAGAAGAACTTGTAAATTGGAGATACTCATTTAGCATTTTTTCCATCTCATCTATGTCTTCAGTTAATTTGATCGCTAGTTTTTCATCTTTAATAAAAGCCACTTGTAATTTCATTCTTGTTAAAGGAGTTCTTAAATCATGACTTATACCAGACAACATTTCTGATCTTTGTTTAAGATGTCTTACAATTCTTTTTCTCATTTTATCGAATTCATATCCTGCTTGTCTTATTTCTGCTGCACCAGAAGGTTTAAATTCCTCGATTTCCTCACCTTTACCAAATTTCTCTGCAACTTTAGCAAGATTTGTAATTGGCCTTGTTTGATTTTTTAAAAAAATAAGAGATATAAAAACCATGATTATCGCAGGGACAGTTATCCATAGTGCAAATATTCTAGCTGAGGAACTTGTTACTCTATCTTTTGGAACCAAAAATTTAAAATAACCATTTTGATATTTTACTCTTAAATCAATTAATTCCTTATAGTTAATTGTGTTAAACCAAAAATTGTTATTTCCAAATTTGGATTTTAACTCTCTTCTTAATGTTCGATCAATTGGACTAAACCACCTTTCATCATAACTATAATTGAATGAGTCATCTTGAACATATTCAATGTTTAAATCCTGGTAAACTGAAAAAAGATTTGTAATTTCATCTTTATTGTATTTTTCATCGCTGTAAACTTCTATAAAAGTATTTATTTCATTGACTAGAGCTCTAGTCATACCTTTGTTAGTTTTTATCCAAAGACTATCGAAAAATACAAAAGTCACTACGATTTGCAAAACGATCACAGGAATTGCTACAATTAGCAGTGCTCTATAAAATAATCTTTTTGGAAGAATATTCTTAACAAACTTATTCAATCCATAAAACATAACCTGTACCTCTTACTGTTTGTAAAAATTTTGGGTTTTTTGGATTAATTTCAATCTTTTTTCTAAGCCTTGTTATTATTACATCAATCGACCTTTCTTTATCCAAATCAATTAAATTACCGATATCTTCCCTCGAAAAAATTTTCCCTGGATTGTTTATCATTTGTTCAAGAATAATTTTTTCTGTATTATTGATCTTAAATTCTAAGCTATCTTTGAATATTATAAGTTTTTTTAAATCAATTTTTACGTTTTCAAATTCAATTATTTTTTTTTGACTGATTTTACTCGTTTTACTGAGTATATTTTTCATTCTTAGGATAAGTTCTTTGGGCTCAAATGGTTTTGGCAGGTAATCATCAGCACCAATTTGTAATCCCTCAACTCTTTCATTTGCTTCACCCTTAGCAGTTAAAAGTATTATGGGAGTGTCTAATTTCTTTCTATTTTCTTGAATAAATTCCAAACCACTTTTTCCAGGCATCATTATATCCAAAATAATCAAATCATATTTGATAATATTAATTTTTTTTGATGCATCCTCAGCACTAATGGCAGTATTAACTAAGTAATTATTTTCATTTAAATATTTTTTAACTAAGGATCTTATCCCCTCATCATCGTCAACTACCAAAATATGAGCAATAAAATTATCCATTTATTATTTTTTTTAAAACATTGTCAAAATTAATAACTTCCTCAGAACTTGAATTTAGTAATGCATTGTAAATTCTTTTTTTTTGTATTTCAAAAATTTCATTAAATACTTTTTTTCCTTTTTCATTCAAAAAAACATGCTTGATTCTAGTATCTTGTTGATCTTTTTTATATAAAATAATATCCAACTTAATCAAATCTTTCAGGACCCTGTTAAGACTTTGTTTTGTAACTTTAAGTTTATCTAATAATTCTGATATTGAAATACCTTCATACATTGATAATAAATGGATAACTTTTTGATGGGCTAGACCGATTGAATATTTATTAAGAACTTTTTTTGAATCTGAAAAAGTTTCCCTATAGCCCACAAATAGCTTTTCAATTAAATCTTTTAATTGATCGTCTTTTAGATATAAAAGTTCTTTCATAATAGGTAAGTTATATTGACATATTATAGATACAAAGATATTTTTTAATAATAATTTTTTTAATAATATTCAAAAATGATACCTTACGATAAGAGATCAGGAAAAATATGGTACAACGGCGAATTAGTTGATTGGTCAGAAGTTAAAGTACATGTACTTAGTCATGGCTTGCATTATGCAAGCTGTGTTTTTGAAGGCGAAAGAGTATATGATGGTTCTATATTTAAGTTAGAGGAACACACCTCAAGGTTATTCTATTCTGCTGAAAGAATGGGATTTGAAATCCCCTATACTGAGGATGAAATTAATGCAGCATGTAAAAAAATAATCACAACTCAAAAAGTTGAAAATGGATATGTAAGACCTGTTGCCTGGAGGGGAAGTGAAATGATGGCAATTTCTGCACAAAAAACAAAAATTCATGTAGCAATAGCAACATGGGAGTGGGGATCATACTTCGATCCAAAACTTAAAGTAGAAGGTATCAAATTAAATATTTCTAGCTGGAGAAGGCCTGCACCAAATACGATACCATGGGATACAAAAGCCTCAGGACTTTATATGATTTGCACACTTTCAAAACATGAGGCTGAAAAACAGGGATATACGGACTCGTTGATGCTTGATCATGAGGGTAATGTTGCCGAAGCAACTGGAGCAAACATTTTTTTTAAAGACAAAAATGGTGAGTTGCACACTCCGACTCCCGACTCATTTTTGGATGGAATTACAAGAAGAACTGTTATTGAAATAGCAAAATCAAAAAATATAAAAGTTCATGAAAGAAAAATTAAACCTGAGGAATTAAAGAGTTTTATCGGATGTTTTTTAACTGGAACAGCCGCAGAGGTAACACCAGTATCTTGTATTTCAGAATATCAGTTTAAAGTTTGTCAAATGATTATCGATCTTAATGAAAGTTATTTAGCTTTGGTAAAAAAAAGAAAAGCAGCCTAATCTTTACTATCTTCAGATATTGCATGATCTATTCCCTTACGCATGTATTCATAGCCGGTAAATAGTGTTAAGGCAGCAGAGAGCCATAAAAGAATTATACCGATAGTTTGAGCATTATAATCTTGGAAATTAATAATTTTATTTCCTGTATCTCCTGAGAGTAAAAGAGCGATCGATACCATTTGTAAAACAGTTTTTAATTTAGCTAGACTTGAGACTGGTAATTTAATTTTTCCTTTTGCTAAAAATTCTCTTAAACCAGAAATTAAAATTTCTCTTGTTAAAATGATTATCGCAGCAATTACCTCATAGTTACGAATAGTACCATCCATCACTAACAAGATTAGTGCTGTAGCAACAATAATTTTATCTGCTATCGGATCAAGGAGCTCCCCAAGCTTTGACTCTTGGCCAAGTATTCTAGCTAGCATTCCATCTAAAAAGTCAGTAAAAGATGCAACAATAAATAATATTAAAGCAGTAAGGTCTCCATAAAAACCTGGTAAATAGAATGCTAAAACAAAAAAAGGGACTATTAAAATTCTTCCCACAGTTAAAATATTTGGAATTTTTTTTAACATAATTTTTATTCGTGAAAGTAATTATAAATCTTTTTTGCAACTTTTTCTTCAACACCCTCTACTGATTTAATTTCATCCAAGCTTGCGGACTCAACTGCTCTTGCAGAGCCAAAATGATTTAAAAGAGCTCTTTTTCTTATAGAGCCTATACCTTCAATTTGATCAAGTAGTGATTTGCTGATTCCTTTTTTTCTTTTAGCTCGGTGTGCGCTAATAGCAAATCTATGAGACTCATCTCTTACTCTTTGAAGAAAAAAGAGAGTAGGGTCATTTTTCTCAAATTTAAATTCTTTTCCATTGTGAAAAAATGTTTCATTTCCACTATTTCTTTGCTTACCCTTAGCTATAGCAACTATT
Source organism: uncultured Pelagibacteraceae bacterium (assembly GCA_902623975.1). Classification (GTDB taxonomy): domain Bacteria; phylum Pseudomonadota; class Alphaproteobacteria; order Pelagibacterales; family Pelagibacteraceae; genus Pelagibacter. The sequence goes on from CACNVR010000002.1 coordinate 31,237, forward strand.
GGTAAGTCGTGAAGTCCTAGTTCGTTAAGAGCTTCTCTTGCAACTGAATATTGACCCTTTCCGCCATCAATCAAAACTAAATCAGGGAAAGTTAAGTAATTGTCTTTTTCCTGTATAGCTCTTTTAAACCTTCGGTTTAGCACTTCACGCATCATCCCATAGTCATCTTGCTCATTTTTTTGTATTTTAATATTAAATTTTCTATATCTTTTTTTTATAAACCCTTCATCACCATAAGCAATTAATGCTCCAACACTATTTGTACCTTGAATATGACTATTATCATAAACTTCTATCAAATTAATATTTGTTCCAAGATCAAATTTATTTGCAACTGCATCAAAAAGTTCTCTATTATTCTGACTTTCGTAAAGTTTTCTAGTTAGGCTATCTTTGGCATTTTTTATTGCCTGATTAATTACTTTTAACTTTGATCCTTTCTTTGCAACGGATATATCGATTTGTTTTTCCTCTTTTTGAGAAAGAGTTTTTTCAATTAAAATTTTTTCTTTTATTTCCTCAGATAGTATAATTGATGATGGAACACTTTTATTTTCATAAAATTGAGATACAAAGGAATTTAATATATCACTTAGTTTTTCATCAGGATCATGCTTTGGAAAAAAAGCTTGATTACCCCAATTTTGTTTTGATCGATAAAAGAAAACCTGAATGCAAGTTTTACCGGACTCTTTATAACCAGCGATTACATCAGCTTCAATTAAATTTGCTTCATTAATCCTTTGTGATGATTGAATAATATTTAAAGATTTTATTCTATCTCTTAGAATGACTGCTTTTTCAAAATCTAAATTATCGCTTGCCTTTTCCATTTGGTCTGAGAGACTTTTTTGTATTTTTCTCGATTTGCCAGATACAAATTCAATCGCATCATCGACTGTTTTTTTATATTCATTTTTTTCTACATACCCAACACACGGACCAGAACATCTTTTGATTTGATATAAAATGCAAGGACGCTGTCTATTTTTAAAAACAGTATCATCACAAACTCTTAAATGAAAAATTTTTTGTATCATTTTTATAGTCCAATTTGCAGATCCCGCAGATGCAAACGGACCGAAATAGAAACCTTCTTTTGTTTTTTTTCCTCTATGTCTTTTTATTTGTGGCCATTTATCTTTATTACCAATAAAAATAAACGGAAAAGACTTATCATCTCTTAAAAGAATATTAAATTTTGGTTTATGCTTTTTTATTAAATTTGCTTCAAGAAGAAGAGCTTCACTTTCATTAGATGTAGTTGTTATCTCAAGCTTTCTTGTTTGAGATAACATTCGTTCAGTTCTTATGATATGATTTTTTTCCGCTACATAATTTTTAAGTCTGTTAGGCAAATTTTTAGCTTTACCTACATAAAGAATATCCCCTTTATCGTTTAACATTCTGTATACGCCGGGAAGTTTAGGAACTAGAGGTAATTCCTTTTTAATTACTTCTTTACCAATTTCAGAACTTATCATGACTTCTTTTTTTGGTAATTTGTATACCAACAGATGAACATTCTTTAAGAATTTCCATTTTTTCAATCTTAAGCATTATTTTACCTATTCTCTTATCTTTAAAAAGTTCATTAAAGACTGCTTCAGCTAAAGTTTCTAAGAAATTATAGTGCTTTTTTTTAATAAGTTTTTTTATTAATTTTACAATAGTTGCATAATTCACAATGGACCTAAGATCTTTATCGTTTGAAGGATTTTTATCTTGATAATCAATTTCCAAACTAAATTTTACTTTTTGTGCTTTCTCTTTCTCAAAATCATAATAGCCAAGCTTTAAATCTAGTATAAGCTCATTAATGAGAATTTTTTTCTCATAATTGAATAAGCTTTTGTTTTTATCTATTTTTACAACTTTGAGATTATTTTTTTTCATTCTTTGCCTTTAATTATATCTGGTGTCTGCCAATTTAAGCTTTGACCACTATCTATTGCCAAAACTTGACCTGTAATAGAACTGTTTTTTATAAAAAAGTCAACTGCATTACAAATCTCATTAACATCAACTTGCTTTTTAAGTGGTGTAGCAAAATATTGACTTTTAAAATGTTTTTCCGATTGTCTTTTATTCTTAATTGTTGGTCCAGGGGCTATTCCATTTACTCTTATGTTTGGTGACAAACTCATCGCGCTCGTTTTGGTTAAAGTATAAAGGCCTGTCTTACTTAATGTGTATGAAAAGAAATATGGAGTAAGTTTAAATACTCTTTGATCGATTATGTTAATAATGTTGTTATTTTTTCCTTTGATATTTTTTGAAAACTCTTTTGATAACAAAGCAGGAGCTTTAAGATTTATAGAAATATGTTTTTCCCAGCTTTTAGAATTAAAGTTTTCTAATTTATCATTTTCAAATAATGAGGCATTATTTATTAAGCAGTCAAAAAATTTCATTTTTGATCTTGAGAATTTAATAATTTTAATGATATCTCTTTCCTTACTAAGATCTCCTTTAATTAAATAAATTTTTGTTCCATAATTTTGAAGTTTTTTTTTCAAACTTTCAGCTTTTGATTTAGATTTATTATATTGTATTACAATTTGCTTGTTTGGACCTGATAATTTTTCAGCTATTGCAGCACCTATTCTAGTTGCACCACCAGTAACAATTATTTTCCGTGCTTCCATTTTTTGTCTCTTTTTTTTGTGACTTTAGTACCAGGCATACCCATAGTTGATCTACCTTTTGGATAAAGTTTATTTTTTACATCATACTGTCTTATTTTAGGATTTAATGTAATTTCTAACTCTGTACTTTCTAATTTTCTAATCTCATCTCTTATTTTGGCTGCTTCTTCAAACTCTAGGTTTGAAGCAGCTTCTTTCATTTTTTTATCAAGTGCTTTTAAATGTTTTTTAAGATTTCCCCCAACATTAGATCCTTCACTTATCTTGACATAATCTTTTTCGTAAACACTTTCTAAAATATCATTAATTTCTTTTTTTACTGTTTTTGCATCAATTTTATTTTTCTTATTATAAGCTAATTGAATTTTTCTTCTTCTTTCGGTTTCTTGAATTGCTTTTTTAATACTTTTCGTTTCCTTATCAGCATACAGAATTACTTTACCATCAACATTCCTTGCAGCTCTCCCTATAGTTTGTATTAATGAAGTTTCGGATCTCAAGAAACCCTCTTTATCAGCATCTAAAATTCCAACTAAAGCACATTCTGGAATATCCAAACCTTCTCTCAATAAGTTAATTCCAACAAGAACATCAAAGACACCCATTCTTAAATCTCTCATGATTTCTATTCTTTCAAGAGTATCAATGTCTGAGTGTAGATATCTTACTTTCACTCCATTTTCGTGGAGATATTCTGTCAAATCTTCCGCCATTTTTTTTGTAAGAGTAGTAACTAAAACTCTATGATTATTTTCAATTACTTTTTTACATTCATGCATTAAATCATCTACCTGATTTTTTGCAGGTCTAATTTCAACTGGTGGATCAATTAATCCCGTAGGTCTTATAACTTGGTCAATAAATTTACCTTTAGTTTGTTCTAATTCCCAGGGGCCAGGAGTTGCCGAAACAAAAACTGTTTGTGTTCTCATTAAATCCCATTCTTCAAATTTTAAAGGTCTATTGTCCATACATGACGGGAGTCTAAAACCATACTCAGCTAGAGTACTTTTTCTAGACCTGTCTCCTTTATACATTCCATTTAATTGAGGAACAGTGACGTGACACTCATCTACAAAAATTAATGTGTTATCCGGGAAATATTCAAAAAGAGTAGGGGGTGGTTCGCCTGGCTTTCTTCCAGATAAAAATCTCGAGTAATTTTCAATACCAGCACATGAACCAGTAGCTTCAATCATTTCAAGATCAAATTTAGTTCTCTCCTCTAATCTTTGAGCTTCAAGTAATTTATTTTGTGCTCTATGTTTTTTAAGTGTTATCTCTAATTCTTTTCTAATATTTATTACTGCTTGTTCTACTGTTGGTTTTGGAGTTATATAGTGGCTATTAGCATAAACTTTAATTAAGCTTAAATCCCTCACTTTATCTCCCGTCAGTGGGTCAAATTCTTCTATTTGTTCAAGTTTGTCTCCAAATAAACTTAAACGCCAAGCTCTATCCTCTAAGTGAGATGGAAAAATTTCTAAATACTCTCCTCTAGCTCTAAATGTTCCTCTGTAAAAATTTTGGTCATTACGTTTATATTGTAATGCAACTAATGATTTGATTATTTGTTCTCTATTATAATCATAATTTTTTTGAAGCGTTAAAGTCATTTTACTATAAGCCTCAACTGAGCCTAAACCATAAATGCAAGAAACACTAGCAACTATAAGAACGTCATCTCTTTCAAGAAGAGATCTTGTTGCTGAGTGTCTCATCCGATCTATTTGTTCATTTATTGATGCTTCTTTTTCAATATATGTATCTGATCTAGGAACGTATGCTTCAGGTGTATAATAGTCATAATAAGAAACAAAATATTCAACCGCATTATCAGGAAAGAATGTTTTCATTTCACCATAAAGCTGAGCTGCAAGAGTTTTATTGGGGGCTAAAATTAATGCTGGTCTATTAGTTGCTTCAATTACTTTTGCCATTGTAAAGGTTTTTCCTGAACCTGTTACACCAAGTAGTACCTGATTGAATTCCTCTTTATTTGCGCCATTAACTAATTTTTTAATAGCCTCTGGTTGATCGCCAGCTGGTTTAAAATCAGATTTAATTTTAAACTTTATTCCTCCTTCAAGTTTTCCACTAATTTTAGGATTTTTACTCTGAATATCTGTAATTAAATCTTGATAAGTATTTTCCATATATTAAAGAAAGTAGTAGAATTAAATTATATTTCAATGAGCATAATATCTGACAGTTTAAAGAGAATTAAACCATCGCCGACCATTGCTGTAACTCAAAAAGCTAGAGAACTTAGGGCAGCTGGAAAAGATGTGATTGGCCTAGGAGCAGGGGAACCAGATTTTGATACTCCTGACAACATTAAAGATGCAGCCATTCAAGCAATTAGAGATGGTGATACAAAATATACAGCAGTTGATGGAACTCCAGCATTAAAAAAAGCAATTGTTGAAAAATTTAAAAGAGAGAACAATTTAGATTTTACCACCGAGCAGATTACTGTTGGAACAGGTGGTAAACAAGTTCTGTATAATACATTTATGGCGACTTTGAACAAAGGTGATGAAGTTATTATTCCTGCACCTTTCTGGGTATCTTATCCTGATATGGTCTTATTGGCTGGAGGGAAACCAAAAATAATTAAATGTGAGGAGAAAGACGGATTTAAATTGACTGCAAAAAAACTTCAAAAAGCAATTTCAAAAAAGACTAAGTGGCTAATACTAAACTCACCGTCTAATCCTACTGGAGCTGGTTATACCAAGGATGAAATTGATGATTTATCTAAAGTTTTAATAAAAAATAAAAAAATTCACATTTTAAGCGATGATATTTATGAACATATTAAATATGATAACTTTAATTTTTTCACAATTGCACAAATATCAAAGTTAAAAGATAGAACGCTTACAATGAATGGGGTTAGTAAATCCTATGCAATGACTGGATGGAGGATAGGTTATGCAGCTGGCCCAAAAGAGATCATCAAAGCTATTGGTAAAATTCAGTCTCAGTCAACTTCAAATCCATCTTCAGTAAGTCAGGCAGCAGCTGTTGAAGCCTTAAATGGATCACAAGATTTTATTGAAGAAAGATCTAATGCCTTTAAAGAGAGAAGGGATTTTGTGGTGAGAAGTTTAAATAATATTAAAGGAATAAGCTGTCTTACACCAAACGGTGCATTTTATGTATTTCCAAGTTGTAAAGGATTATTAAATAAAAAGACAAAACTTAAAACAGATACTGATTTTGTTCAGAAGTTACTTGAAAAACAAAATGTTGCAGTAGTTCAAGGATCAGCTTTTGGATTAGATGGATATTTCAGAATTTCTTACGCTACATCAATGGAAAATTTAAAAAAAGCGATGGAAAGAATTAAATCTTTTTGTGAAAGTTTAAAATAAACAATTTTATTTTTGGTCTAATATTTTTTTAGCTGAATCTGTTTTTCTAATCCAAGATTTTGGGATAGTACCAACTCCTTTTAAAGCAGAAAAATAAGCTCCAATAAAATTAACTCTAGAACAGTTACAGCCACCAGCTTTAATAGTTTTTAAAATAGCCCCTTTATAATTTGTGGAATTAATAATTGAATGAATTGAGCTATTAAATGTCCCAGGGTAGCTACAAGCCATACCCAATTTTTTAACCACTATAGAGTGAGGTTTTGATTTTAATCTTTTAACTTTTTTAATATCCTTAACAACACTTATAAAATATGAATTATTTTTGAATATCCTCATGAATTCGTTTATAGGATCTTTGCATCCTTTTAGTGCTAAATCTATTAAATAAAATTTTGCTAAAGCATATTTGAGACTAATTTTTGAAACTGTTACTGTAGAGATAATTTTTTTTACATCTTTGAAATTATAGCCATACAAAAAATATGGAAGAGCAGCACAGTAACCATCAGACTCGTTTACCTTTTTGCCTCCAGTTAATTTTTTTTTAGACTTAATATTTCTTACAGTTTCAATGATATTCTGATGGATCCAAGGTCCTTTTATTATTCCTCGCCAGTCTTTAACTTTTTTGTATTTTGCCCTTAAATTTAAATTTTTCCAATAAATACTTCCTGGACCAAAATTTTTTGTAATATTTTTTTTAAATCTTTCTTCTATATCTCGATGACCTTCAACTAAAGTTTTGAACATGACTTGACCTACTTCATTATAACCAGAAACTTTACCAGTTTTAATATTGTAAAAAGGACTTTTATTTTTTTTTAAAAAAGTAAAGTCTTGTTTTCCCTTAATATAAGTTAGCAATTTTTTTTGATTATAGACCCAATGTAATGGTCTAGCTGCAGCATCAGCCACAGTCGCCCCCAAAAAAACATGTAGATTATTTTTCACTTTACTTGTGTGAAAGATGCTTTTCAGCCTCAAGTGCAGCCATACATCCCATACCTGCAGCGGTTACAGCTTGCCTAAATGTTTTGTCCTTTACATCTCCTGCAGCGTAAACTCCAGGAACATTAGTTTCAGTAGAGTCTGGTTTGGTAATTAAATATCCTTCATTATCCATTTTTAATTGGTCCTTAAATAAAGATGTTGCTGGATCATGACCAATTGCAACAAATAAACCATCAACTTTGATCTCTTCAATTTTATTTGTTTTCACATTTTTTACTTTAATACCTTTAACGTTTTTAGGCTCTTTATCACCAATCACATCCTCGATTACAGTATCCCAAATAATTTCAATTTTTTTATTTTCCATTAATTTTTTTTGAAGCATTTTTTCAGCTCTTAAGCTGTCACGTCTGTGGATTAATTTTACTTTTGAAGCAAACTTTGTAAGAAACATTGCTTCCTCTACAGCAGCATTCCCACCACCAACTACTGCTACCTCTTTTTCTTTAAAGAAAAATCCATCACATGTAGCACAAGCTGATACCCCAAAACCTCTAAATTCTTGTTCTGATTTTATATTTAACCACCTTGCTTGAGCGCCAGTTGAAATTATAACACTATCAGCTGTAAATTTTTGACCACTATCACCGACTGCCTCAAATGGTCTAGATTTTAAATTGACTGACTGAATATGATCTTCAATCATTTCTGTCCCGACTGCTTTAGCTTGATCTTTCATTTGATCCATTAACCATGGACCTTGGATTACATCCGCAAAACCTGGATAATTTTCAACATCAGTTGTAGTAGTTAATTGCCCACCTGGAGCAGAACCATATACCAATATTGGATTCAGCATCGCTCTAGCTGCATATACTGCTGCAGTATATCCGGCAGGACCAGATCCAATTATTAACACTTTTGTGTGTTTAGTTGGATTTTGTTTCATATGAAAGCTATATAGTGATTAATGACTAAAATAAAAGGTTTATTATTGACCGAGGGTATGCACGGCATGATTAGCCAAGTTGAGGGTCTTGCCAAAGCTTTACAACTGGATTTTATACACGAGAAGATTGAACTAAATAATTTTTGGAAATTCATCCCACCAAAAATTACTCCTGTAAAAAGCTTTGTTTTTAAAAATGTAATCCATGAAAAATTTGAAATTGTTATTTCTTGTGGAAGAAAGAGTGTTGTTCCGTCGATTTATTTAAAGAGTAAATATAAAAATAAGATAATGAGTATTCACATTCAAGATCCAAAAGTTTCTTTAGACAATTTTGACTTAGTAGTAGCCCCAGAACATGATGGTTTAAATGGAAAAAACGTGCTTAAAACCAAGGGTGCTATCCACTACTTAAGAAATGATGAATTAAATGAAAATATTTCATATTTAAAACCTCAAATAAAAAAAGAAAAAATAGTCACTCTAATTATGGGTGGTCCAAACAAGTACTATAATTATAACAGTACTGATATTGATCAAATATTCTCAAAAGTAAAAAAAAATTTTATAAATGATGGTTATCAGCTTATTTTTATTCCATCTATGAGAACACCCCAAAGAATTATAGAAATGGCAAAAAATTATTTCGATAAAAATCAGATAATAATTACTAATGTTGACAAAAAAGCTTATCTTTCTTCTCTAAAATTAGCAGATCACATTGTTGTTACATGTGACTCAATATCAATGATTTCAGAAGCAGCTATAACTGGCAAACCAATATATGTAGCCCAAATGAACTCTCGAAAAAAAAACTTTCGTTTTTTAAAGTTTTTTGAGTCATTTAAAGCCTTAAATATCATAAGAGATCTTGAAAATTCTGTAGATGAGTGGAGTTATGAAAAACTTAATGAAACTGACAAAATATCGAGATATATAAAGGATCAACTAAAAAATTATGACTTTTCTTAGTTCAATATTAAATGAATCAAAAAAACACAATTATCCTTTTGATCATTGGGAGTATAATAATGCTTTGAGCGAAGAAGCAATTAATGAAATTGTTAATGCAGATATTCCTGATTTAAGTGAACATAATCTTTCATATGATGGAACAAGAGCTATTGATGGCGGAGCTGCAGAGTTTAGAGAGGGAATCATTTCTGGCGGAAAGGCTAAAAAGTTTAGATGTTTTATCACTAAAAAAAATGCCCCTGAATATCCAAACCTTGTAAAATTTATAAAAGAACTTCAATCTGAAAAGGTTCATAAGACAATTTCTAAAATGATAGGTAAAGATTTATCACATTCTTTTGTAAGAGTTGAGGTAATATGCGATAGAGAAGGTTTTTGGTTAAAACCGCATTGTGATATAAAAGAAAAATTGATGTCAGGCCTCATTTTCATAAATAAAGAAAATGAATCTGAAAGTTTAGGAACAGATTTTTATAACGAAAAGTTGGAAAAAGTTAAAACTGTTCCATATAAAAATAATTATGGCTATTTATTTACAAGCGGCCCAAATACATGGCATGGCATGGAAAAGAAAAAAATTCTAAAAGAGAGAAGATGTATCCAAGTAAATTATGTAACCTTTGAAACTGATTGGAAAGTAGATTAAAATTTCTTTAGAGCAAATTTGAATAAAGCCCCATAACAATAAGTGCACCTAACATTAAACAAATACCAGTGACAGCTTTTAGTTGATCATCATTAGATTTATCATTTATTTTCCAAACATAGTAATTGCTTTTATTTAAATTAGTTATTTCTTTTATTTTTTTTTCTTTAGGAAAATTGATAACTTCAGCATTAAGGTTTTTTTCAATAGCTGACTCAATATATTTGTGTATTTCTGAGCTCATAGTTTATAAATGTTCATTTAAAAAATTTTTTCTAAAACTAACAACAAAGTTACTAGCCATTTTGGGTTATATAAAATTTTATTTTTGCAAGTTTTCAACTAATGATTGCAAAAATATTATTTTATTTCCTGAAGAGAGTTTATCTCAATTTTTTTTGATTTAAGAGATCTAATTCCTTCTATGCATGCAAGTGCAGTAGACATATTTGTACAATATGGGACTTTATTTTTTAGAGTAGCCCTTCTTAAAGCCACAGCATCATTAAGTCTATGTTCACTATTTCCTCCACCAGTATTAATAACAAGAGCAATTTTCTTTGAATTTAGTACGTCAACTATATGTGGTGATCCACTGCTAACTTTGTTAATTATTCTACATTTCATTCCATTTTTTTTTATGTAATCTGCTGTTCCTTTGGTTGCAGATAATTTAAAGTTAAGTTTTATTAATTTTTTTGCAAGATCTATTCCCTCATCTTTATGTGAATTTTTCAATGATATAAATGCCAATCCCTTTTTTGGTAATGAATTTGAAGCAGCAATTTGACTTTTGGCGAATGCCATCCCAAAATCTTTATCAAATCCCATGACCTCACCAGTTGACTTCATTTCTGGTCCCAAAAGTAAATCACTGTTCGGAAATTTGTTAAAAGGAAATACAGCTTCTTTTACTGCAAACATACTAAAAGATTTTTTCTTTAAATTGAATTTTGATAAATTTTCACCAGTCATCACTCTTGAGGCAATTTTAGCAAGAGGTATTCCCTTTGCTTTAGATACAAAAGGGACTGTTCGACTTGCTCTTGGATTTACCTCAATCACGTAAATTTCATCTTTCTTAATTGCAAATTGAATATTCATAAAACCTTTTACTTTTAAAGCTAAAGCTAATTTTATTGTTTGGTTTTCAATTTCTTTTATTAAAAAAGGCTTAATAGAAATAGGTGGAAGACTACAAGCTGAGTCTCCAGAATGAATACCTGCTTCTTCTATATGTTGCATAATACCAGCAACATGAACATTCTTGCCATCAGATATTGCATCAACATCAACTTCCATAGCATGATCAATAAATTTATCTATTAAAATTGAATTTTCTTCTGCAGCTTTAAAGGCCTCTTCTACAAAATTTTTAAGCTGACTTTTTTCATAAACAATTTCCATAGCTCTTCCACCCAGCACATAAGAGGGCCTTACCATTAAGGGTAGGCCAATTTTATCAGCTATCTGGATTGCTTGTTTAAAGTTTTTTGCTGTTCCACTTTCAGCTTGTTTTAATTTCAATCTATTTAAAAGATCTCTAAATCTATCTCTGTCTTCTGCTAGATCAATAGAAGAGTATTGTGTGCCAAGAATGGGAAGTTTATTTTCATTTAAGAATTTCGCTAATTTTATAGGAGTTTGACCTCCAAACTGAGTTATCACCCCAATAAGATTTCCTTTCTCTTGTTCTTTTTTAATAATGTTGAATACATATTCTTCTTTTAAAGGCTCAAAGTACAATCGATCACTAGTATCATAGTCGGTTGAAACAGTTTCAGGATTACAATTAACCATTATGGTTTCAAAACCAGCATCTTTAAGTGAAAAACTTGCCTGGCAACAACAATAATCAAATTCAATACCTTGTCCAATTCTGTTAGGTCCACCTCCTAATATAACAATCTTTTTCTTAGTCGATGGATCTGCCTCACATTCTGAATTAATTGAGAAGTTTCTCTGGTATGTCGAGTACATGTAAGGTGTGAATGATTTAAATTCGGCTGCACAAGTATCCACTTTTTTAAATACTGGTAAAATTTTAAGAGCAGATCTTTTTCGTCTTATTATATCCTCAGTTATATTCGTTAATTCTGCCAATTTTTTATCAGAAAAACCAATAGATTTTATTCTATTAAATTCATTAAAATTCTTTGGCAATCCAATTCTCTTAATCTTAATTTCATCGTCTATTATTTCTTTTATTTGCTCTAAAAACCATGGATCAATTTTAGATAATTGAAATACTTTTTTTAAATTAATTTTTTTTCTAATCGCCTCTGCAACAAGTAATAGTTTATTTGGAATATTTTCTTTGAGTTTTTTCTTAATTTGTTTTTTATTTAAATTGAATATTCTATCTAATCCTGAAAAACCTGTTTCAAGAGATACCAATGCTTTTTGAAGAGACTCTTTAAAGTTTCTTCCTATAGCCATTGCTTCACCAACTGACTTCATTGATGTACCCAAAGTTACTGGAGAAGTTGAAAATTTTTCAAATGTAAATCTTGGAATTTTTGTAACCACATAATCAATACTTGGTTCAAATGAAGCAGGTGTTACTTTGGTAATTTCATTTTTTAATTCATCCAAAGTGTAACCAATCGCAAGTTTTGCAGCAACTTTTGCAATTGGAAATCCAGTTGCTTTAGATGCAAGGGCTGATGATCTTGACACTCTTGGGTTCATCTCAATCACAACCATTCGACCGTTCTTAGGATTTATTGCAAACTGAACATTTGATCCACCTGTCTCAACACCAATTTTTCTCAAACACGCAATAGAAGCGTTTCTCATAACTTGGTATTCTTTATCAGTTAAGGTGAGTGCTGGAGCGACTGTTACTGAGTCCCCAGTATGTACCCCCATTGGATCAACATTTTCAATTGAGCAGACAATTATACAGTTATCTTTTTTATCTCTTACAACTTCCATTTCAAATTCTTTCCAGCCCTCCAAACATTCTTCAACTAATACCTGGCTAACTGGAGACTCGTGAAGTCCATTTTTTATTATTTTAATATAATCTTTTTTGTTCTTGGCTATACCACCACCAAGACCTCCAAGTGTAAATGCAGGTCTTATAATAGCAGGAAGACCAATCTTTTTTAAAACTTTTGATGCCTGATTAATATTATTTACAATTTGAGATTTAGGTAGATCTAAACCAATATCTATCATATTTTTTCTAAATTTTTTTCTATCCTCTGCATTAGCAATTGCCTTCGAGTTTGCCCCTATAAGTTCAATTTTATATTTTTTTAAAATTCCCATCTTTTCAGCTTCCATTGCAAGATTAAGTGCGGTCTGACCACCCATGGTTGGTAGAATTGCATCTGGTTTTTCTTTTTTAAGAATTTTTTCTAAGACCTCTAATGTTATTGGCTCTATATAAGTTTTATCTGCAATATCTGGATCTGTCATAATAGTTGCAGGATTTGAATTAATTAAAATTACTTTATAGCCCTCATCTTTTAAAGCCTTACAAGCTTGTGTACCCGAATAATCAAATTCACATGCTTGACCAATAATAATTGGCCCAGCTCCTACAACTAATATTTTTTTAATATCTTTTCTTTTGGGCATTTTTTTTAATGTTGTTAATAAATTCTTGAAACAGATAGACGCTATCTTGTGGCCCAGGGTTTGATTCTGGATGATATTGTACTGAAAACACTGGTTTATTTTTAAGTCTTATTCCCTCAATAGTATTATCAAAAAGAGATTTATGAGTTATTTCAATTTTTTTTGGTAAAGTTTCTTCAACAACCACAAAGCCATGGTTTTGGCTAGTAATTTCAACTTTATCGTGGACTAAATTTTTGACAGGATGGTTTGCACCTCTATGTCCTAATTTCATTTTTTTTGTTTTTCCACCTAAAGCTAATGCTAAAATTTGATGCCCTAAACAAATTCCAAAGACTGGTAAATTTTTTGTAATTAATTTATTAATTATTTTTATTGCATATTTTCCTGTTGCTGCTGGATCACCGGGACCATTGGATAAAAATATTCCATGTGGTTTAAGTTCCAATATTTTTTCTGCAGAAGTTTTACAAGAAACAACTGTTACTTTACATTTAAAGTCTGAAAAATATCTTAAAATATTTTTTTTTATCCCATAATCAATCGCAACTATATGAAATGAATTTTTTGTATTTCTTTTATATCCTGTTTCCTTTTTCCAAGTTTTTATGCCATTCCAAATATAGTTTTTTGGAGTTGTTACTCTTTGTGCAAGATCTAAATTTTTTAATCCACTCCATTTAATTGTAGAGCTCGTTAATTTGTTTAAATTAAATTTTCCATTTTTCGAATAGGAAATTGTTCCCTTAGGTGCGCCTTTGTCTCTGATAAAGTTTGTTATACTTCTAGTATCTAACCCTGTAATTCCAATAATTTTATTTTTTTTGAGCCAGGTATCTAAATGCAAAAATGCTCTATAATTTGAGGGAGAAGTTATTTCAGAATTCAAGATTACACCCCTCGTCCATATTTTGTCAGACTCTATATCTTCCTTGTTAGTTCCAACATTTCCAATATGTGGAAATGTAAAGTTAATAATCTGACCCGCATAAGAAGGATCAGAAATAATTTCTTGGTAACCAGTTAAAGATGTATTAAAGCAAACCTCTCCGGTCGCTTCACCTTGAAAGCCGATACCGACTCCTCTAAAAATTTTCTTGTTTTCAAGAACTAAAACGCCCGTATTAAATTTTGAATTTTTTGAGTTTGTTTTTTTTGCTTTTTTGATCAATTACAACTCATAAGTTAAAGGTTAATACAATAATTGATTTATAATCGCAACAGAGATGTATTATAAAATTGTAAAAAAACAATTTTTCTTTTGAAGAAATTTTTCTTTAAAGTAGATTAAACAAATATGTCATTAAAAAAAACGATCGAAACTGAATATAAAAATGCTTTAAAATCTAAAGATAAATCAAAAATCTCAACTTATAGGTTAATTTTATCATCAATTAAGGACCTAGAAATTTTAAATAGGTCAGGGCCAAATAAGAAAAAAACAGATGATGAAGATATAAAAAAACTTTTTAAGAAAATGGTTAAACAAAGAGCCGAATCAATAGACATATATAAGAAAAATAATCGTTCTGATCTTTTGGAAGTAGAGCAAAATGAATATGATATTTTATCTAGTTTTCTGCCAAAACAACTAAGCGATGAAGATACAAAAAAAATTTGCGAGGAGACTATTTCTAAGTTGAGTGCTACTTCGATTAAGGACATGGGTAAAGTTATGGGTGAATTAAAAAAAAAACATGCTGATGAGATTGATTTTGCAAAAGCAGGAGCTTTACTAAAACAACTACTTAACAAATAATGAAGTACCCAAAAGAATACCTTGATGAAATTAAATTAAGATTAAAAGTTTCAGTTGTTGTATCAAAATTTTTAAGTCTAAAAAAAAGAGGAAAAGAGTATGTGGGGCTTTCTCCATTTAAGAATGAAAAGACACCCTCATTTACAGTAAATGATGAAAAAGAATTTTATCATTGTTTTGCTACTGCTGAACATGGAAATATTTTTGATTTTGTTATGAAAACTCAAAATTTAAGATTTGGTGAAGCTGTAAAATACTTAGCAAATCTTGCTGGCATGCAACCATATATTTTTTCAAAACAAGATGAGGAAAGAGAAAAAAAATGGAAAACTTATTCATCAATTTATAATCAATATGTAAATTTCCATCATAATCAACTTTTAAAAAATGAAGATTTTGATTTTGTAAGAAGTTATTTAAAAAATAGATCTCTTGACAAAGATCAAGTTAAAAAATTTAAGATTGGATTTGTTGAAAAAAACTCAAAATTTTTTGATACTCTAAGAAAAGATTTTAATCTAGATGACATTCTAGAAACTGGCCTTTTTTATTTAGATGAAAAAAAAAAAATTTATGTTGAGAGATTTAAGAATCGCTTAATCTTTCCGATTAATAATATTTCAGGACAACCAATAGCCTTAGGTGGAAGAATAATTGATAAAAGTGATTTTCTAGCTAAGTACATAAATTCTCCAGAAACTTCTTTTTTTAAAAAAGGATCGAACTTATACAATCTAAATTTGGCTAGAAAGTTATCAAACAAATTAGATAGCATTTATTTAGTAGAAGGATATATGGATGTTATTGGGTTAAGTAAAAATGGAATTGAAAACGCTGTAGCAAATTTAGGGACTGCTTTAACAGATAAGCAAATATTCACTCTAAATCAGTTTTTTAATGACGTTATTATCTGCTTTGATGGAGACGAAAGTGGATATAAAGCTGCTACTAGAGCAGCAGAAAATTCTATAAAAGATCTAAAGCCTGAAAAACAAATTTCATTTTTATTTTTACCTGATGCTGAGGATCCAGATAGTTTTGTAAACAAGAATGGCAAAAAGTATTTTATTGATTTTTCAGAACAAAATAAAATTTCAATTCATCAATTTATATTTAACCACTATAAAAAAAATACCAGAAATAATCCATCTTCTATGGCAATTTTTGAAAAAAAATTAAGAGCAATAGCAAACACAATAAAAGATAATTTTATTAAAAAATATGTTTTAGAATATTTCTTAGATAAAATTTCTGAACTTACTCCACATCTAAACCAAACAATCAAAAAGAGTCGTATGAGAGTCAGATCTTTAGAAAAAACTAAAAAACATTTTAATGAGAGTGAGTCTCTAAGTGGGGTTGAGCTAAAAGAATTTTCTTTAATATATTTAATAATTAATAATTTAACTTTAATTCAGCAAAATATTCATTTAGTTGAAAACATCAAACTTTTTACTGAGGTGAATAAGCAAATTTTTGATAAAATTATCACTAAATTAAAATTAGAGAAAAAACTATCATTAGATCAATTGGATATTGATGGCCAGTTGATAGATAAAATAAATAAGTTTGCCCCAATAAAACATATTTTGAAAAATAAACTTATTAATGAACACGAAATAATTGAATTGATAGATGATATAAGCAGAGATTTAAACAACTATGATTTAGAGTTTAGAATTCAAGAACTAGAATCGAAGTTTTCTCAAGATTTAAGTGAGACGACATTTAATGAGCTAAAAGAGCTTAAAAAAAAGCAAAATATCAATTAATACATCTAATTTAATAATGGATTTTTGTAATTTTAGTACTATATAAGACTCTTCAAATTAAACAGCTGTGGAAAGAATAATTACAAAATCATTTGCAAGATTAATGGGTCGAGGTACCCACCGAGGTTTTATAACATACGAAGAGTTAAATAAATCACTAGGTAAAAGAAATCTTTCAGATGAAAATTTAGCTCAGGCTTTTATCCATATTTTAGATGAAAATATAACATTAGTTGAAAAAAAATCCGATTATAAAGTTTTAAGAAAAAAAGAAAGTAGTTCAAAAGAAGAAGGAAAGACAATAGAAAAAAGTGATGATCCAATTAGAATGTATCTTAGAGAAATGGGCGGAGTTGAGCTTCTTTCAAGAGAAGGTGAAATTGCAATAGCTAAAAGAATTGAAGCTGGAAAAGATGTTATGCTTATTGCTCTTTCACAAAGTCCTATTACAGCCCAACAATTTTTTGATTGGGATGAAAAATTACAAAAAGATGAAATTTTGGTCAGAGAGATTATAGATATAGACACAAACTATATGGAAGATGAGTCTACAGGACCAAGTGCAAAACAAAAAAATTCTGGTGAAGCTGAAAAAGAGGAGAACTCGAGTGATGATAGTGATGATGATTTTAATCCAACACTTGCTGCAATGGAGTCTGAAATCAAACCAAAAGTACTTAAAACTGTAAACTTGCTTACTAAAGAATATATTAAATTAATTAAATACCAAAATGAAAAATTGAAGTGTGTTTTGAATTCTGAAACGTTTTCTACAGCAAAGGAAAAAAGTTATGAAAAAATTGTTAACAGCATATTAGAAAATATTAAATCTTTGCAATTATCACCTTCTGTTTTAGAAGAATTGGTACAAAAACATTATGTTGAAAATAAAAAAATTATTTCTCTAGAGGGCAATTTGCTCAGATTAGCAATGGATCATAAGATACCTCGAAATGAATTTATCAAATTTTATATCGGCAATGAAATAAATCCTAACCTGAAAAAGTTTTTAGATACAAATTCGGTATGGAAACAATTTTTTTCAAAAAACAAAAATGAATTTAAGAATATAAGAGAGAGATTAATTGAGATTAGTAATAAGCTAGGAATTTCAGTAACAGACTTTAAAAAATTGGTAAGTAGAATTCAAAAAGGTGAAAAAGAGTCAAGAATCGCAAAAAAAGAGATGGTAGAAGCGAATTTAAGATTGGTAATTTCTATAGCAAAAAAATATACAAACAGAGGGTTACAGTTTTTAGACCTTATACAAGAGGGAAATATAGGCTTAATGAAAGCAGTGGATAAATTCGAGTACAGAAGAGGTTATAAATTTTCCACTTATGCTACTTGGTGGATTAGACAAGCAATTACTAGATCAATAGCTGATCAAGCAAGAACGATAAGAATACCTGTTCATATGATAGAAACAATAAATAAAATTGTGAGAACTCAAAGATTAATTTTAAGCGAATATGGCAGGGAAGCAACTCCAGAGGAGTTAGCAAAAAAACTGAGAATGCCACTTGATAAAGTAAGAAAAGTTTTAAAAATTTCAAAAGAACCGGTTTCTTTAGAAAAACCAGTGGGTGACGAAGAGGACAGTAGTTTGGGAGATTTTATAGAAGATACAAAAGCGCTTGCTCCTTTAGAACAAGCTATCAAATCTAATCTAGGTGAAGCGACAACAAAAATTTTATCAACTTTAACTCCAAGAGAAGAAAGAGTTTTGAGAATGCGATTTGGTGTGGGTATGAATACAGACCATACTTTAGAAGAAGTTGGATTGCAGTTTTCGGTGACTCGAGAAAGAATTAGACAAATAGAGGCCAAAGCTCTTAGAAAATTAAAACATCCGAGCAGATCAAAACAATTAAAAAGTTTCTTGGAGAGTTAAAACTTTGGGCCGTTAGCTCAATAGTAGAGTACTGCATTGACATTGCAGGGGTAGTTGGAGCGTAACCAACACGGCCCACCATTGAAATCTCTTTAATTGATAACTGATCAAAAATGTTATAACACATTAGTAATTTGGGCCTGTAGCTCAGTTGGTTAGAGCAGTACACTCATAATGTATTGGTCCCAGGTTCGAGTCCTGGCGGGCCCACCAGACAAAATTAATTTTCTTTTGAAAATTCTTCTAAGACTTTAAAAAGAGAATCAATATTCCCATCATTTGAATTAAGAATAGATGAGAATTCTTCTTTTTGAGTTCGTGCTAAACTTAATCCCTCAATAATTAAATCTAGAATTTTTGGATTTTCTGGATCTTTTGTATAAATTCTCCAATCAATTTTTACTTCAGGTCTTTCATTGTTGCCTTTTAATAAACTATTAACAATTGCAAATTTTTCACTAAGTATTTTTTTGTCATAAATTTCAATTTTGGGATCAGAATATTCTACTAATCTATTTGAAAAACTGGTAAGAAAATATTCGTTAAACAGTTTAGAATAATTTTTCTTTTGCTCCTCAGTTAACGTTTTTCTTACTGGTCCAAGAGTGTAAAATCCAATTCTCTCAATATCAACCGTATCTATTGCAATTTTTTTTAATTCATCTATTTTTTGATCTTTTGTAATATCATCAGACAATACCTTGGTTGCTCTATTTAAGGTTGATTTTACAAAGACATCAGGCTCTATAGCATAAGAATTATTTATAAAAATAGATGAAATAATAATTATCAATGCAAGATTTTTTATTTTCATTATATTTGAGACTGATTATTATTGACTATCTATTTCTTCCCAATCACTATCATTTTGGGTCTCTGTAATTTTCTTTGAATTTAAAATCTTCTGCTGTCTGTCTTGTAAATATAAACTTTTTACTGAAGCATAAAAATCAACAGAGTTTTTTTTCAAACTTTCAATTTCATTATAGTTTTTTGCTCTAAAATCTACACCAGATGTTATTTTTGAGGCATAATAGTCTACATCTCTAAAATAATGAGTGTCATTATTTACTGTAACATTATACCATGGGTCTCCACCTAAAAAGTTAAGAGTTGATCCTATGGTATCTCTAGCTGTGCTAGGCCCTAAAACTGGTAAAACAATATAGCAACCAGGTCCTACACCGTGGCTAGCTAAAGATTGTCCGTAATCTTCTTTTTTATATTCTGGAAAACCAATGTGTTTAGCAACATCTATAAAACCTAAAACACCTACAGTTGTGTTTATTAAAAATCTTCCAGTATTAGTTCCAGCCTCTTTGAATTCTCCCTGTAGAATGTTATTTGGAATTGTAATTAGGTTCGAAAGATTATCTAATGAATTACTTACCCCTGACCTTACTGGAGATGGTAAGACTCTATAAACTTTAGCAACGGGTTTAAATATTATTCCATCTAAAGCTTGGTTGAAAGCAAAAGTTGCCCTATTAAGACCCTCAAAACAATCTTTTACTTCTGAAGGATCATTTTTTTTTAGGATTAAATCACCATCTGAAGATGCACTAACATTCAAAGTTAGCGCAAAAGTTGTAAAAACTACAATCACAAATTTTTTCAACATATAGGCACTTATATTATATAAATTAGCAATGTAAATTAACTTATTCATAAAATGAGCTTAAAAATGGGCTTAAATTTGACGAAATATTATTCAATTAACTTTAGTTTACCAAAAAGAAGAAAAAAAATAATTAAATTTATAATCATTCATTATACAGGAATGAAAAGTGAAAATAATGCAATAAAAAAACTATGTGATCACAAGTCAAAAGTTAGCTCTCATTATTTCATAAAAAATAATGGTCAAATAATTAACCTTGTTCCAGATTTATATGAAGCATGGCACGCAGGTTTGTCTAGTTGGAGAAAACAAAAGTTTTTAAACAAACAATCAATTGGAATTGAAATAAATAATCCAGGGCACTCAAATAGATACACGCACTTTAGCACTAAGCAAATAGTTGTTTTAAAAAAATTACTTAAATATTTAATTAAAGAGTATAAGATTAAAAAACAAAATGTTTTGGGCCATTCTGATATAGCGCCTGATCGTAAAATAGATCCTGGAGAAAAATTTCCATGGCAAGATTTAGCAAAAAAAAATTTATGTATTTGGCATAGTTTAAATCTGTCGAAAATAAAAAGATTTAGAAAACAACAGATCAATATTAAAAGTAGAAAAAATTTTATGAGAAACCTTTACAGAATAGGATACTCAAAAGTTAAAAAAATCGGATTTAAAAAAAATGAAATAATACTAACAAAAGCTTTCCAAAGAAGATTTAGACAAGACTTAGTCGATGGTAAAATAGATAAAGAATGTTATTTAATAAGTAAAAATATAGTTATTAATTGATAATTTTTCTTGAAGTTTTATGAGAAATTTATAAATTGGTGTTGCCAGATAAATGACTTATCGCTTTAAAAAATTTTAAAGAGGAAAGTCCGGGCTCTACAAGGATACAGTGCCAGGTAATACCTGGCGGGGGAAACCCTAGGGATAGTGCCACAGAAAATAAACCGCCATAACATGGCAAGGGTGAAAAGGTGTGGTAAGAGCACACCGGTTCTATTGGTAACAATGAACGCTGGAAAACCCCACTGGGAGCAAGACTAAGTAGAGATGACATTGTTGAAAAACTAAAAGCCATCCTTGGCTAGTCATCAGGGTTAGTTGCTTGAGCTTAAAAGTGATTTTAAGCCTAGACAAATGATAAGTTTAAATGACAGAACCCGGCTTATAGTTTATCTGGCCATCTTCTAAATTTTCAATTTAAATGTTCTCGTTTTGATTCATTTTCATGATTAAAACGACCCAATTAAATTATAAATTGTATGTATTGACTCTTTATAAAAAAACCCATAATGTCCCATAAATTCCCAAATATGGGATTTATAGAACTTTATGGTTTATGTTTTTATCGACCTACGAAAACAAATTGGACAAAAAAGGAAGGGTGTCGGTGCCTGCAAGTTATAGAGCATATTTATCCAATTTGGGATATAACGGCGTAATTTGTTATCCATCTTTTAATAATCAATCAATAGAAGCATGGCCTCAAGATAGATTAGAAAAAATTTCAAATACAATAGACTCTTTAAATCCTTTTGAGGAAAAAAGAGATTTTTTTGCAACATCAATTTTATCAGAAAGCACAAATTTACAATTTGATAGTGAGGGAAGAATTTCACTTACTTCAAAATTATTAAAACATGCAAAAATCAAAAATAGCATGGTCTTTGTTGGTCAAGGTAAAACATTTCAAATATGGGAACCAACAATGTTTGAAAAATTTAAGGTTAATGCAAGAAAAAAAGCAAATTTAAATCGTGCAAGTCTTAAATGGGAGCAACAATTTAATAAATAACGAGGGGGATAAAAGATGACAATTAATTTTAAAATACCGGAAATAAAAGAATTACAACCAAGATTATTGGTAATGGGGATCGGCGGAGCAGGAGGAAACGCTATTAATGAAATGATCGATAATGGTATGCAGGGGGTAGAATTTATTGCTGTAAATACCGATGCACAAGATTTAAAACATAGTAAAGCAAAATCAAAAATACAGATTGGTCTCAATTTAACGAAAGGTTTAGGAGCAGGTGCAAAACTTGATATAGGCCAAGCAGCTGCTGATGAGTCTTTAAACGATATAGTAAATATACTACAGGGTGCAAATATGGTTTTTATAGCTGCAGGCATGGGCGGTGGCACAGGAACAGGTGCTGCTCATGTAATTGCAAGAGCCGCAAAAGAGTTAAATATACTTACTGTGGGAGTTGTAACTCTTCCTTTTTTATACGAAGGTCCATCAAGAATGAGAAGAGCTCAACAAGGATTAGAGGAACTTAGAAGACATGTTGATACAATTATAGTGATACCTAATCAGAATTTATTTAAAATCGCAAATGAACAGACAACATTTGAAGAGTCATTTAATCTATCAAACAATGTTTTAATGCATGGAGTTCAAAGCATAACAGATTTAATGGTTAGACCTGGTTTAATTAATCTTGATTTCGCAGATGTCGAGTCAGTGATGGCGTCGATGGGTAAAGCAATGATGGGAACGGGAGAAGCTGAAGGTGAAAACAGAGCTATGCAAGCAGCCGAAATGGCTATTAGCAATCCATTGATTGATGACTATACCTTAAAAGGAGCCAAAGGCTTATTAGTTAACATTACAGGTGGAAAAGATTTAAAACTTTTTGAAGTTGACGAGGCTGTAAATAAAGTGCGGGCTGAAGTAGATCCTGAGGCAGAGCTAATTATTGGCGCAATCACAGATCCAGAGTTAGATGGAAAAATGAGAGTATCAATAGTTGCAACATCTTTAGATGGCCAACAACCAGAGACAAAATCTGTGATTAATATGGTTCATCGTATTCAAAATCGTAACACAGGATATTCAGATTTTACTTCAACTAATGGATCAGCATCATTCTCTTTTTCAAACGCAAGTAATAATCCAATCAGTGAAGGCGCTAATGCACTTAAACTGGACAATGAGATTATTCAGGAGAATGTTAATAATGAATCTATTAATGATGTAAATAATCAATACCATCAGGAATTGGTAAAAAATCAAGAAGCAGAAAATATTGTTGAAAATGTTTCTAATGAAAATGAAGTATCATTCGCTCAGGAAGCTATGGATACATCAGAAACAGATAAGATGCCTACAAGTGATCTAAAAGAGTTTGGTGTTGATGTAGATGAGCCAGATTTGTTTAATTCTGATAATCAGAGTTTACCTCCAGAAGATTTGTTAAAATTATCAGATGAAGGTCATGAAGAGGATGATCTTGAAATACCTGCATTTTTAAGAAGACAAAAAAATTAATGGTCTTCGAGAAAATAAATGGAAGCCACCATGGTATCGGATATTCCAAAGCACTATCCGGTACTGCTAAATGAATTAATTAGCATTATTTCCCCTCAGCATGGTGGCACATTTATTGATTGCACATTTGGTCAAGGTGGTTATAGCAAAAAAATTTTAAGTTATAAAAATACTAAAATTATTGCGTTTGATAGAGATCAAAAAACAAAAATTAGTGCCGATAAAATATCAAAAATATTTTCTAATAGATTTATTTTTAAAAATAAAAAATTTAGTCAACTAGAAGATTTAAAATTAAAAAATGAAAACATAAAAGCAGTAATTTTTGATCTTGGATATTCTTATTCACAAATAAAAGATTTAGATAAAGGCTTGTCTTTTTATTCAACTGGAAATTTAGATATGAGAATGGGACTTAATAGTTTTTCAGCAGATGAAGTAGTTAATAAACTAAATCTGAAGGAATTGGAGAAAATTTTTAAGTATTTTGGAGAGGAAAAGGAGGCAAAAAAAATTGCAACTAAAATTGTGAAGGAAAGAAAAATAAATAAACTTAATACTGAAAGTTTGGTTCAAATAATTGAAAAAACTAAAATAAAAAAAAATTTTAAAACTCATAGTGCTACAAAGATATTTCAATCTCTTAGAATATTTGTGAATAGAGAAATAACAGAATTGATTAATGGATTGATTGCTGCTGCAAAAGTTTTAAAAAAAGATGGTATTTTAGTTGTTATAACTTTTCATTCAATTGAGGACAAGATAGTAAAATATTTTTTTAAAAGTTTGTCCGAAAAAAAAAGTATTTCTAGATACTTACCAAAAATTGATCAAGCTGAAACTTTATTTAGAATGATTGAAAAAAAACCTATCAAACCTTCGGATAAAGAAATTAAAGAAAATCCACCATCGCGTTCTGCAAAACTTAGATATCTAATTAAGAAAGAAAATTTCTATAATTTTGAAACAGATATATTTAAAAAGTTCAATCATTTAGTGGAAATAGAAAATATTGGAAAAAAATTATGAAGAAATTTTCGATAATTTTTTTAATATTTTTTTTAATTTTGTTCACAGCGATTATTAAAAATTCAACTAAAAGAATAGATGATGAAATCTTTGGACTTAAGGAAAATATCAGAATTTTAAAGAAAGATTTTGAAAATATTAAATTAGAGCATGATTATCTAAGTTCTTCTGAAAGATTATTAAAATTTCAAGACCTTTATTTTGAAGATTTACTGATTAAAAAAAGTATTGATGAAATGAATTTACTTAATCAAAAATCAAATTTTTTTGAGATAAAAGCATTTAAATTTACAAATGAATAATAAAAAAGATTTAAGAATTAAAATTGAAAATCATGATGAAGAATTTTTGTTTCAAAAAAATCTATCGAAATTAAACATAAGTTTTAATCGTATCTCATTTATCTTTTTTATTTTTTTTATAATTTGCCTGATATATTCAATTCATCTGACACACCTTGGTTCACGGAAAGTAAAATTTGAAATTAATGATTATAATAAATATTATTCGAATAAACTTTATAGAGCAGATATTATCGATCGAAATGGTAATTATTTAGTTAAAACAGTTAGTTCAATAGATATTGGAATAAGTACAAAAAAAATAATTGATAAAAAAAAATTATTACTAAATCTTAAGTATATTTTCCCAAACAAAGATTATAAATCAATTCAAGAAAAAATTGATGCAAAAAAATTTTTTTGGTTTGAAAAAAAAATATCTGATGAAAATTATGAAAAAATTATGAAATTGGGTGATAAATCAATCCAACCACAAGAAAGGTTAGTAAGAATTTATCCTTCAAAAAATTTATTCAGTCATATAATTGGTCAAATAGATGATAACAATAATGGTATTTCGGGTTTAGAAAAGTCGCTGGATGAAGATTTAAAAAAAAGTAAGGAACCAATAAAACTTTCTGTTGATAGGGATATTCAATTTTTGATCAGAAATGAACTTATAAAGTTTAATAATATTTTTGATACAAAAGGAAGTGCAGCAATACTTATGAATGTTGATAATGGAGAAATTTTGTCTCTTATATCGTTACCTGATTTTGATCCCAACAAACGAAAAAAAATTTCAGATTTAGACTACATAAATAGAGCTACAAAAGGTATTTATGAGTTTGGGTCTGTATTTAAAACCTTCACACTAGCAGGTGCTTTTGATAAAAAAATAATTCAACCTGAAACAAAATTTTTAGATTTACCGAAAACTTTAAAATGTGCAGGATTTAATATAAAAGAATATGATAAAGATATTCCTGAAGACTTAACAGCGGAACAAATTTTGATTAGGTCCGGAAATATTGGCTCAGTAAGAATTGCTCAAAAATTAGGAGAGAAAAAATTTAAATCCTTTCTTTCAAAAATAGGGCTCCTTGATAGAATTGATTTTGATATTGAAGAAGTGGGTACGCCAATGAAGTTTAATTGGGGAAAATGCCCACTAGCTACAGCATCATTTGGCCATGGCAT
This sequence comes from uncultured Pelagibacteraceae bacterium, assembly GCA_902623975.1. Classification (GTDB taxonomy): domain Bacteria; phylum Pseudomonadota; class Alphaproteobacteria; order Pelagibacterales; family Pelagibacteraceae; genus Pelagibacter. Next base: position 57,219 of record CACNVR010000002.1, read on the forward strand.
AACAACAACACTACTTCAATTAGCTAAGGCCTATTCAATAATTGTTAATGGAGGTTTTGACATTAAACCCAGTCTAATAGAAAATAATAATAAAGAAAAAAAAAAAAGAATTTTAGATAAAAAAGTTTCAAATAAAATATTACCAATTTTAAGAAAAGTAGTAACTACAAAAGAGGGTACTGCATCATTAGCAAATATAAAGGGCTACGAGGTAGGAGGAAAAACGGGTACTGCTGAAAAAATTACTGTTAGCGGCGGTTACTCTAAAAAAAAAATAAATTCTTTTGTTTCAATTTTTCCTTCCTCTAAACCGAAATATGTTTTGGCTTTAATGTTAGATGAACCAAAAACAAATAAAAATTATATTTACCATTATAGAGATGGATCAAACATTAAATATAAGGGCACGCCATTCAATACTGCTGGATGGACTACAGTTGAGGTTGCTGGTCAAATTATAGAAAAAATTGGGCCTATTTTAGCCACAAAATATAGTGAGATTAATTGAAGATGTTATTAAAAGATTATTTTCCAAACATTGATAGAAAAATAAGTAATATTTTTTTTTCAGGAATTTCTTTTAACAGCTCTAAAGTAAAAAAAAATGACATCTTTTTTGCGATTAAAGGTAATAAAACTGATGGAAATAAATTCATACCCTTTGTAATTAAAAGAGGGTGTAAAATAATAGTATCTGAGAGAAAATCTAAAAAATTTCAAGATAAAATTCATTTTATTTATACTAAAAATATTAGAAAATTGTTGGCCGAAGTAGCATTTAAAATTTTCAAAAAAAGACCGAGAAATCTTGTTGCTATTACAGGGACTAACGGAAAATCATCTATTGCGAATTTCTATTATCAAATATTAGATTTAAATAAAAAGAGTGTAGCTTCTATTGGAACTCTTGGGGTTAAATCAAAAAAATTAAAAATGAATTTGTCTAATACAACAGTAGATCCAATACAATTAGGTAAAATATTGAGAAAACTTAAAGATTTTAAAATAGAAAACGTAGTCTTGGAAGCATCAAGTCACGGTCTGAAACAAAACAGATTGGATGGTTTAAAATTTAATTCATCAATATTTACCAATTTATCTCAGGATCATTTAGATTATCATAAAAATCTAAATGCTTATTTGAGAGCGAAACTTTACTTGTTTGAAAATTTGGTAAAAAAAAGAGGTAATGTCATAACAGATGAAAAAATACCAGAGTTTGAAAAGATTAAAAAAATTACAATTGAAAAAAACTTAATACTTAACACTCTTTCTGATAAGAAAAATAAATTTGAAATCATATCTCATAATTTTAAAGGAAATTCTCAACAACTGAAAATCAAATTCAATAATTCAATAAAAAATATTGAACTAAATTTAATAGGAAAAATACAAATTAAGAATGTATTAATGGCAATTATTGCTGCAAAAAAAAGTGATGTTAGTATTGATAACATTTTAAAAGTTATTCCAAAACTCAAACCTGTTGAGGGTAGATTTGAAATTATTGGTAAAATTAAAAATAAGTCAAAAGTTGTACTTGATTATGCACACACACCAGAGGCCCTAAAAACGTGCATTGTAAATTTAAGAGAACAATTTCCTAATAAGAAAATTAATATTTTATTTGGATGTGGTGGTAATAGAGATCGAGATAAAAGATCAAAAATGGGTTACATTGCTCATAAATATTCAGATGATATTTATTTAACAAATGATAATCCAAGAAATGAAAATCCCTCTAAAATAAGAAAAGATATTAAGAGAGGAATAAAAAGAGACAATATAATAGAAATTTCCAATAGGGCCAAAGCGATAAGGAAAGCAATCAAAAATTTATGTACCGGTGAAATTTTATTAGTAGCTGGTAAAGGTCATGAAAATACTCAAGAAATTGGAAAAAAAAAAATTTTTTTTTCAGATAAAAAAATTATTTTGGATGCAATTAAAGTTAAAAACTTTGATTTATCAAATAACTTAAAATTAGATATTCTCAAAGAGTTGTCTAGATATAGGAAAATTCCCTCTTCAACATACTTTAACAGTGCAAGAATAAATTCTAAAGAAGTAAAAAAAAATGATATTTTTTTTGCTATAAAAGGTAAAAAAAATGATGGAAATAAATTTGTAAAACAATCACTTAAAAAAGGTGCATCGATAGCAATCGTTAATAGAATTCAAGGCAATCTTGATATTGAGCGTCAAATAAAGGTTAAAAATACTCTTAAATTTTTAACAGATATTTCGAGGGTTTTTCGAAATAATATTAGTACAAAAATAATTGCTATAACTGGAAGTTGTGGAAAAACAACTCTTAAAGAATTATTAAGTAGTTCATTAAAAAAGGTTTCTAAAGTCGGTATGTCACCAAAATCTTATAATAATAAATTTGGTGTGCCTCTTAGTCTTTTAAATTTAAATCAAAATGATAATTATGGAGTTTTGGAGATTGGCATGGATAAAAAAGGAGAAATTGATTATTTATCGAGTATTATTAAGCCAGATATTAGTGTAATTACCAACATAAATTATGCTCATGCAAAAAATTTTAAAAATATTAAACATATCGCTTTAGCAAAGTCCGAAATTATAAATAATACTAATCCTGATGGTTTTGTTGTGTTAAACGCTGATGATAAATTCTATAAATTTCATGAAAAAATAGCTCTAGATAGGAACTTAAATGTAACTTCTTTTGGTATTAAAAATAGAAATGCAGATATAAAATTTCTCAGTATTAAAAAAAGAGGAAAAAATTTCAAGATTAATCTTAAAGTTAGAAGTTTAAAAGTATATTTTTTTATTTCAAATGATTTCACAAGTCACATCTATAATATTCTAGCAACGATAGCCGTAATGAATATCCATATAAATGTGTCTCAATTAAATAAAAATAATTTTTTAAATTTTCAAGCCCCACAAGGTAGGGGGGATTTTTTAAAAATAAAAATGAATAAAAAAATTATTAATCTAATAGATGAAAGTTATAATTCTAATCCTCTATCATTAAAAACAGCAATACTTAATTATGAAAAGATTGAAACGAAAAAATCAAAAAAATATCTTTTACTAGGAGATATGTTGGAACTTGGAAGTCATTCAAAAAAATTACATGAGGCTATTGCACCCATAATAAATAAGGCTAAAGTTGACAAAATCTATGTAAAAGGAAACAGGGCAAGACTTATATTTAATAAATTATCAAAATCGAAGAAAGGTAGAGTTTTATTTAATAATAATCAAATAATCGAAATGATTAAAAATGATTTAAATAATGATGATTATTTAATGATAAAAGCCTCAAATGCGACAGGTTTTAATAAGATAGTTAGAGATATAAAAGGTTTTAATTAATGTTATATCAATTTTTATTAAATTTCGTAGATACTTATGGGTTTTTAAACGTTTTTAAATATCTAACATTTAGAACCGGCTTATCGGTTTTTACATCCTTAGTATTAGTCCTTATAATTGGTGGCCCATTTATAAAATTTTTTTCAAATCAAAAAATATTTAATCCAATACGTAATGATGGACCAGAGGATCATATTGTAAAAAAAATAGGCACCCCAACAATGGGTGGTCTTATAATTTTATTAGGATTGTTAGTATCAGTGTTATGTTGGGGAGATCTATCAAATATCAATATACTATTTTGTATATATATTGCTATTTCTTTTGGATTACTTGGGGCTTATGACGATTATAAAAAAATTAAGTTTAGCAATTCCTCAGGAATTACCTCAAAATTAAAAATATTTTTACAATTTATTTTAGCAATTGTAGGAGTTAGTTTTTATGTTTATTTTGTAGATTACCAAGATATTACTAATTTATATTTTCCATTTTTTAAAAATTTAATTATTAATCTTGGGTGGTTTTTTATACCTTTTTCAGTTTTTGTTATAATTGGTTCATCTAATGCAGTAAATCTTACTGATGGTTTAGATGGATTAGCAACAGTTCCAGTAATATTAGTTGCAGCTTGTTTTGCCTTCATAAGTTATGTTACTGGAAATATAGTTTTTTCTGATTATCTCCAAATACCTTATATTGAGGGAACAGGAGAAATTGCAATTTTTTGTGGTGCAATAATAGGTTCTTGTTTAGGATTTTTGTGGTTTAACGCTCCACCGGCTAAAATTTTTATGGGTGATACTGGCTCGTTATCACTAGGTGGATCATTGGGTGCGGTAGGGATAATCACTAAACATGAAATTGTATTAGCTATAACGGGTGGACTTTTTGTTCTTGAGGCTGTCTCAGTTATGGTTCAGGTCATTTCTTTTAAACTTACAGGAAAAAGAATTTTTAAAATGGCACCGATACATCATCATTTTGAGAAGAAAGGCTGGCCAGAGTCAACTGTTGTAATAAGGTTTTGGATTATTTCAATAATTTTAGCTATGATTGGCTTAGCTACCCTCAAATTAAGGTAATGAAAAATATTTCAAATATTTTTTTTGATAAAAAAATTTTGATATACGGCCTTGGCAAAAGTGGGGTTGCTGCTTTTAAATTTTTAAAAAAATATAACAATGTTTTTTTATATGATGATTTTTATTCCAATATTAAAGTTTCAAAATTTAAAAAGTATCTTGTAAATCACAAGCAAATCTCTGACAAAGATTTTGATAAAATAATCTTAAGTCCGGGTATAGACATAAATAAATGTAAATTATCTAAATTTTTAAAAAAGAATTATAATAAGATCCACTCTGATTTAGACGTTTTTTATGCCTTTTATAAAAATGATTGCATTACAATTACAGGCACAAATGGAAAATCTACTACATGTCAATTGATGTATGAAGTTTTATTAAATCAAAAATTTGATGTTAGATTGGTCGGCAATATTGGTAATCCCATTTTAAATTTAAAAAGAATTAAGAAGAAAACAATTTTTGTAATTGAGGCTTCATCTTATCAATTAGAATATAGCAAGTATTTTAGGTCGAAGTATTCAGTTATATTAAATTTAGCACCTGATCATCTTGAAAGACATAAAACTTTAAACAATTATATTAACGCGAAATTTGAATTATTAAAAAATCAAATTAAAGGTGATTTGGCTTTTATAAACAAGAATGACTATTTTATTTCAAAAAAAATTAAAAGAAATAAATATAAAAGTAAATTAATTAAGGTAGATACAAAAAAGATAAGCAGATTTATAAAACAAAAATATAATAATTATTTTTTTACCAGAACAAATAAAGAAAATTTATCTTTTGTCTTAGCTATATCAAAAAAAATAAATCTTAAAAAAGACTTATTAAATGAAACTATAAAAAATTTTAAAGGACTTAAGTATCGTCAACAAGTAGTTTTTCAAAAAAAAAATATCACAATAATTAACGATTCTAAGTCTACTAGTTTTTCGTCATCAATAGATCTTCTAAAATCTGGTGGTAATATTTATTGGATATTAGGTGGAGTTAATAAAAAAGGAGATAAATTTAAAATATCAAAAAAAGATTGTAAAAATGTCAAAGCTTTCATTTTTGGGAAAAATAAAAAATTTTTCATAAAAAAACTTAAAGGTAAAATTGAATATAAGTGTTTTTTAAATCTCAAAGATACTATTAAAAAAATTTCAGATATGAGCAAAAAACAAAAAGTTGATAATAAGATTATCTTATTTAGTCCCAGTGCAGCATCATTCGACAGCTTTTTAAACTTTGAGGATAGAGGGCAATATTTCAACAAAATTATTAAAAAGCACAAATGGATATAAAAAATTTTATATTTAGAAAATATTATGAATGGTGGAAAAATTTAGATAAATTTATTTTTTCTGTCATTATTTTATTGTTTTTAACAGGATTATTTTTTTCACTAGTATCAACATCATTAATAGCATCAGACAAATTAGATACTAATGATTATTCATTTTTTTTTAAACATCTTGTTTTCATCATTTTAGGTCTGATAATTATTTTTTTATTTTCATCTTTAGATCAGGAGCAACTTTATAAATTTTCTGTTATGATTTTTTTAATTTCAACAGTTTTATTGGTTTTAGTACCAATTATAGGAGTTGAGGTGAAAGGATCTAAAAGATGGATTGATTTTTACTTATTACCAAGATTTCAACCAATAGAACTTGTTAAACCTTTTTTAATTATATTTGTAAGTCTAACTTTAACTTATAAAAGATATCACAACATATATTTAAAGTATTTATTTTCATTTTTAATTACACTTTTTATAGCTTTGTTATTAGCAATGCAGCCAGATATAGGTCAGACTATTTTAATTTTTTCAAGTTGGTTAATATTAATTTTTACCTCAGGAATAAACATTTTACCTTTAATAATATTATTTTTTACTTTAGTGTCTGTAATTTTATACTTAATTTTTTTTGTTAATAAATTTGAATATATTAAAGATAGACTTTTTTCCTTTTTTGATAGTGATACTGGAACTCATAATTTTCAATCTGATAAAGCAATTGAGTCAATTATTAGCGGTGGTTTTTTTGGAAAGGGTATAGGAGAAGGAACTCTAAAAAATAGAGTTCCAGAAGCTCATACAGATTATATTATTTCAGTTATTTCTGAGGAATTTGGTATTATTGCCATAATTTTAATTTTATCGTTATTTTTAATATTTATCTATTCAGTTTTTAAAAAGGTCTATTTAGAAGATAATGAAAAAACAAAATTAGTATTAGTAGGATGTTCAAGTTTGATTTTGATGCAAACAATTATACACACTGGTGTAAATATAAGACTTTTTCCTACAACTGGTATGACACTACCTTTTATAAGTTACGGAGGCTCATCTATCATAAGTATTTCTATTTTATCAGGTATAATATTGAATTTAACAAAAAGAAAAATTTATTAAGATGAAAAAAAATTTTTTAATAACAACGGGTGGATCAGGCGGTCATGTGATACCAGCTTGTATACTTTATGAGCATTTAAGGGAAGATTATAATGTAATAATTTCTACTGATAAAAGAGGATTAAAATATTTTGATAAAGATTTATCTCAATTAGAAATTATAAATATGCCTAAATTGAATAATATTTTTTTTTTACCTTTTAACATTTTTTTTATTTTTTTCTTATTCATAAAGTCAATAATTTTACTTAACCGTAATAAAATAGATAAAATTTTTTCAACTGGGGGATATATGTCTTTACCAATAATTCTTGCTGCAAAATTTTTAAGAAAAGATATTTATCTTATTGAACCTAACCAAGTCTTAGGTAGAGCTAATAAGTTTTTTTTAAGATCTTGTAGAAAAATTTTTTGTTATACAGATAAGTTACTAAATTTTCCTGAAAATCAAAAAAAAAAAATAATTAAGATTTTTCCTTTGGTAAAAAAATATATTTATGAATTACAGTCATCCTCTAATAGTAATGACAAAATTAAATTACTGGTAGTTGGAGGTAGCCAAGGTGCAAAAATTTTTGATAATGATTTAAAAAACGCTATTGTAAATATTTCTAAACACATTCCCTTAAAAATAATTCATCAAACAAGTAAAAAAAATATACCTCTATTGAATGACTTTTATTTGAAAAATGATATTGAAAATGAAATTTTCAATTTTGAAAAAAACATAGCGGTGATGATAAATCAGACTGATATTTGTATAACTAGAGCAGGGGCCTCAACATTAGCTGAATTGTCTTTTTTGAATGTTCCATTTATAGCTGTACCTCTACCAACTTCAAAAGATAATCATCAGTTTGAAAACGCCAATTTTTACAGAAATAACGACTGTTGTTGGATTATTGAGGAAAACCTGTTTGAAAAAACAATAGAGAAAACTTTAAAACATATTTTAGAAAAAAAAATTGATTATTTAAATAAAAAAAGAAATTTGAAAAAATTAAATTACCAAAATACCTGGATTAATGTTAATCAAAAAATATTAAATAATATAAATGAAAATTGAATTAGCAAAGACAGAAATAATCCATTTTGTTGGAATTGGCGGTATTGGCATGAGTGGACTATCTTTGATAATGAAGGGTAAGGGTTTTAATGTTCAAGGTAGTGATTTGAATTCAAATAAAAATATTGAGAGATTAAAAAAAGAAAAAATTAAAATATTTATAGGTCAAAAAAAACAAAATCTTAAAAATGCTACTATTGTAGTTGTCTCCTCAGCTATTAAAAAAAATAATCCTGAAATAATTGAAGCTAAAAGAAAAAAATTACCAATAATTACAAGAGGCAAGATGTTAGCACATATAGTTTCATTAATGAAAAATATAGTTGTGGTGGGTTCTCACGGCAAAACAACAACTACTTCGTTAGTAGCATCAATATTTCAAAAAACTAAATTAGACCCAACTATAATTAATGGAGGTGTGATAAATTCAATTAAAAATACAGCTGTATTAGGAAAAAGTGATTGGTCAATACTTGAAGCAGATGAGTCGGATGGTAGTTTTATTCATATTCCTCCCACTTATTCTATAATTACAAACATAGATAGAGAGCATATGGATTATTACAAATCAATTGATGAATTAAAAAAATATTTTGTTAAATTTATAGAAAAAGTTCCTTCATTTGGAAAATCGTTTATTTGTTTAGATGATCAGATCAACTATCAGATGATTAGAAAGTTTAAAAACTTAAATTTTTATACTTATGGAACACATAAAGAGGCAAATTTTTTAATTAAAAAAATTTTCCAAGCCAAAAAATATACAGAGTTTGACTTGCAAGTAAATGTTCCAAACAAAAAAAAGATAAGAATTAAGAATATAAGAATACCATTACTTGGTATTCATAATGTAAGAAATTCTGTAGCAGCTGCAGCTGTTGCTATTACGGTTGGTATTTCAATTAAAAATATCAAAAAGGGTTTAATAAATTTTAAGGGAGTACAAAGAAGGTTTAATAAAATTTTTACTTACAATAATGTTGATTTTTATGATGATTATGCACATCATCCAACAGAAATTAAAGTTGTATTAGAAGGTGTTAATAAAGTTTACCAAGGCTATAAAAAGGTGTGTGTTTTCCAGCCTCATCGAATTTCAAGACTGAGAGATTTAAGAAAAGAATTTTCTTTAGCTTTCCAGAATGCTGACGAAGTAATTTTATGTCCAATTTATACTGCTGGAGAAAAGCTTAAATTAGGATTTAGTTATAAAAATTTTGCAAAGGAAATTATTAGAAATTCAAAGGTAAGATTATTTTTAGTAAATGATTTTAATCAACTGGCTGAATTTATTAAAAAAAATATTTATGGAAAAAAAATTGTGATTGGCATGGGCGCAGGATCAATCTCTAATTGGATGAGAAAACTACCACAATTGATGTAATGGAAGTAAATGAATTAAAAAACCTGTTAAGTGATTTTAATAAAGATTTAATATTTGAGTGTGATTTAAAGAAAAAAAATTGGTTTAATATTGGTGGAAAGGCAAAAGTTTTTTATAAAGCAGATAATTTAAAAGATTTAATAAATTTTTTAAAAAAACTTGATGAAAATGAAAAAATTTTTATTCTTGGTGCAGGTTCAAATACTCTTATATCTGACAACTTATTTAACGGTGTAGTAATTAAACTAGGTAAAAATTTTGGTAAAATTTCTTTGCATGGTAAAGACGTAATAATTGCTGGAAGTTCTGTATTAGATAAGTCTTTATCAGATTTTGCTATGAATAATAATTTAAGTGGATTTGAATTTTTATCATGTATTCCTGGGACTGTGGGCGGTGGCATCAGGATGAATGCAGGATGCTTTAATAAAGAATTTAAAGATATCTTACTATCGATACAGGCAATAGATAAAATTGGAAATGTCGTAACCATTCCGTCAAAAGATATAAAATTTTCATATAGAAAAAATGATATTTCGGAGGATTTAATTTTTTTAAGTGCTTCATTTAAAGGTACTAAAAGTAATTTTTTAACTATAAAAAATGAGGTAATGAGATTAAAAATTGAAAAAGAAAAAAATCAACCAACTAAAGTAAAAACAGGAGGTAGCACCTTTAAAAATCCCATATCTCAAACAGATAGAAAAGTTTGGGAGTTAATAAAGGAGTCAGTTCCTTTAGATAAGAGATTTGGAGATGCGTGTATATCTGAAAAACATTGTAATTTTTTTGTAAACAAAGGTAATGCGAAATTTGAAGATATGGAGAAGCTGATTGATTACGTTTCAAAAAGTGTTTTAGAAAAAACCGGAATTAATTTAGAAAAAGAAATAAAGATTTTAAAATAACTTGAAAAAAAAAATATTAATATTGTCGGGTGGAATATCTAAAGAGAGATATATAAGTCTAGATACAGGCAAACAGGTTGGAAGAGAACTTGTAAAAAATGGTTATAAAGTAAAATTCTCTGAACCAAATTATAATTTATTTAGTGCTATAAAATCATTTAAACCAAACATAATATTTAATGCATTACACGGACAATTCGGTGAGGATGGTTACATTCAAGCAATATTAGAAACTACAAAAATACCCTATACTCATTCAGGCGTAATCTCATCCGCAATAGCAATGGATAAAGAATTATCAAAAAAAATATTTTTAAAAAATGATATCTGTACTCCAAACTTTATAAGTTACTCCTTTGATAAGTCTAAATTAGAACTCACAAGAATTATTAGTAAAAAATTAAAATTTCCTGTAGTAATTAAACCAATAAACGAGGGATCAAGTGTTAACGTTTTTATTTGTTCCAAAACAAATTTTTTTAAGATAATTCAACGATTAAAAGATTATAAAAAGATATTAATAGAGGAATTCATTCCAGGACGTGAAATACAAGCAGCAATAATTGGTAAGAAAAAATTAGGAGCAATTGAATTAAAACCAAAAAGAAAATTTTATGATTACCAAGCTAAATATAACTTAAAAGCAAAAACAAAACATATTATTCCAGTTAAACTATCTAAAAAAGATTATGATAAAATAATGAGTATTTCACTGAAAGCCCACAATCTGATTGGTTGTAGAGGCGTTACACGCTCTGACTTCAAATTTTTTAGGGGGAAATTTTATTTACTCGAAATCAATACTCAACCTGGCATGACAAATCTCTCTTTGGTTCCCGAGATAGCTGCTTATCGTGGAATAAATTTTATTAAACTTCTTGAATTAATTTTAAAAGATGCTGGCACTAAAAAGTAAAAAGATTTATATATATATTTTTTTATTATTATTTTGCACAACTTTAAATAACAAATATTTCTATAATTTAGATTTCCCTAAAATAAACAATATTGAAGTATCAGGTTTAGAACAAAAAGAAAATATTAAATTAATAAATCAATTAGATTCTTTAAAGATGAAAAATTTGTTTTTTTTAAAAAAAGATGAAATAGAAAAAATTTTTGACTCAAATTATTTAATTGAAAAATATCATATTTTTAAAAATTATCCCTCATCATTAAAACTAAAGATTATTAAAACAAAATTTTTGGCGACTACTAATAGAAATGGAAAATTATACATTATTGGCTCCAATGGAAAGTATATAGAAGGAAAAAAAGTTATTAATGATATTCCGTTTATTTTTGGTGACGTAGATATTAAAGAATTTTTAAAATTTAAAATGATTATTGATAATTCTGATCTTAATTTTAATGAAATTAAAAAACTATTTTATTTTCAATCAGGTCGATGGGATTTAGAAACTAATTCAGGAATTTTAATAAGATATCCAAAGAAAAATCTTAGGCAATCTTTAAATTTATCTATTAAAATATTAGATGATGAAAATTTTAAAGATGCAAAAATTATAGATCTTCGTCAAAATAAACAAGTTGTAGTAAATGAAAAGTGATGCAAATTTGAATTTTTTTCTATTTATTAGTTTTGATAAAATTGAAATCGTTGTTAAAAAAAAATCTAGTTTTGAAGAAATATATAAAAATAAAATTTTGCTTCAAAATAACTCAGACACATTAAGATTTGAATATTTAGACAAATTTTTAAGTGAAAACGTATTTAAAATTGAAAAAAAAATAAAAAAATTTATTCAAGGTGTTTACCTTGTTTTTGATAGCAAAGATTATATTCCCATTGAAATTTCTATTAAAAAAAAAAATCACGGTAATTTGATCGAAAAAAAAGATTTAGTATATTGTTTAAAAGATGCAAAGGAACAGTGTAAAAAAACTTTAGAAAATAAAAAAATAATACATACGGTTATTGAAAATTACCGAATAGATCAAATTGACTATTCTTTTTTTCCCAAAGATATAAAATGTGATACTATTTGTTTAGATATAAGATTTATTTGTATTCCAAAAAATATAATTATAAATTTTGAGCAAATTTTAAAAAAATATCAAATTACCTTAGATCAAATTGCGAGTGCAGAATACGTGAGACAATTTTTTTCTCAAAATGAACATAATTTTTTTGATATGGCAGGCAAAATAATTGATGGTTGCAATGAAAATGAGGTGGTATTTGTTAACAAAAGTAAGAAAAATAGAGGATTTTTTGAAAGATTCTTTGATCTTTTTAGTTAATTTGTATTTTACCGTAATATTTGTTGTTTTTGATATTTGAACCCGAAGTATTAAACCCTTCTAAATGTCAGGGTTAAATCAAAAAACAATTAAAAACAGCTTTTCGTTAAAAGGTGTAGGGCTTCATACTGGCAAAGAAGTCTTGCTTACTGTTAAACCTGCACAACCTAACTCAGGAATTATCTTCAAAAGAGTAGACATTTCAAAAGACAACATAATTTTACCGAACGTGTATAATGTAAGCAATGCAGCTTACTGTACAACAATAACAAATGATAGCGGAGTATCGGTATCAACTATAGAACACTTAATGGGAGCTCTTTATGGTATAGGAATTGATAACGCTTTAGTTGAAATTAATAATCAGGAAGTTCCTATTTTAGATGGATCTGCAAAAATTTTTGTTAAGGAAATTTTGAGAGTTGGAATTGAGACAAGCACTACTCCAATAAAAATTATTAAGATAGAAAAAGAAGTTGAATTGGAAAAAGATGAAAAGAATATTAAGATTAAACCTAGTAAACTTAGTTTAGATATAGATTTTGAAATAAAATATAAGAATACATTAATTGGCACACAAAGAAACTCGATTGATGTTTATAAATCCAATCTTGACGATATTTATAATTCAAGGACATTTTGTTTATATGAAGATATTGAAAAATTAAGATCAATTAATCTAGCTCTTGGTGGCTCATTAGATAATGCTATTGTAGTGAGAGATGATCAGATTTTAAACAAAGAAAAAATAAGAAATCCAAAAGAATTTGTTAATCATAAAATTTTAGATTGTATGGGAGATTTATCTCTTTCTGGCTATAAAATCATTGGGAGTTTAACTTGCTCACAGGGTGGACATTCTTTAACTAATCAGCTTTTAAGAAAAGTGTTTGATGATAATACAAACTTTTCAGTTCTTGAGGTAAAAGAAAAAATTGTACCTAATACATTGCTTAACAGAAGACATTTAAAATCTATAGCATAATAGTTTAGTTTTAATTAAAAAACTGATAAATAATTTCATTTTAATGAAATATTTAACTTTTATAATTTTATTTGTTCTAATAACAGCTTGCTCACAAAAACAAGAAGAAATTGTTAGTGAAGTACAAGGTGATAGTTTGGAGCAACAAATGATAGAGGCTTATAACTCTGGGTTGAATGCTTTGGACAAAGGAGATGTTTTGTATGCAGCTAAAAAATTTAATGAGGCAGAATTATTATTCCCTCAATCTGAATGGGCACCAAAATCTTCGTTAATGGCAGCTTATGGTTATTGGACTCAGGGATATTATAGTGACTCTATAAATGAACTTAAGAGATTTTTGAAACTTTATCCAAAAAATAAAAATTTAGATTATGCTTATTATCTATTGGCAATGAATTATTATGATAGCATTATTGATGAAAAGAAAGATTTAAAACCGCTTGAGCAAGCTGATAAATATTTTACTTTAATCGTAAATCAATATCCAAATTCAGACTATGCACTAGATGGAAGATATAAGTTAGAGTTAATCCAAGATCTATTAGCAGCAAAAGAGATGTATTTAGCCAGACATTATATGAAAAAACAAAAATGGATTGCGGCAATTAATAGATTTAAATTTGTGATAGAAAATTATGATACCACAATTTATGTTGAGGAAGCTCTACACAGATTGGTAGAAACTCATTATCAGATTGGATTAGAAGATGAAGCAAGAAAGTATGCAAAAATTTTAGGATACAATTATCAATCTAGTGAATGGTATAAAGAGTCTTATAGAGTTTTCAACAAGGATTATTCTAAAATTAAAAAAGAAAAAAAAGAGAAAAATGAAAAGAATATATTAGATAAAATAAGATCCTTTTTTTAAAATGGAAAAAAAAAAAATAAAGAAAATATATCAAGAAAAAATTAAAATATTTAAACATCATAACTTTCTATATTTCGAAAAAAACAAACCCATAATACCTGATGGCGATTTTGATAAACTTAAAAATGAAATAATAGAATTAGAGAAAAGCCATAAATATTTAAAAGATAAAGATTCTCCTTCAAATTCTGTAGGATTTAAACCATCAAAAAATTTTAAAAAAGCGACCCATAAAGTGCCTATGCTTTCACTAGCTAATGCTTTTACTCAAGAGGATCTTGTAAATTTTGAAAAAAAAATTCTTAATTATTTGGATAAAGATGTTGGGTTTAAAATTGAATATAGTGCTGAACCAAAAATTGATGGTATCTCAGCTTCTTTGATTTATAAAAATAAAGAATTTGTAACTGGATTATCAAGGGGTGATGGAAAAGAGGGTGAAGATATAACAGAAAATTTAAAAACAATTAAAGATATTCCGCATAAAATAAAATCAAAAAATTTCCCTCAAGAGATTGATATTAGAGGCGAAGTGTTTATTCAAAATAGTGATTTTAAAAAATTAGCGAATAAATTTGCAAATCCAAGAAATGCTGCCTCAGGCTCATTAAGACAAAAAGATCCAACTGAAACAAAAAAAATTCCATTAAAATTTATTGCTTATACTTTTGGTTATGAAAAAGGCTTAAAGGCATTGTCTCAAAATGATTATTTAATAAAATTAAAAGAGTGGGGCTTTAAAACAAACCCTTTAAATAAGACAATTAGTAAAGTGGAAAATTTAATGAAGAATTATTTTGAAATTGAAAAAAAAAGGGATCAGTTAGATTTTGATATTGATGGTATTGTCTATAAAGTTAATGACTTTAGTTTACAAAAAAGACTTGGAAATGTTGCTAATGCACCTCGATGGGCGGTGGCACATAAATTTTCAGCTAATAGTGGAATTTCAATAATAGAAAATATTGAAATCCAAGTTGGAAGAACTGGTGCTTTAACACCTGTGGCAAAGATTAAACCAATAAATATTGGAGGTGTTGTTGTATCAAATGCTACATTACACAACGAAGAAGAAATTACACGTAAAGATATAAGAATAGGTGACACGGTGGTTGTTGAAAGAGCAGGAGACGTAATACCTCGTGTAATTTCTGTAGATTTAAAAAAAAGGCAAAAAGATTCAAAAAAATTCGAATTTCCGATTAATTGTCCTTCATGTGGTTCTAAAACTATTAAAGACTTTAATTTAACAACTAAAAAAGAGGATGCTGTTAGAAGATGTTCAAACGAGGGTTATAATTGTGAAAAGGTTGCTATTGAAAAGATAAAACACTTTGTGTCTAAAGATGCATTTAATATAGAAGGTTTTGGAAAAAAAATTGTTGAAAATTTCTGGAATTTGAAATTAATTAAATTGCCACAAGATATATTCAATTTAGATTATTCAAAAATTGAAAATTTAGATGGTTGGGGTAAACAATCTGTGGCCAATCTAAGATATTCTATCAATTTAAAAAAAAAAATTACATTTGAAAGATTTATTTTTGCTTTAGGCATAAGGCACATCGGTTTAGAGAATGCTAAGCTTATATCAAAAAATTTAAAATCTTTAAAAAATTTTTTATCTTTATCAAATAAAAAAAATTTTAATGAGTTGCTTAATATTGATGGTATCGGTGAAACTCAAATTAATTCAATAAAGAATTTTTTTCTTAATAATACAAATATAAAAGTTTTAAATAAACTTGAAAAAATCCTCACTGTAGAAGATGCAAAAATACAAAAAACTGATGGATTATTAAGTAATAAAACATTTATGCTTACAGGTAAGCTTGAAGGAATTAGTAGAGCAGAGGCCAAATCATTAATTGAGGAAAATTCTGGCTCAATAATAAGTAATGTTTCTAGTAAACTTGACTATTTAATCATTGGTAAAAAGCCTACAAAAAGAAAAATAGATACAGCAAAAGAATTAAAGATAAAGATTATCACTCAAAAAGAGTGGTTCAATATGTTAAAAAAAACTAGTTAACCATTTTTTTTCATTTTTATTTAAATATTTTGACAATTTTGAATAAATATTTAAATGATAATTAAAAAGATAATTTTGTTCATGTGAACTTAAAAGTTTAAAATTTATTAATTTTCTATCTATTGGAGCTAAAGTTAAATTTTCAAAAAACAATTTGTTTTTAAATTTTTTTACGTAAACCAAATTTTCAATTCTTATTCCAAATTTTCCTTTCTTATAAAATCCTGGTTCATTACTTACGATCATTCCCTCTTTAAATCTAATCGAATTAAATTTTGATATTGCTTGTGGTCCTTCATGAACATTTGAAAAAAAACCTACACCATGACCAGTGCCATGTGCATAGTCTAAACCACTTTTTTTCAAATATTTTCTAGCTCTAATATCAATAAGTTTGCCGTTAAAATGGGTTTTTAGATTTGAAGTAGCTACAGCGATATGACCTTTTAAGACTTTGGTAAAAATATCTTTTATATATTTTTTAGGTTGAGAAAAACATAATGTTCTAGTTACGTCAGTTGTTCCGTATTTGTATTGTCCTCCAGAGTCGCATAAGAAAATATCTTTTTTGTTTATGATTTTTTCATTTCCTTTTTTTGCTCTATAATGAACTATTGCTCCATTAGCACCTGATCCAGCAATAGTGTTAAAACTTGGATATAAGTATTGTTTATTTTTTTTTCTAAATTTTTCTAATTTTTTTTGAGCATCTATTTCTGAGATCTTTTTTTTATTTAATACTTGAATCCAATAAATAAATTTAGTTAAAGCTACTCCATCAAACAAATGACTCGAAATCATATTATTAATTTCGTTATTATTTTTCATTGATTTCAAAAGATATATTGGATCTTCTTTGTTGAGTATTTTGAATTTTTTTTTTAAAATACTTTCGTAGAATATTGAACAGGTTCTATAGTCGATAATAACTTTACCTTTTTTCAATCTGTTTATAAATAAACCAAATTTTTTTGGATCTATAAGTCTTTTTTTACTTATTTTTTTTTCTTGAATTAATTTTTTTACTTTATTGATTTCTGCAACGAGAAATATCTTTTTATCTGCGCTTAAAAAAAGTCTACAATTAGGTATTGGACTATTTGGGTTATCATAACCTCTTATATTTAACAACCATGCAACATTTTCTGGAGCTGAAATAAAAATATAATTTGATTTGTTTTTTCTTAAATAGGAAGAAACTTTTCTTATTTTACTATTATGTCCCTCTCCGACTACATTCTTACTTAATGAAAAAAATTTTTTTGAATTGATAGAATATTTGTTAAAAATAGTATCAATTAAATTTGTTTCTATTTTTTTTACATTATTAAATTTTAAAAAAAAATTTGAAACTTGACTTGAAGTAAATAAAGAAGGATCAATACCCAATTTAATATTTTTAAATAATTTACAATTTACTAACTTTTCATAACTTACTATTTTAAAAAAATCCCCTGACTCGATCTTTGCTTGGATTGTATATCTGCCATCCACGAATAAATAATTTTTTTTTTTAAGAATGATCGCAAACCCAGCAGAGCCGGTAAAATTAGAAATTATTTTTAACCTATCTTTTTGAGCATATTCTGAAAAAAACTCATCGTTTTTAGGTATTACATATCCATCAATATCAAATTCATCAAATTTTTTTCGTAAAGTCTCGATTCTTTTTTTTATCATTTGATTCTTTTTTGATATCTGATCCAGCCAGGACTTCTTATATTATCGTCATTATCATAATCTTGATCTTGATTAAATTCAAAATCATCAATTTCATTTTTATTTTCATCAAAAAAAGAATTTCTCTCTAAATATTTTTCAGGAAGCTCCTCAATGAATCTTGATGCAATACTATCCATCCAATCTCCTTGATAGAACCTACTCATTGAAAAAGAGATTAAAGCTCTTTTTTTTGCTCTGGTTATTCCAACATAAGCTAACCTTCTTTCTTCCTCTAATCCGTTTTGACCTTTTTCCTCAATAGATTTTTGATGAGGAAAAAGTCCCTCTTCCCAGCCAGGTAGGAATATAACATCAAATTCTAATCCTTTAGATGCATGCATAGTCATCATGTTAATTTTTTCTCCATCCCATTCTTGATCTACAGAGGTGGCTAAAGAAACATGTTCTAAGAAGCTTTCCAAATTATCAAATTCTTTCATTGCATTTAATAGTTCTTTGATATTCTCAAGTCTGTTTTCATTTTCTAAATCTTTCTTATTCTTTAGCATCGATGAATAACCAGATTCATCTAAAATTAATTGTAATAGTTTTACATGATATACTTTTTTATTATTTAGATCATCTCTCCATTTGTCCATTAAATCTAAAAATGTAGTTAATCCAATTTTGGCCTTAGGTTTTATTAGATTTTGTTCCAACATTTTTTTTGAAGATATTTCTAAGCTTAAAGTGTTTTTCTTTGCAAATTCATGGATCAATTTTACTGTACTTTCTCCTATTGCCCTCTTTGGATTGTTAATAATTCTCTCAAATGCTAAGTCATCTTTGCCAGAATAAATAAGCCTTAGATAAGCAACGCAATCCTTTATTTCAGCTCTTTCATAAAATTTTGTACCTCCAATAATTCTATAAGGTAATCCAATCTTTAAAAATCTTTCTTCGAACTCTCTAGTTTGAAAAATTGCTCTTACTAAAATAGCTATATTATTATATGAAAATTTACTTTTTATTTTTTCTATTTCGTCAGATACACCGATAGCCTCGTCTTTACCATTTTTATAACAATTTAATTTTATTAAATCTCCATCCTCCATAGTAGCTTTTAAGGTTTTACCAACTCTATTTTGATTATTAGCAATCAAACTAGACGCTACTGATAAAATATTTTGAGTAGATCTGTAATTTTCTTCTAATCTAATTATTTTTGTATTTTTATAAACCTGATCAAATTCTAAAAAATTTTTGATTTCCGCACCTCGCCAGCTATAAATTGATTGATCATCATCTCCAACACAACAGATATTTTTTTCTTCATTTGTAAGTAAATTGAGCCATTTACTTTGAATAAAATTTGTATCTTGGTATTCATCAACCAATATATATTTAAAATTAGTTAAATAAATTTTTCTTATATCATTATTTTTTTCAAGCATTTTTACAGAGTGCAGTATTAGATCTCCAAAATCACATGAATTGAGATCTCTTAGTTTTTGTTGGTAAATTTTGTAAATTGGTAGAATAGTTTTTTCATAGATATCTTTATTATTAACTATAACTTCTTCGGGGTAATGACCTTTATTCTTCCACTTATCAATTATTGCTAAAATATATCTAGGGGATAGTTGTTTGACATCTATGTTCTCTGCCTTACAGATATTTTTGATTAATCTAATTTGGTCATCTGTATCAACAATTGTAAAATTTGAACTTAAATTTACAGCTGAGGCATGTCTTCTTAAAAGCTTAGCACAAATTGAGTGAAAGGTTCCAAGCCAAGGTAAACCAATAGCAGAAGATCCAAGTGTTTTACTTACTCTTAATTGCATCTCTTTTGCAGCTTTGTTTGTAAAAGTCACTGCAAGAATTTGATTTGGAAAGGCTTTTTTTTCTTTAATTATGTTTGCAATTCTCGACGTAAGAACCTTAGTTTTGCCAGATCCAGCTCCGGCGACTATTAATAAGGGTCCTTCAGTATAAAGAACAGCCTCTTTTTGGGATTTATTAAGATTTATTAAATATTCAGAGTTTACCATTTATTATTTTTTATTATAAGTTTAGCCAAAAACAATGGCAAAACAAAATTTTCTTTCAAAAAAAATTAAGAGACATTTCTTATCAATAAATGACTCTTTAGAAAACTATTTTAATAAATTAAGATTTTTTTTAATAAATTTTAAAAAGACAAAATATAGCACCAAATATAAAGCCTTTGGTGTGATTGGAATTATAATTATAATATTATTAACTTATTTATCATTACCTAATTTTTACAATCAAAAAACAATCCAAACAGAAATAAAGAATCAAATTCTCAAAAAATATAATATCCAAGTTAAATTAAACGAAAATTTTAGATATGCACTTTTCCCAAAACCACATTTTGTAGCTAAAAATTTATCAATTTTGAGGAATGAAAAAGAGATTGCTATTGTTAAAAATTTTAAAGTATTTTTAGATGTAGAAAACTTTTTTAAACTGGATAGTGTTGAAATTAAAGATTTAATTTTTAATAAAGTTGATTTTAAAATTTATCAAGAGGATTTAAAGTTTTTCTCAGATCTTTTAAAAACAGAACCAAACGAAAATAAAATTGTCATAAAAGACAGTAATATTTTTTTTAAAGATAAAAATGAAGAAGTTTTATTTATAAATAAAATTTATGAAAGTAAGTTCTTTTACGATCCTAATAGACTTGCAAATATATTGTCAGCAAAAAATAAGATATTTAATATCCCTTTTACAATTGATATTAAAAATGATAAATTTAATAAGAAAATTTTTGTTAATTTTAATTCTAAAAAATTCAGACTAGATATTGAAAATCAAATTAATTATGAAAATACTTTTCCAAACGGAGTACTTGATGTTTTATTCATAAATAAAAGCACTTCATTAATTTATGAATTAAAAAAAAATTCATTAAATTTTGAGTCTGTAAGTAAAAATAATTTATACAATGGGTCAGTAGATTTTAAGCCATTTTACTTAAATGCTAATTTTAATTACGAAGGATTAAGTTCAAAAAATTTATTCAACAAAGAGTCGATTTTATTCGACCTTATCAAATCTGAAATATTTAATAATCCAAATTTGAATGTAAATCTTAACTTTAATGTAAACAATATTATTAACATAAATGAATTGAATGACTTATTTTTTAATGTTGTGATTGAAGAAGGAGAAATCAGAATTTTAAACTCAATGATTCAATGGAAAGACGATATAGATATAACAATTAATGAAAGTTTAATAAGTTATGAAAATGATGATGTCAATTTGATTGGTAAAGTGATTTTCAAAATAAAAGATATAGAAGATTTCTATAGTTCATACCAAATAAAAAAAATTCACAGAAAAGATATTAAGAAAATTGAATTTGATTTTGTATATAATTTGATAAAAAAAAATATTAATTTTGATAATGTGAGAATTGATAATAAATCATTTGAAAATATTGATAAATTAATTGACAGATTCAATTCAAAAGGAAAAAGAGTTTTAAATAAAATTATTTTCAAAAATTTTGTGAATAATTTTTTTGAAGTTTACGCAGGGTAAATCATTTTTTTTGGGATAACAATTTTGTTGTATTCTTTCTCGTCTATAAGACCAGATTTTAGAGCTTCAGTTTTTAAAGTAGTTTTATTTTTAAGAGCTTTTTTAGCAATTTTAGCTGCATTATCATATCCAATTCTTGGTGCTAAAGCTGTTACTAACATCAGTGACTCATCTAAGTAATTTTTTATTTTTTCTTTATCTGCCTTAAGACCTTTTATACAGTATAAAGAAAAATTTTTAGAACTATCTGCTAATAGGTCTATTGATTGTAGTATGTTATGAGCGATAAGCGGCTTAAAAACATTTAGTTCAAAATGACCATGAGAGCCTGCCATCGTAATTCCATTATGGTTACCAATAACTTTTACACAAACCATTGTTACAGCCTCAGACTGTGTTGGATTTACTTTTCCAGGCATAATTGATGAGCCAGGTTCATTAGCTGGAAGAATAAGTTCTCCATATCCTGCTCTAGGCCCTGAACCTAAAAATCTTATATCGTTAGCAATTTTCATTAAGCAAACAGCAGTTGTGTTTAAAGTTCCTGAAAAATTTACAATCTCATCATGTGCTGCTAGAGCTGCAAACTTATTTTTGGTTGGTTTAAAGGGTATTTTTGTAATTCTTTTAATCTCTTGAATAACCTTTTTATCAAAACCTTTTTTACTATTTATACCTGTTCCTACTGCTGTACCACCTTGTGCTAAAAAATATATTTCATTCAAAGCATTTTTAATTCTTGAAATGCAATCTTGAAGTTGTGCTTGATATCCTGAAAATTCCTGCCCTAGTGATAATGGGGTTGCATCTTGAAGATGCGTTCTACCAACCTTAATAATACTTTTAAATTGTGAGATCTTTTTTTTTAATTCTTTGTTTAGTAGTTCCAATGATGGCAGTAATTTATTTCTTGTCTCAAGGGCAATTGCAATATGCATTGCTGTTGGAAAAACATCATTTGTAGATTGAGATTTATTTACATGATCATTTGGGTGTACTGGCTTCTTTGTACCTTTTTTTCCACCTAGAATTTCAATAGCTCTATTAGCTATTACCTCATTAACGTTCATATTAGTTTGTGTACCAGATCCGGTTTGCCATACTTTTAAAGGAAAGTGTTCATCTAATTTACCAGATATTACCTCATTTGATGCTTGAATGATCGCTTTTGATAGATTGGGTGCAATTTGTTTTTCCTTTGAATGAACTTTTGCAGCTGCTTTTTTGATTATGGCAATAGATTTTATTAAAACTGGTCTTACTAAAAATTCACCAATATCAAAATATTTTTTTGATCTTTGTGTTGAGGCACCCCAATATTTATCATTAGGAACATTTATCGATCCTATACTGTCGAATTCTTTTCTTAATTTCATTGATAGTAATAAGTTTATTATATATTAAAATTTGATTAACTTATAGGAGCAAAATGACAAATTTTAATAAAGTGGGTGAATTTATGAAAACTTTTGGCCAAGAAGTTAAGAATAAACCTTCATTAAGTACAGAAAAAATAAATCAGTTAAGAATTAGCTTAATTCAAGAGGAATTAAGTGAGTTAAAGGAGGCTATGGATAATAATGATTTATTAGAAGTTGCTGATGCTTTAACTGATTTATTATATGTAACATATGGTGCAGGTCATGCCTTTGGAATAGATTTAGATAAATGTTTTGATGAAGTTCAAAATTCCAACATGAGTAAATTAGGAGAAGATGGTAGGCCTATTTATAATGAATTTGGAAAAGTAATGAAAGGTCCTAACTATTTCAAACCAAATTTAGGAAAATTTATAAAAAAAAATGATTAAGAATTATCTGAATTAATTTATAAATTCATATCTGGCCAATTTTTATCATTATATCTATCAATCTCCCTTTTTGAGAAAGGCCTGAAAAGAACCCAGGCAACAACTATTACAAGTACTAAGATAATTAATGTTTGCATAATCTAATTTTACATATTGTTTTTAAAAGGGGCGTTCTGTTGCCAGGTGCCCCGAACTTTGTTTCAATAATCCTTATATTGCAACAATTACATTTTATCAAATTTAGCAAAATTTAATATTATCACGTACAAATACCGTATGAAAATCTGTTCGTCACAGGTCACTAGATTTGATAACCTTGGACTATGAAAAAGCTCTTAGGAACTTTACTTATTTATTTTAGCATCATAACTTACAGCGTTGCTGAAACTGAGAGTTTTTATATAAAAAAATTATCAGATAGTATCAGCACGTGTTGGAGTACTCCGATGGGAATACCCAATGAAGACAATCTAATTGTGGAAGCTGTTCTTACACTATTTCCAAATGGTGAACTTGCACATATTAAAATTTTAGATCAAGAAAGAATGAATAAACCAGGACAAGGCGCATATAGAGTTATTGCTGAAAGCATTATAAGAGCATCTAAGATATGTGCACCATTTGAATTTCCAGAGGAGGATTATGAAAAATGGAGAAAAGTTGTCCTAAAATTTGATGTAAGGAAAATTGTACATGGCATTGCTTCAATAGAAAAACCAAAACAAAATAATGAAAAAAATTCATCGATTAAAGATCCAAAAGAATTCTCAAAACCTGAGGAATTCTATGAATATGTTGTAAGTTTTCTAAAAATTGGTGATTATATAAGTGCAGCTAATGGTTTTAAAATTTTTGTAAATAATTATCCAAAGCATCAATTAGCCGGAGATGCTCAATATTGGTACGCAGAGACTTTTAGAATTAGAAGACTTTGGACAGATGCTGCCAAGGCTTATCTTTATGGATATGAAAATTTTCAAAATTCAACAAAAACCCCAATAAATTTTTTAAAACTAGGTGTGAGTTTATCCACTATTGGCGAAGTAGATATGGGATGTTCAATATTATTTGCTGTTAAAAAAGAATACCCAAATTCTTCGAAGTCAGTATTAAAAAAAGCTGAATATGAGATTAATAAGTTCAAGTGTAAAAATTTTAACTCGAATTGGAAAAATAAAATTCCTAGTCTTTATGCAATATTAAACGTTGATTCTACTGATCAAAAAATCTCAAAAGAAGAACAACGTAAAATAGCTGAAGAGGAGCAAAAGAGAATTGAGGATGAAAAAAGAAAAATTGCTGAGGAAAAAAAGAAAATTGAGGATGAAAAAAGAAAAATAGCCGAAGCGAAAAAAAGAAAAAAAGAAAAGGATAAAGATAAGAAGAAAAAAATAAGAGATGATCTATTTATAATTGGTACTGGCACAGGTTTTTTCGTTGATAAAAAAGGCCATGTTATCACGAACGAACACGTTGCAGGAATATGTTTAAATATGGTTTCAAGAATAAATGGAAAAGTTAATTTATTTGATATTATTGCAACTGATGCAAATAACGATCTAGCATTATTAAAAGGAAATAATGATCAAGGTGATTATTTAAATATCAATTCTTATGGTGCAGATTTTGGAGAAGATATAGTAGCATTTGGATATCCACTTTCTCAGGATTTAAGTTCAAGTGTTAAGCTTACTAGAGGTATAGTTAGTTCATTAAGCGGACCAGAAAATAATATTGCACAAATTCAAATTGATGCAGCTATACAACCTGGTAATAGTGGAGGTCCAGTATTAAACTACGAAGGGCAAGTCATAGGAGTTGCCTCGTCTGGATTAAATAAATTATATATGTTAGAAAAACAGGACTATATTCCAGAAAATGTTAATTTTGCTGTTGCAGCACAAACATTAACTAGTTTCTTAAAATCAAATCGAATTAAATTTTCTGATAGGAAAATAAGAATTAAAACCACCAAAGATTTAGCAAAAGTAGGTATGCCTTCCACAATGCAATTGCTTTGTTTAAATACTAAAGCAGCGCATCAGAAACTGATGAAAAATAAAAAACACAGCGATGTTTTGTTAGAAAAAGTTATAAATTTTAAATAAAAATCCCGTACACAGGACGTATAGCAAGGTTGTATTTTTTAAATAACGTTGATACTGCAAACTAAATTAACAAATGAGAAGGGGCGTTCTGTTGCCAGGTGCCCCAAACCCCGTTTACTTAATTAACAAAGTTAATTAAGCAGCAAGTGCGTAACTTTCGTTAGCAATTATAAATTAGCCCGTTACGGTGGAACAATTCCGAACGAAAGAATAGCCTTTAGTCACCCGTCGAATCTAGTTCACCCCCATAAGTTGTAAATGGTGGAGGTGGTGGGTACTGCCCCCACGTCCGTAATGGTTATTACGAAATTCGTTTATCGTCATAGTTGGAAAACCAACATGATTAATATAAAAGTAATTGATTAAGATTCAATAAATTATTCATGAAATTAACAAAAGAACAGCAACAAGAGATCAAAGATCAACAGTCTCAAGAAAATAAAACTAAAAGAGTTACAGTAGCAGAACTTGAAAACATCTTGTATGAGGCAATTCCTATTTTAGATCACGGATTTATAAGAGTAATTGATTACATGGGTGATGACACATCAATTGTTCAGGCAGCTAGAGTCTCTTATGGTAAGGGTACAAAAAAAGTTTCTACCGACTCAGGCTTAATTAAATATTTAATGAGGCACTGGCATAGCACTCCGTTTGAAATGTGTGAAATAAAATATCATGTGAAGCTGCCAATTTTTATTGCTAGACAATGGATTAGACACAGAACAGCAAATGTGAATGAATATTCAGCAAGATACTCTATTTTAGATAAAGAATTTTATTTACCTGCTGTTGAAAATTTAGCAGCACAATCCCAAAGTAATCGACAAGGAAGAGGAGATATACTTACCGGAGATCAAGCAAAAAAAGTTTTAGATTTATTAAAAAAAGATGCTGAACAAACATACGATAATTATGAAACAATGCTTAATGAAAGATATGATGGTTCAGTCATTGATGAAAAACAAGTTGGTTTAGCTAGAGAGCTTGCAAGAATGAATTTAACTCTAAACACTTATACTCAGTGGTACTGGAAAACAGATCTTTTAAACTTAATGAATTTTTTAAGATTAAGAGCAGATCATCATGCACAATATGAAATAAGAGCTTATGCGGATGCTATGCTTGATACAGTAAAAAAATGGGTCCCAATTACTTATGATGCATTTATGGATTATAGAGTGGGTGGAACTGAAGTATCCTCAAAAGGCAAAAAGATAATTCAAAAATTGATTGGTGGAGAGGAAATTGATGCTGAAAAATCAGGATTATCTAAGCGAGAATGGAATGAGTTAATGACTGCTTTTGATCTAAAAGATAAGTTGATATAGTCCGCCAAAAAAAAATAAAAACTATAAATGAAACTTATAAAAAAAATAACTTTCATAATCATTTTCATATTTGTAAATGTTAATGCTTTTGGAGCTGTAAGTGGATTTGTTGACAACAAAGATATTGCTCAAAGAATTGCTCATGGGATAGCATTTAACGCAAATGGAACCAAAATGTTCATCTCTGGCTCAAGCCAAAATAAAGTTTTGGAATTTGATTTAACAGTAGGTTTTGACGTCTCAACAGCTACGAAAAATTCTAACGAATGTACTCATTCAGACGAAGATGAAGATGTAATTGGTTTAAAATTAAGTTCAGATGGAACTAAAATGTTTTTAATCGGTTCAGATTCTGGAGCAGAAGGAATAGAAGAGTATAAATTAGATACTGCTTATGATGTTTCATCTTGTGACTTTGTGACTACACACTTTGAGGGAGAGATGAATATAAGAGATATTGCATTTAACAATAGTGGAACAAAATTATTTATCTATGATGGAACTGGGAATGACTTTATTAAAAAATATTCACTTACTAGCCCTTTTAATATTTCAAACGCTACTTTTGAGCAACAATCTACCGGAACAAGTAGTAAAACCTTTTCACAACTTGAAGGCAATCCACAGGGATTAGCATTCAGTTCTGATGGTTCTAAAATGTATATAACAGGACATGGAAAAGATAAAGTTCAAGAATTCAATTTAAGTACACCATTTGATTTATCTAATGTAACAAAAAAAGGGGGTTACGATGTTTCAGATGATGGAGTTGAGCAAGTTTCAGGTATAGCATTCAGTTCAGATGGTTTAAAAATGTTTGTTTTAGATTTTAAAACAGGCAATAAAACTGTTAGTGAATATAACTTAACTTGTGGTTTTGGAGTGATCAATTGTATCGATCCAACAGCAAATAAAGATGATGTTGCCTCTATTGAAACTCAGTCTGAAACTACAAAAAAACTTATACAGCATACAACTTATCCAGTGCTCAATCGTATGGAATGGTTAAGACGAAATAGCGGAAGAATAAACTTAACAAATCAAAATATTAATTTTCAATTTAAAAATGAAATTTTAAATTCATTAACAGATACTTTAATACCTCTTTATTTCTCAAATGATAATTCAAATGATTTAACTGATCAAAATTCAAGTTGGTCATTTTGGAGTGAAGGTAGTATTAGCATTGGTAAAGTTGGAGACGACTCAGTCTCTTCAGCGAAGAATATCAATACATCTGCAATCACACTTGGTGCAGATAAAAAAGGTGAAGACAATATAATGAGAGGTATTGCTTTGAGATTTGGCAGTGATGATGTTGACGTTGGTGATCTTGGAAGTGCTGTAGATATGAGTTCATTTAGTTTTACTTTTTATGAGAGTAAACCTAAGGGAGAAAAGAGATTTACTGATTCTTTATTAGGTATGAGTTTTATCAATTCTAATTTAATAAATAATAGTGGTTCTGCTTCAACAGATGGCGAAAGATACGGTGAACAATTATATGGCTCCTTAAGTTTAAGAGATACATTTTCAAAAAACCGATTAAATTTTACACCTAAATTAAAAATAAATTATGGAATAACACATTTAGGAGCTTACACAGAAACTGGATCAACAGGGTTGAACTTAGAATATGAGGACCAATATATTGGAAACTTTACATCATCTTTAGGAACAAGTTTAGATAATACTTATGATTTTGAAGTTGGATCTTTTATTCCCTATTTTGATTTTGAGTATTATGCAGATATGAGTCCAGCTTCAAAACAAAAATTTTCTTATGAATCTAGTGGTGAGAGTTTTACTTTAAAAGATATACAGAGTTCTACTCATAATATAATTAGCGGTATTGGATTTGATTTTATCTCAGAAAATGGTTTAACCTTAATGACGAAATACACCAGAGACCAATCTCAAAACAATAAAAATGATAGCTTCGTGATAGCTTTAGATTACAGAGGTTCTCAAAGGTCTGCTTATGCTATGTCTTTTCAAGACAGTTTAGCTAAACTTTCACATGATAAAGAATTAAAAGATTTTAAAATTAATATAGATAGTCATTATGAATTTTTTAAAGATGACCCAGATTATGGAGTGTATTTAAAAATTTCGAATGTTAATTAATTCTTAAAATAATTTGACTTAATCTTATTAGCTAAATCAAGGTATATTTGAGAAATTTTATTTTCTGGATTGCTTTCTACAATTGGTTTTCCTTGATCTCCAAATTTACCAACTTCAGGATCAATAGGTATTTCACCCAAGAATTCTTTATTAAATTCTTCTGCTGTTCTTTTAACGCCACCTTCACCAAAAATTGCATATTTCTTTCCATCCTCGCCAGTAAATGAACTCATATTGTCAATTAAACCTAAAATTTGAACTCCAAGTTTATCAAACATTTTGATACCTCTTTTAACGTCAAGTAAGGCTACTTCTTGAGGGGTTGAAACTATAATTGCACCATCCATTTTTATTTCTTGTGAAAAAGTAAGTTGCGTATCACCTGTTCCTGGTGGCATATCTACAATTATAAAATCTAAATCTTTCCAATTTACTTTTTGAGTAAATGTTTTGATTGCACTTGTTACCATAGGACCTCGCCAGATCATGGGAGTTTGTTGATCAGCCAAAAAACCAATCGACATACATTGAATATCATATTTCATAATCGGTTCTAATTTTTGGCCATCACTTTTAGGCTTTTCATCTATTCCGAACATCTTAGGTATTGAAGGACCATATATATCAGCATCTAACAGACCAACTTTGCATCCAATTTTTTTTAAAGCTAAAGCAAGATTTGTTGCAAATGTTGACTTACCAACTCCCCCTTTAGCACTTGAAATAGCTATGGTAAATTTTGTTCCATTAATTGGATTTTTTTTAAAAACCTTTGGTTCTACCTTACTTTTCATTGCGGCACTTAGTTCTGGCTTTTTATCGGTCATAAATTGATCTTAACTTGTTTTTAATGAATTAGACACTATATAGATAATGTATGTCGGACGATTTTCAACAAAGAGGAGGAAGTCCTTGGGGAAGACCTCCAGGGGGTAGTGGAGGTAATGGTTCGGGAAGAGGACCAACGCCACCTGATATTGACAAAATTATAAGAGAGTTCCAAGAAAAAATTAAAAAATTTTTACCAGGTGGTAGTTCATCTGGAGGTAAACAAGCAGTTTTAGTTTTATTAATTTTAGGTTTTGTGTGGTTAGCAAGTGGTCTTTATAGAGTGCTACCAGATGAGCAAGGCGTAGTTTTAAGGTTTGGAAAATTTGTGAAAACAACACAACCAGGATTAAATTATCATATTCCCTTTCCAATAGAAAATGTACTAACACCGAAAGTAACTAAAGTTAATAGAATAGACATTGGTTTTAGATCTGAGAGAGATAGTGGATTTTCTTCATCAGGAGGTGTTGCGGATGTTCCTCAAGAAAGTTTAATGTTAACTGGAGACGAAAATATTGTGAACATAGATTTTTCTGTTTTTTGGGTAATTAAAGATGCAGGAAATTTTTTGTTTAAGATTCAAGATCCCGAAGGTACGGTTAAGGCAGCAGCTGAAACAGCTATGAGAGAAGTTATTGCAAGATCTGATATTCAACCAATATTAACTGAGGGAAGATCAGTTATTGAAACTGATACGCAAGAGATTATTCAAAAAATTTTAGATGAGTACACAAGTGGAATTCAGATAACACAAGTGCAAACTCAAAAAGCAGACCCACCGGATCAAGTTATTGACGCATTTAGAGATGTGCAAGCTGCAAGAGCAGATATGGAAAGATCTAAAAATGAAGCTGAAGCTTACGCTAACGATGTAATTCCAAGAGCACGGGGTGAAGCTGCAAAGATATTACAAGCAGCAGAAGCTTATAAAAAAGAAGTAGTTGCTAAAGCTGAGGGTGAGGCAAGTAGATTTTTGGCAATTTATAACGAATACAAAAATGCTAAATCTGTTACTCAAGAGAGAATGTATTTAGAGACAATGGAAAAAGTTTTAGCCGATATAGATAAAGTAATTATTGAAAAAAATGCAGGTTCAGGTGTAGTGCCGTATCTCCCTTTACCTGAATTAAAAAAGAAAGTAGTTAATTAATGAACAAAGGTAAAATTATAGCTGGAATAGTAGTTGCAATTGGTATTGTAACATTTTTTTCTATTTTCATTGTAAAAGAAGTTAATCAGGCGATAGTTCTTCAATTTGGAGATCCAAAAAGAATAATTTTAAAACCAGGTCTTAACTTTAAAATTCCGTTTATACAAAACGTCGTTTATTTAGATAAAAGAATTTTAAATTTAGATACTCCACCAGAAGAGGTTATTGCATCGGATCAAAAAAGATTAATAGTTGATGCTTTTGCAAGATTTCAAATAGTTGATCCACTAAAATTTTATATTTCAGTTGGAAATGAAAGGGTTGCAAGATCAAGATTAGCAACAATTATAAATTCAAGAATAAGAAATGTTTTGGGTCAACAAGAATTACAAACCCTTTTATCGGAGGACAGAACGAAACAAATGGCTCTTATTCAAGAGGGTGTTAATACTGAAGCTGAAAATTTCGGAATTAAGATCGTTGATGTGAGAATAAAAAGAGCTGACCTTCCTCAAGCAAATAGTGATGCTATTTTTAGACGAATGCAAACAGAGAGGGAGAGAGAAGCTAAAGAATTTAGAGCAAGAGGAGCGGAGATGGCAGTTACTATAACATCTACTGCTGATAAGGAAGTAACCGTAATTCTTGCTGATGCTCAAAAAAAATCAGAGATAATGAAGGGTGAAGGTGATGGAAAGAGAAATAACATATTTGCTAGTGCTTTCGGTCAAGATCCAGAATTTTTTGCATTTTACAGAGCAATGCAAGCTTACGAAAAAGCTTTAATTGGGGGAGAAACATCATTAATTTTATCTCCAGACAGTGAGTTCTTTAAATTTTTTGGAAATATAAAACCTAAAACAGAATAAACGTTTTTATGAAAGAATTGATCATTGCTTTTGGTCTGTTCTTATTTATTGAAGGTATTTTATATGCCATATTTCCATCAAAAATGAAAAGTATGTTAAAAAAACTTGAAGTTGTTAAAGATAGCCAATTAAGAACTGGAGGTTTAATTTTTGCGATTTTAGGTTTTATAATAATTTACTACGTAAAAAATTAATATGATTAAAATAAAAACAGTTTTATTAACTTTTATAATTGTTTTAAGTTCATATTCTAGTGCAACTTCCAAAAATCCTCCTGAATCATTTGCTGATTTAGCTGAAAAATTGATGCCTTCAGTTGTAAATATCTCAACAACTACAATAATAACTACTCAAAATAATCCATTTCCATTTCAATTTCCCCCTGGATCTCCTTTTGAGGACAT
The DNA here is from genome assembly GCA_902623975.1 of uncultured Pelagibacteraceae bacterium. GTDB lineage: Bacteria > Pseudomonadota > Alphaproteobacteria > Pelagibacterales > Pelagibacteraceae > Pelagibacter. The sequence continues at coordinate 89,456 of CACNVR010000002.1, forward strand.
GTTTAAGGAATTTGGAACTCCACAAGAAAGAAAATCTTCCGCACTAGGCTCTGGTTTCATAATTGATGAAAAAGGGATTGTTGTTACAAACAATCATGTAATTCAGGATGCAGAAGATATCATAGTTAGAGTTAATGGTGATAAAGAGTACAAAGCTAAAGTAGTGGGAGCAGATCCCTTATCTGATATAGCAGTATTACAATTGGAGACTAAAGAAAAATTTACTCCTGTAAAGTTTGGGAACTCTGATAAAGCAAGAATAGGTGATTGGGTTATAGCTATAGGTAATCCTTTTGGTTTAGGAGGAACAGTTACATCTGGAATAATTTCAGCAAGAAATAGATCAATTGGTTTAACAAGATATGAAGATTATATTCAAACTGATGCTTCTATAAATTCTGGAAACTCTGGAGGACCATTATTTGATATGAATGGTGATGTGATTGGAATTAATACAGCTATTCTTGGAAGAAGTGGATCGATAGGTATCGGTTTTTCAATACCTTCTAACAGTGCCAAAATTGTAATTGATCAACTAATAGAATTTGGTGAAACAAAAAGAGGATGGTTGGGTGTACGAATTCAAGACGTTACAAAAGAAATTGCTGAAGTTGAAAAGTTAGATGAACCTAGAGGAGCGTTAGTTGCAAGTGTTGCTGAAAATAGTCCTTCAGATAAAGCTGGTGTAAAAGCAGGCGATATAATTTTAGAATTTAATGGGGTAAGAATTCAAGAGATGAAAGAATTACCAATAATTGTTGCTCGAACACAGGTTGGAAAAAAAGTAAAAGTAAAAATTTGGAGAAATAAAGAAGAAATTATAAAAACTATAACACTTGGAAGATTAGAAACTTCTGAAGATTTCAAAGTTGGTGAGAAAAAAAAGATACCTTTAAAAGAGATAGAAATTGAAAATTTGAAAATTACTGTCAGAAAACTTTCAAATGAGGATATAAAAAGTAGAAATTTGCCCAATCAAACTACTGGCTTAGTTATAACTAAGATTAAAAATGACAGTCCATTATTTAATTCAATAGAGGTTAATAGTATTATCCTAGAGGCTCAAAAGAAAAAAATTAGATCTGCAAATGATTTAAATCAGGTAGTTAAGAATGTTTTAAATAGTAATCAGAAAACTATACTGCTAGTTATTTATAATAGCCAAAACCAAAGAAGATATATTGGTGTTAAGTTAGATTAATAATGGATTTAAAATCCAAAATTATTCTAATTTATGGTTCAACAGCATCTGGAAAATCTAAATTTGCAATTAAACTCGCTAAAAAAATTGATGGGGAAATAATCAATGCTGATAGCATGCAAGTTTATAAGGAATTGAAAATTTTATCTGCAAGACCAAATAAAAAAGACTATAAAAATATCAGGCATCATTTATATGGTTTTTTAAGTGTAAAAAAATCTTTTTCTACTGGCGACTGGCTTAAACTTGTTGATCAAAAAATTTCTAATTGTAAAAAAAGAAAAAAAGTTCCAATTCTAGTCGGTGGCACTGGATTATATTTTAAAGCTTTATCAGATGGGTTGGTTAATATTCCTTCAATACCAATTAAATTTAGAAAAAAAATCCGATTACTTCATAATCAAATAGGTCCAAAAAAATTTTATTTTAAACTGATTAAAGAAGATCCACTGGCAAAAAAATATATAAAACCCTCTGATACTCAAAGAGCTATACGTGCTTATGAAACTAAATTATTTACAAAAAAATCTTTATTTAAATGGTTTAAAAACACTCAATCAAAATATGAAAAAAATGATTTTCTGAAAATTTATATTGATTATCCAAGAAATGAGCTGATTAAAAGAATTCATATAAGAGCTGAAGAAATGATAAAAAACGGAGCTGTACCTGAGGTTAAAAATTTTATTAAACTCAGAATTCCAAAGGAAAAAAGTGTAAACAAAGCTATAGGGATCAGTGAGATCAGAGAATTTCTTAATAAAAAGATTTTAATTGAGAATGTTATTGAGAAAATATCAATAAAGACTAGGCAATATGCCAAAAGACAAAGAACTTGGGGTCGAGGCCACATGTCAGACTGGATCAAAATTCATCCTAATGACCTGGATCTTTTTTTAAAAAAAATTTAGATATTCTCTACTTAGTCTTGACCAATAAGCACAACTTCAGCTAGATTGCATAAATGTCTAAATTATATTCTGGTGCTGAAATTGTATTTAAATGTCTTGAAGATCAAGACGTTGAATTTATTTTTGGTTATCCAGGTGGGGCAGTCTTGCCAATTTATGATGAGTTAAAAAACCATGACACAATAAAACATATTTTAGTAAGACATGAACAAGGAGCTGGACACGCTGCAGAGGGATATGCAAGATCATCTGGAAAACCAGGTGTTGTTCTAGTAACTTCTGGACCAGGTGCTACAAATGTTGTAACTGCATTAACAGATGCATATATGGACTCAGTTCCATTAGTTTGTATTTCAGGACAGGTTCCAACTCATTTGATTGGAACTGACGCTTTTCAAGAATGTGACACTACAGGAATTACAAGACCATGCACAAAACATAATTGGTTAGTAAAAGATGTGAAAGATTTGTCAAAAATTATCCACGAAGCATTCAAAGTTGCTACGACAGGACGACCCGGTCCAGTTTTAGTTGATATTCCTAAAGATATCCAATTTGCTAAAGTTGGTTATTCAAAACCTAAAATTGAAAAAAAGCTTAATGGAAAATCACCAAATCATTTTTCCCAAAAAGATATCGATAAACTGATAGATTTGATGAACCACTCAAAAAAACCAATTTTTTATTCTGGAGGAGGAGTCATAAACTCAGGACCAGAGGCAAGCAATGTATTAAGAGAGCTTGTTGAGTTAACCGGTTTTCCTATTACATCAACATTACAAGGTCTAGGTGCTTATCCTGGAGATGATAATCAATTTTTAGGAATGTTAGGCATGCACGGAACTTACGAAGCGAATAATGCTATGCATGACTGTGACTTATTAATTAATATTGGTGCAAGATTTGACGATAGGATAACTGGCAAGATAGATGAATTTTCACCGAAATCAAAAAAAGTTCATATAGATATTGATCCTTCATCAATTAATAAAATTATCAAAGTTGACTTAGCATTGGTTGGAGATGTTAAGGATGTACTTAAAAGTATCAATAAAACTCTAAAAAAGAAAAATTTAGATTTAAAAAAATCTAACAAACAAAAGATTGCTAAATGGTGGGAACAAATCCAAAAATGGCGAACAAAAAATTCATTACATTTTAAAAATAGTGATGAAACAATAAAACCACAACATGCGGTCCAAAGACTTTATGAATTAACAAAACATAAGGACACTTTTGTAACAACAGAAGTTGGCCAACATCAAATGTGGGCTGCTCAACATTACAAATTTAATAAACCAAACCGTTGGATGACTTCAGGTGGTCTTGGCACCATGGGTTATGGTTTGCCAGCTGCAGTTGGTGTACAAATTGCTCATCCAAAAAAATTAGTAATTGATATTGCTGGAGAAGCTTCAGTCTTAATGACAATGCAAGAGATGTCGACAGCTGTCCAGTATAATTTACCAATAAAAATTTTTATTTTGAATAATCAGTACATGGGCATGGTTAGACAGTGGCAAGAATTGTTACATGAAAAAAATTATTCAGAAAGTTATTCTGAGGCTTTACCTGATTTTATCAAGATGGCAGAAGCTTATGGTTGCAAGGGTATTAAAGCAGACAAACCAGATGAATTAGATGAAAAAATCAAAGAAATGGTTGAGTTTGATGGTCCTGTGATTTTTGATTGTAGAGTAGACCCAAATGAAAACTGTTTCCCTATGATACCATCAGGAAAACCTCACAACCAAATGATATTAGGTCCAAGCGAAAAAGAGGATAATAAAATTACTGGCAAAGGAAAAGCTTTAGTTTAGTCATGGCAAATCCAAAATCAGCTTATAGTGTTTCTTCAAAAAAAGAAAAATCAGACACTCATATAATCGTTGTTTGGGTGGATAATGAAGCAGGTGTACTAGCAAGAGTTGTCGGATTATTTTCTGGTAGAGGTTATAATATTGAGTCTTTAGCAGTTGCAGAGGTTGATGCTAAAAGGAATATATCGAGAATTACTATTGTTACTACAGGTACACCGCAGGTGATTGATCAGATTAAATTACAATTAAAAAAGCTAGTTCCGGTTCATAAAGTTGCAGATTTTAAGAGAAATGATAAAGGCGTGATATTTAAGGAGATGGCTTTGTTTAAAGTTGTTGGCAATACTAATAAAATTAAAAAAGCTATTAACGCTTGTAAAAAGTATGATGCTGTAATATTGGATAAAACAAAAAAATCAAATGTTATTCAAATAACAGCACTAAGAAGAGAGATAGATAAGATGGCAAAAAGTTTAAGAAAATTTGGATTAGTAAGTATTTCTAGAACAGGAGCTGTAGCCATGACCAGAGGAGATAAAGTTTTTAATTAATCATTTAGGAGAAAATTATGAAAATGTTTTATGAAAAAGATACTGATGTTAATCTAATTAAAGAAAAAAAAATTGCTATTTTTGGCTATGGAAGCCAAGGCCATGCTCATGCATTAAATCTAAAAGATAGTGGTGTTAAAGAGGTTGTCGTTGCATTAAGGGAAGGATCTTCGAGTATTCCAAAAGCACAATCGAAGGGTTTAAAAGTAATGAATTTGTCTGATGCAGCAGAGTGGGCAGATGTTGTTATGATTTTAACCCCAGATGAATTACAAGCATCAATTTACAAAAATCACATTGAACAAAGAGTAAGAGAAGGAACTTCAATTGCTTTTGCACATGGATTAAATGTTCATTACGATTTAATTAAAGCAAGAAAAGATTTAGATGTTTTTATGGTTGCTCCTAAAGGACCAGGTCATTTGGTAAGAAGTGAGTATGAGAAAGGTGGTGGAGTGCCATGTTTATTTGCTGTTCATCAAAATGGTTCAGGTAAAGCAAGAGAACTAGCTATGTCTTACGCCTCAGCCGTTGGTGGAGGAAGATCAGGTATAATTGAAACAACTTTTAAAGATGAAGTTGAAACAGATTTATTTGGTGAGCAAACAGTCCTTTGTGGAGGTTTAGTAGAATTAATAAAGAATGGATATGAAACATTAGTTGAAGCTGGATATGAACCTGAGATGGCATATTTTGAAACAGTTCATGAAGTAAAATTAATTGTTGATTTAATTTATGAAGGTGGAATAGCAAACATGAATTATTCTATATCTAATACTGCTGAGTATGGAGAGTATCAATCTGGTCCAAGAATAATCAATAAAGAAGAAACAAAGAAAAGAATGAAAGAAGTACTAGCCGATATTCAATCAGGTAAATTTACCAAAGAGTGGATGGATGAGTGTAAAAATGGTCAAAAAAATTTCCTCGCAACCCGAGCAAAACTCGCAGAACATCCTGTTGAAAAGGTTGGAGCTAATTTGAGATCTATGATGCCATGGATATCTAAGAAGAAATTAGTTGATAGTGATAAAAGTTAATAAATAATTTATTAAATTTTAACAAACATTTTGCATTTTCTAATATAGATTGTATTATGATTTCCAAAAATAAATTATTATGGCAGATAAAGATAAAGTTTTTATATTTGATACCACAATGCGTGATGGTGAACAATCACCTGGCGCTTCAATGAGTCTTGAAGAGAAAATTCAAATTTCAAGAGTTTTTGATGAATTGGGCATAGATATAATTGAGGCAGGATTTCCAATAGCTTCTCCTGGAGATTTTGAGGCAGTGTCTGCGATAAGTAAAGTTTTAAAAAAATCTATCCCATGCGGATTAGCCAGACACTCTAAAAAAGATATTGATAGATGTTATGAAGCTTTAAAACATGCACCAAGGTTTAGAATTCATACATTTATATCTACAAGTCCACTTCATATGAAGCACAAATTAAACAAAACTCCAGAACAAGTTTATGAGTCTATTAAAGAGCATGTAACTTATGCAAGAAATTTGACAGATGATGTAGAGTGGTCTTGTGAGGATGGAACAAGAACAGACATGGATTATATGTGCAAAACTGTTGAACTTGCTATTAAATCAGGAGCTAAAACAATCAACATCCCAGATACAGTTGGTTATACGGTCCCTTCAGAATTTACAAAAATAATCAAAACTCTTTTAAACAATGTCCCGAACATTGATAAAGCTATTTTATCAACTCATTGTCATAACGATTTAGGTTTAGCAGTTGCAAATTCATTAGCGGGTATTCAAGCAGGCGCAAGACAAATTGAATGTACAATAAATGGTATAGGTGAAAGAGCTGGAAATGCTGCTTTAGAGGAAGTTGTTATGGCAATCAGAACTAGGAATGATTTGATGCCTTATGAAACTGGAATTAATACTACATTATTAAGCAAAGCATCTAAACTGGTATCTAATGTAACTGGGTTTCCTGTACAATTTAATAAAGCAATAGTAGGAAAAAATGCTTTTGCCCATGAGTCAGGTATTCATCAAGATGGAATGCTAAAAAATAGAAATACTTATGAAATAATGACACCAGAAAGTGTTGGTGTTAAGCAAACATCATTAGTTATGGGAAAACATTCAGGAAGACATGCCTTTAAAGACAAGTTGATAAGTCTTGGCTATGCAGACTTGACTGATGATGTGATTGAAAATGCATTTGGAAAATTTAAAATTTTGGCAGATAAGAAGAAACATATTTATGATGAGGATATAATTGCATTGGTTGATGATAGTTTAGTTATAGATAATAAAGCTAATAAAATTGTTTTAAAGTCTTTAAAAGTTTTTGCAGGGACTGGAGAGCCGCAAAAAGCAGATATGAAATTGGATATTGATGGACAGATTAAATCAGCATCTGAGACAGGAGATGGACCAGTTGATGCAATATTTAAATGTATTAAGAATTTGTACCCGCATGAAGTAAATTTACAGCTCTATCAAGTACATGCTGTGACAGAGGGAACAGATGCTCAAGCTACTGTAAGTGTTCGTATTGAGGAAAATGGTAAAACAACTGTTGGTCAAGCAGCAGATACAGATACATTAGTTGCTTCAGCAAATGCATATATAGCTGCATTGAACAAGATGATAATTAAAAGAGAAAAAACTGCTCCAATGGAGCAAGAAAATGCAAAAATGAGAGGAATTTAGATGGGAATTTTTGATAAAGTAAGAAAACTTTGGAGCCAAGATATGGCTATAGACTTAGGTACAGCTAACACTTTAGTAGTTGTAAAAGGTCAAGGTGTAGTTTTGAACGAGCCATCTGTTGTCGCAATCGTTGATCAAGGTGGTAAAAAACAAGTATTGGCTGTTGGAGATGAGGCTAAAACGATGTTGGGTCGTACTCCAGGTAACATAAGTGCAATTAGACCTTTAAGAGATGGGGTAATTGCAGACTTTATAGTAACTGAAGAGATGATTAAACATTTTATCAAAAAAGTTCATAAAGGAAGTAATTTTGCAAATCCTAGAATTTTGATTTGTGTTCCAACAGGGTCAACACCTGTAGAAAGAAAAGCTATACAAGATAGCGCATTAGCTGCGGGTGCAAGAAGAGTTCAATTAATTGAAGAACCAATTGCAGCAGCAATAGGAGCGGGTTTACCTATATCAGAAGCAACAGGCTCAATGGTGGTTGACATTGGAGGTGGTACCAGCGAAATAGCCGTGATGTCACTTGGAGGCTTAGTATACTCGAAATCACTAAGAGTTGCTGGTGATGCAATGGATGCAGCAATGATAAATTATATGAGAAAAGAATATAATCTTATGATCGGAGATAGTACTGCTGAAAAAATTAAAAAAGAAATAGGAACAGCTATTCCATCGAATAATAATACTTACGCTGTAAAAGGAAGAGATTTACGATCAGGTACACCTAAAGAAGTAAATATTACTGAAGAAGATACTGCCGAAGCTTTGAATGGAATCTTGAGAGATATGGTAAATGGTATTAAAGATGCATTGGAAAGTACCCCTCCAGAATTATCCGCAGACTTAGTTGATATGGGACTTACATTAACAGGTGGAGGTGCACTTTTAAAAAATATTGATAAACGTTTTTCTAAAGAAACTGGTTTACCAGTTCATATAGCAGATGACCCATTATCTTGTGTAGCAATTGGAACGGGTAAAGCTTTAGATCAAGAACAAACATTCTCTACTATGCTGACCGAATATTAGAAACAATGGCCTCTAGCAGAGATGATTTTATAATTGCAATTCGTTCTGCTTTTTTAAAAAAAAGCACTCAACAAAAATTCTCATTATCTACTTTAATCTTAATTTCCTTATTTACGATTATTTTATCAAACTATGATTTTAAAATAATAAGGTATGCCAAAATAGGAATTAATGAAGTTGTTTATAGATCATCTTTTATAGTTTCTATTCCAGAGAATTTCATCAAGAATACTTTTTTAGAAATAAATGAATACACTACCTTTTTTAAAAAATATAAAGAAGATCAAAATGAGTTAAATAAACTTAGATCTGAAAATATTTCTAATGAAATTATTCAAAACGAAAATAGAGAACTAAAAGAATTAATTAATGATTATGTCTCAAGCTCAGAGATGCTGTTAGCCAAAATTATTGTTGACCATGATAGCCCTTTTTTAAAAAGTATTATTATAAACAAAGGAAGTAAAGATAATGTAAAAATTGGAACCAATATATTTGATCAATCTTATTTGGTTGGTAGAGTAATTGAGGTAAACTATAGAACTTCAAGAGTTCTACTACTTTCAGACTTGAATTCAAATGTGCCTGTTACTATTGCGCCTCAGAATGTTCAAGCTATCATCACAGGATCAGGAACAGATTTTGCACAAATAAAATATATCAAAGAGGGCATATTTGATGAGTTTACTGAACAAAGTATTATTTATAGTTCAGGAACAGGTGCAATATTTAAAAGTGGAATTCCTATAGGGAGATTAAAATCTTCAGTCAACGAAGATATAAAAGAATACAATGTAGAATTTTATAGTGATTTTTCACAACTAAAATATGTATTTGCTGACGTAGGATCTAAAATAGAAATCACAAAAGTAGAGGAAAAATCTAATAATAGTGAAGTTGAAGATAAAACACCATTAAATGCAAAGCTTAAGATTTTGGAAGATGAATTAAGAATTATTGAAGATAGTAACTTAAAATTTCAAAGCGAAAATGATTTTTTAAAAACAAAAATAAATGAATTAAACATAAATATTACAATATTAAAGAATGAAATTACTAATCAAAAAAAAATAATCAATCAGATAGATATTGATAAAGAAGAGTTAGAATTTTTGAGATTAAATTTATTATATAGTCACAAGTGTCAAACAAGAAAATTATTTAGCACTGGTTATAAAATTGGAACACCGGAATATAAAAAATGTATTTTAAATAAAGGTAAGATTGATGATTAATTTTAAAACGAAAGGATTTTATTATAAATTATATACTTGGTTTCCTATAATGTTTCTATTTATATCTGTATTAAATGAATTTGACTTTAATTATCTAAATTTGCGATATTTTTCTTTTAATTTCCCCTTTATACTTATTTTTTACTTTACAATTAAAGATGTTAAAAATTTTGATTATTCTTTAGTTTTTTTGTCTGGTTTAGTAAATGATACGGTCACAGGACTTCCGCTAGGTATTAGTAGTTTATCGTATATCTTAATTTGTATAGCAACATCTTACATTAGAAATATAACAATTAGACCTAATCCAATAAAAGATTGGTTTTATTTTTTATTTGTAATCAGTCTTATAAATTCAATCAATTATTCTGTTTTAACTTTGTTTTTTTCTTTTGATCTTATTCTAGTTAGTTATCTTATAAATACATTATTTACTTTTTTTTTTTATATAATTTTCTATTCAATATTTAAATATTACATGAAAGGATTAAATGATTAATTCCTCAAGCGATAATGTAAAAAAACTAAATTCGATAAACAGACGAATGTTTATTACTGGATCGCTAAAATTTTTTATAATGATTGGTTTAATTAGTAGATTGTTTTTTTTACAAATTAAAGAAAATAAAAAATATTTAACCCTTTCAGATAAAAATAGAATTAGGGAATGGAAATTAGCACCAGTAAGAGGGGAATTTCATGATTATTTTGGAAACATTATAGCAGGAAATTTTGAAGCTTATCAATTGCATATTATTCCTGAACAAGTAGAAGATTTTAGATATGTGATTTATAGAGTTAAAGACTTATTAGAGTTATCAGATAAAGAATTTAAAAGAATATTAAAAAAGAAAAAAGAGAAAAAACCTTGGGAAACTTTAATTGTATCTGATAATCTAGATTGGAAAAAATTCTCAAAAATAAATAATCATTTATATGACTTAAATGGTGTAAAACCTGTTATCTCAATTTCAAGAAATTATCCTTATAAAGATAATTTTACTCATTTATTAGGATACGTAAGTCAAGCTAATGAGATGGACATTGAAAATTCAGAAATGATTAAGAAAAATTTTGTGCCAGGTTTAAAAGTTGGCAAAGTTGGTTTAGAAAAATCATTTGAAAATAAACTGATAGGTACAAATGACATTGAAAGATATGAAGTCAATGCTTATGGCAGAAGAATAAGTCAATTAGAATTTCAAAAAGGAGAAAAGGGGAAAAATCTTAAATTAACTGTAGATACAAAGGTTCAACAATTAGCAAATGAACTTTTAAAAGATAAAGCTGGCTCAATTTGTGTTATGGATATTTTCACTGGTTCAATAGTGGCAATGCATTCATCACCTTCTTTTGACCCAAATTTATTTGTTTTTGGGATAAGCCAAGATGATTGGCAATTAATCAGAAATGATCCAATGAAACCATTAGTAAATAAAACTTTACAAGGTAACTATTCACCAGGTTCAACTATAAAACCGATCGTAGCATTATCGGCATTAGAGAACGGAATTATAAACACTAACTTTACTGTCAAATGTACTGGTAAAACAGAGATGTATGGTCAAACTTATCACTGTTGGAAGAAAAAAGGTCATGGTTTTGTAAGCCTTAGAAACGCTATGAAACAATCTTGTGATACATATTTTTATGAAATTGCGCGCCTATTAGGTGTTGATAAATTGAGCGAAACAGCAAAAAAATTTGGTCTTGGAGAAAAAGTATTTGGTGATTTGTTTGAAATTGAAAAAAAAGGCTTAATTCCTAACACAACTTGGAAAAAGAATTTTTTAGGTAAAGGTTGGTTACTCGGTGAAACAATAATTACTGGTATAGGCCAAGGTTACATTCAGACAACACCTATCCAATTATGCTTGATGACTGCACAAATTGCAAATGGTGGTTATAAAATTTATCCTCACATTGTTGTAGATGATAAAAAGATACATCCTCAAGATAAATTTACTCCTTTATATCAAAATTCAAAAAATATAAGAATTGTTCAAGATGCTATGTTTGGATCAACTAACGAGGTAATGGGTACTTCATATAAATCTAGAATTGATGATCCAAAATATCAATTTGCTGGCAAAACTGGAACAGCGCAAGTCAAAAAGATTACTGAAAAAGATAGAGAACTTGATTTAAAAACTTTTCAAATTCCTTACGAGGAGAGAGATCATGCTCTTTATATTGCTTATGGTCCTTATAAAAATCCAAGATATGCACTAAGTATTATAGTTGAGCATGGTGGAAACGGTAGTACCACTGCAGCTCCCATGGCAAAAAAATTATTTAAGTTAATTATTGATCGTCATGTATTGAGAAATTCTATTAATGACAATAAATATTTGGATATATAAAGATGTACCAACATACGAGATTTACTAGTAATAATTTTAGTTTTTTTCAAAAATTTAAAAATTTTGATTATATTTTGTTAACTTGCATCGTTCTTTTAGGATCTATAAGTCTTGTTACAATGTATTCTACAGATGGAGGAAAGATCCTATTTCATACTAAGAGTCATTTTACAAAATTAATTGTTTTTACTTTAATGATGTTAATATTTTCATTTATTAATATAAAATTTTGGTTTTTATTTGGTTATATCTTTTATCTATCAGTTATAGGATTATTGGTTTGGACATATTTATTTGGGATTAAATCCTCGGGTTCACAAAGATGGATTGATCTTTACTTCATAAATCTTCAGCCTTCTGAATTAATGAAAATTTGTATTATTATGTGCTTAGCAAAATATTTTCATAGAATGAAATTAGAAAATGTAAACTCAATTTATACAATCTTAACTTCATTAATTATTATTATATTACCAATGGGCCTTGTGATAGTTCAACCGGATTTAGGAACTTCACTTCTAATTGCTATTAGTGGAATCGCAGTATTATGGTTTGCTGGAGTAAATCATAAATATTTTATTTACACCATGCTTGGTTTTTTAATTTCACTACCTTTTATTATTTCATTTTTAAAACCTTACCAAAAACTGAGAGTATTGACTTTTTTAAACCCTGACCGCGACCCGTTAGGTGCAGGATACCAAATAATTCAATCAAAAATTGCTGTGGGTTCTGGTGGAATATTTGGAAAAGGCTTTTTAAAAGGAACTCAAAGTTATCTAGAATTTTTACCTGAAAAACATACTGATTTTATTTTTACGCTTTTTTCAGAAGAATTTGGTTTTGTTGGATCAGCATTTCTTTTACTTATTTATGCTATCATAATTTATAGAATTGTTGCTGTGGGTGCATCATCGAGAAGCTATTTTGCAAAGTTATTCTGTTATAGTTTCGGAGCATCAATTTTTGTTTATATAACAATAAATATGAGCATGGTACTAGGTTTATTACCAATTGTAGGATCACCTTTACCAATTATGTCCTACGGGGGATCTTCAATGCTTGCAACTATGTTTGGTTTTGGTGTAGTGATGAGTGCCAAAGTGCACAACCAACAAGCAATTGCTTAAGTATAATTTGTCGCTTAACTTATTTCTGAGATAAATTGTATATAGATTTATGAGCAAAAAATTAAACATTGGTATTGTTGGAGCAGGTATTCAAGGGGTATCTAACGCTCTATTCTTACAAAAAAAAGGTTTTGAAGTAACTATTTTCGATAGAGACAATCCAGGAAGCCCAGCAGCGTCGTATGGTAATGCAGGTCATTTCTCACCTTACGCATCTTTATCATTGAATAGGACTGATGTACTAGCAGATGTTCCTGCAATGTTATTAAGCTCATCTGGACCACTTGCCTTGAAATGGAATTATGTTCCTAAAATGCTGCCATGGTTTTTTAAATTTATTCTTAACACAAGCAAAAATAAAATGATGCATACAGCAAGAAATATGCATCAAATTTTAGACTTAGCTTTGCCTGCTTATGATGAGCTTTTTGATGAAATAAAATTAGATGGATTAGTTGAAAATAAAGGAATTTTATATATTTGGAATGATAAAGATTTAAAAAGTAGAGAATTAGAAATCAAAGTAAGAGATGAACTTGGTGTAAAACAACAATTAGTAAATAAATCTGAAATTCATGATTTAGAACCTAACATAAAACCTTTTTATCATGCAGGAGTTTACTATCCATACGCTCGACATGCTAGAAATCCAAAAAAAATTTTACTAAAGTTTTTTGAACTTTTTCTAAAAAAAGGTGGAAGATTTGAAAAAAAAAATATTAATGATATTCAGTTTGATGACGAAAAGCCAATTTTTGTTACTGATGACAAAAGATACAGTTTTGATAGAATTGTGGTTGCTTGTGGAGCTTTTTCAAAAAAATTAACAGATAATTTAAATGAAAATATACCTCTTGATACTGAAAGAGGTTACCATGTTCATTTTAAAAATTGCGATCATCTTTTAAGTAGACCTGTAATTTTTTCTAACAGAGGGTTTGGTATTACCCCTATGGAACAAGGATTAAGAGTGGTAGGTACTGTAGAATTTGGTGGTTTAAGTAATCCTTTATCAAAATCAAGAATAAAAAATTTGATTAATAATGCAAAATATATGTTGGGAGATCTTCCTGAACATGAGGATGAGTGGCTAGGTTTTAGACCAACATTACCTGATTTTTTACCTGTTATGGGGCCGTCTAAAAATTATAAAAATGTATTCTATTGCTTTGGGCATCATCATTTGGGATGGACTTTAGGCCCAATATCTGGAAAGATTGTTTCTGGAATGATAGCTAAAGAAAATACAAATCTAAATTTGGATCCTTATAGCTCAACAAGATTTAGTTGATAAAATGCAAAATACTAAGGCATATATAATGCTAGTATGTGCAACATTATTTTGGGCAGGAAACTTTACATTAGCAAAGCTTGCTTACTTAGAAAATATACCTCCAAATTCACTCGCATTTTTAAGGTGGTGCCTAGTATGGATAATATTACTTCCCTTCACTTATAAAGAGATATTAAAATTAAAAAATCAAATTAAGGAAAATTTATCGTTATTTCTTATTCTAGGTTCTACTAGTGTATGTATATTTACTTCTTTTACTTATAACGCTTTAAATTACACTCAAGTAATTAATGCATCACTTTTTAATACCGCAATACCTGTAACAATAATTTTAGTTTGTTTTTTATTAAAAATTGAAAAAACAAATATTTTTCAAATATCTGGATTACTTATTTCAGTTTTAGGAATTTTAGCTATTATTACTAAACTTGACCTAAATATTTTACTTACCTTAAATTTTAACAAAGGAGATTTATTTATGGTCGGTGCAATTATTTCTTGGGGTATATATTCTGCGTATTTGAGAAAAAGAACCTTCGAAGTATCTTTACTTGCTCTTGTCCAAATAATTTGCACATTTGGATTAATTTTTCTTTTGCCTCTATTTATTTTAGATATGACACAAGGCAAAATTATTATGATGAGTAGTAATTTTTTTTATATTTTAGCTTATGTTGCAATATTTCCAAGTATTGGATCTTATTATTGTTGGGCAGGAGCTGTTTCTATCATTGGAGCAAATAGAGCTGGAATATTTTTATCTTTAATTCCATTATTCAGTACTTTGATGGCGATATTTTTTTATAATGAACAATTTCAATTTTTTCACTTGATTGGAGCAATTTTGATTATATTAGGTTTATTTTTATCAAATAAGGAAATTAAAAATGCTTAAAGTTGCAATTTTAGATGATTATCAAAATGTCTCTGAACAATTCGTAAATTTAGAAAATTTATCAGGAAAATATGAGTTTAAAATTTTTAGTGAACCATTTGTTGATGAGACAGATGCAATTGAACAATTAGCTGACTTTGAAGCACTTCTAGTTATGCGTGAGAGAACACCAATGACTAAGAATTTAGTCGATAATCTAAAAAAATTAAAATTTATCATTACAAGCGGCATGAGAAATAGATCAATTGATCTAGAAGCAACTCAAAAAAGAAAAATTATAGTTTGTGGGACTGAGTCAAATCTTAATCCAACACCAGAATTAACTTGGGGATTAATTTTAGGACTAGCTAGAAATTTTAAAGAGGAGATTGACAATATGTATCAAGGTTATTGGCAAACTACTGTAGGAGTAGAGTTAAAAGGTAAAGTTTTAGGTTTGATTGGCTTAGGTAGAGTTGGTTCACAGGTTGCAAAAATTGGCAAAGCTTTCGGTATGCAGGTTATGGCCTGGAGTGAAAATTTAGATTTAGATAAATGTAAAGAATTGGAAGTTTTACCATGTAGTAAAGAAGATTTGATTTCTAACTCAGATTTTTTATCCATTCATGTCCAAGGAGGTGAAAGGTATAGAAATTGTATTACTATAAAAGAATTAGATAAAATGAAAAAAACATCTTTCTTAATTAATACCTCAAGAGGACCTATAATAAATGAGGATGATTTAATTATTGCTTTATCAACTAATGAAATAGCTGGTGCTGGTTTAGATGTTTATGATAAAGAGCCTTTGTCAGAAAATAACAAATTAAGATTTTTACCAAATGCTCTGTTGACACCTCATATTGGTTACGTAACTGCAGAAAATTATAATCTGTTTTATAATCAGATGATTGAGGCATTGGAGTCTTGTGTAAATGGCAATCCAATACGACTAATTAAAGAATGATAAATCAATTAAGATACTATTATTATCTTTTTTATCGTCCAAAGATTTTTTTTCCAAAAAAAAGTTATTCATTACTAGGTGAAGACACCTTCTTAAAAAAATATTTTAGTAAACAAAAAAAAGGCTTTTATATAGATGTGGGTTGTTATCATCCTTTATCAGGAAATAATACTTATTTACTTTACAAAAAGGGATGGCACGGAATGAATTTTGATATAAGTGAATTATCTATAGATCTTTTTAATTTTTTTAGGAAAAAAGATAGAAACATTTGGTGTGGTATTTCGAATAAAAGTGGAAAAAAAAAGATTTTTTTTAGAAAAAAATTGAATATGCTTAATACACTTAATAAAGATATTGCTAAAATTCATTTTAAAAATGGCTTCAATACATCATCTATTAGAGTTAATACTTTAAATTACTTTTTGAAAAAATTCTACAATTCAAAAATTAAAATAGATTTACTTAAAATTGATGTAGAGGGTGAAGAAATGAATGTTCTAAAATCAATTAATTTTAAGTTTTATAGACCCAAAATAATTTCTATTGAGATACATAATCAAAACTCAATTTATGAAGATAATACGAATTATTTTAAAACAAATAAGATTTATAAGTTTTTGGTTACAAAAAAATATAAATTAATTTGGAGAAAAAAATATTCATTTATTTTTAGAGGATAGATTTTTTATGGCAACTCTCCCAATCATAAATCATGAAGATTATTTTGCGAAGATTGGTGATGATCATAAATTTCCAATAAATAAGTTTGGTGAACTTGCAAACTATCTAAAAAAAATTAAGATAACAAAAAAATTTTACATACCATATCCATGCTCTGACGAAACTCTAATGAGAGCTCACTCAAAAAAGTATATTGATCAAATAAAAAATAAAACCCTAGATGATAACGGCATAAAAAAGATTGGTTTTCCGCTAGTTGATAGTGTAGTTCAAAGATCTTTAGTTGCGACTGGTGGAACTGTTTTAGCATCAAAGCTTGCAATAAATTTTGGCCTAGCATGCAATACTGCTGGAGGAAGTCATCATGCAAATTTTGATTGTGGTGCTGGATATTGTGTGTTCAATGATGTGGCTGTTGCAGCAAAATATCTCATCAATCGTGGGCTTGCTGGAAAAATTTTAATCGTTGATTTAGACGTTCATCAAGGAAATGGAAGTGCAGATATTTTTAAGAATGATAAGAATGTATTTACTTTTAGTATGCATTCAAGAACAAATTACCCAGCAAAAAAATCTAAAAGTGATCTTGACGTAGAGCTCGAAGATAATATGGAGGATAAAGAATATTTAAAGATACTTAAGTTTTATTTAGATCAATTGAATCAGGAAAATTTTGATTATGTCTTTTATATAGCTGGTGTTGATATTCATTTTAATGATCGATTAGGAAAATTAAAAATTTCTGATGAGGGTATAAGATCAAGAGATGAAATCGTGACAGAAAACTTTTTCTCAAAAGGAGTTCCTCTTTGTGGTGTTTTAGGTGGTGGATATAATAAAGACTTCAGTAAACTTGTAGAATTACATTCTATTTTACATCAATCCTGTGCTAAATTATTATAACTTGATGAAAAAAAATCCAAACCTTTCAGCTGAGCAAAAATTAGTAATGTTTGAGGATGGAACTGAACCTCCAGGTACAAGTGAATTAAATAATGAAAAAAGAGAGGGGAGTTATCATTGTGCCAATTGTGGTATCAAATTATTCGATTCTAAATCAAAATATGAGAGTGGGTCTGGATGGCCTTCGTTTTACGAGTCTTTACCAGATGTTTTTGAGACAAAAACTGATTATTTGATTGGTTACGCTCGCACCGAGTATCATTGTAAAAATTGTAACGCTCACCATGGTCATATTTTTGAAGATGGTCCACAGCCCACAGGCAAACGGTATTGTAATAATGGAGTTTGTTTAGTGTTTAATGAAAAAAAGTAATTTATTTAATAATTTAAATCTCTAATTTAAAATCAATTGCCGGTGCACTGTGAGTAAGGCTACCTATTGATATTCTATTAACTCCAGTCGATGCAAATGATTTAACTGTTTTTAAATTAATATTTCCAGAGGCTTCAGTTTCATAGAATTTTTTTGCAATTTTGACCCCTTTTCTTAGATTTTTTAAATTCATGTTATCAAATAAAACGGTATTAAATTTTAAACCAATAATTTTTTTTAACTGTTTTAAATTATCAACTTCAACAGTAATTTTTCTACCTTTTTTATTCTTGATCGCTAATAAAACTATTTCTTGAATATTTGAATTAGCAATATGATTATCTTTAATTAAAAACTCATCACTTAAATTAAATCTATGATTAGTGCCACCACCTAAGTTCACAGCATATTTTTGGATAACTCTTAAAGAAGGGATTGTTTTTCTTGTACAGCATATTCTACATCTTTTTCCAGCTAACTTTACAAATCTATTGGTTTTTGTAGCTATACCTGAGATATGAGATAAAAAATTTAAGGCAACCCTCTCACCAATTAAAATATTTTTTGCATTTCCTTGTATAGTAGCAACTAAAGATTTTTTTTTAGCAAATGAGCCATCTTTTTTTTTTACAGAAAATCTAATTTTTTTATCTATTAGAGAAAAAGTATGTTTAGCAAATAACAAACCACCAACTATTGCATCTTGGTTTAGTATCAATTTAGCTTTAACGATCCTGTTTTTTTTTATTAGGTCTGAGGTAATATCTCCTGATGGATAAAGGTCTTCATTAAGAGCAAGTTTGACAGTATTTTTTATGAAATTTTTACTAAGTTTAATTTTTGACACAAAAAATTATCTGCCAATAGCAACCATCTTTTCTACCGACAGTCTTGCTTTATCAATAGTTTCTTGATCCATAATAATTTCTCCAGTCTCATTTTCCAAACAATCTAAAATTTTTGGTAAAGTTATTTTTTTCATATGTGGACAGAGATTGCATGGCCTTATGAATTCTACATTTGGGTTTTCAACTTGAATATTATCGCTCATTGAACATTCAGTGACCATCATTACTTTCTTTGGTTGATTATCTTTTACGTAATTTATCATTCCTGAAGTTGATCCAGCAAAGTCACTTGCTTTTATAACTTCTGGTGGGCACTCTGGGTGTGCAATTATTTTGATGCCTGGATTATTTTTTCTTATATTATTAATTTCATTTTCATTAAATTGATCATGAACTATACAAATGCCTTTCCAAGAAATTATTTCCACATCCGTTTGTGATGCAACATATTTTGCAAGATAGTCATCTGGTAAAAAAATTACTTTTTTGACACCTAAAGATTTTACAATTTTAACTGCGTTGGCTGAAGTACAACACACATCAGTTTCTGCTTTCACATCAGCAGAGGTATTTACATAGGAGACAACAGGTACACCAGGATATTTTTCTTTTAATAGTCTAACATCTTTGCCTGTTATTGAGGAAGAAAGTGAGCATCCTGCATCCATATCAGGTAGCAAAACTTTTTTATTTGGACTCATCAACTTTGCTGTCTCAGCCATAAAGTGAACACCTGCCATCACAATTATATCTGCTGAAGTTTTTGAAGCTTCAACAGCAAGCGCCAAAGAGTCAGCTGAGAAATCAGCAATACCATGATAAATTTCTGGAGTTTGATAATTATGAGCTAGGATGACTGCATTTTTTACTTTTTTTAATTTATTAATTTTATGAATATATGGAGCATGAATTGACCATTCAATTTCAGGCATTACCTTTGAAATTTTTTGGTAAATTGGATCTGTTGCTTGCTTAACTTCTTGATTAAATTCCATATTAAAATTTATCAATTTGAAACCTGCTTGTCATTGATTTAATGTGGGTCATATTTGCGGCCATGCTGAAATTGGTAGACAGGCACGGTTGAGGGCCGTGTGGACTCAGTCCATGAGAGTTCGAGTCTCTCTGGCCGCACCAAAAACTTAAATTTTTAGCCATTCAGGTAAAAAAATTTTAAATGTGCCATTTTTTGATTTAAGTGTTTGATTTTTATCAAAATTTTTATCAAGAAATTTTACTAATGCAAAAGGGTAATTGTCATTAATTAGGACCTTGCCGATTTCAATATCATTACAATAAATTTTTTCATCTTCAGCAAGTTTACCGTCAATCATTTGAATAGGCAGTAATCTTTTTGAAAGCTTATTCTTGAGTTTTATTCTGGCGGTATTTTCTTGACCAACATAACAACCCTTTTTAAAGTCTATTCCATTAAGTTCCTCATAATTACATTCGATACCAAACAACTTATTTTTTAATTTATTCAAATTTTTTGGAACAATTCCAAGTTTATGACTTTGATCATAATAGTTTTCAATTTTATCGTTTTTTAAATTCAATTTTTTGAGTGATAAATATAATTTCTCTAAATTTATAATTAATCTAGCTCCTAATGCTCTATTTCTTGGATCTAAAATTACAGGATCCTCTCTATATCTAATAGTAAAACCCAGAGTATCTTTCGATCCATCAATTGTTAGATATTTTTCATACCCAAAACTTGCAACCACGAATTCGTTGCTTAAATTGAGAATTTCAACCTTTGATCTAATTTTATACAGTTTTAGTTGATTAAAAATTTCTTCAGATTGTGTTTTTTCGCAATCAATAAAATAACCCGATTTATGTTTTACAATAATGAATTCATATAAAAACTTTCCTTGGGGTGTCAACAATGATGCAAAACAGCTAGAGTTATTAGTTACTTTATTTATGTCATTACTAATTAGATTTTGTAAAAAATTTTTTGCATCTAAACCGTGGACATAAAGAATGGCCCTATCTTCTAATATATAAACACTATTTTTCATATTTGATTGATACCTAATTTTAATATAAGTACTTTTCTTTAAAATGTTAGATCTAATAATAAAAAATGGAAAGTGTTATATTGATGGTGAGCTAAAAGAAGCAGATGTTTCGGTTAAAGATGGAAAAATTCTAAATATTGGCCAAATTTCTGATGATGCAAAAAATTTAATTGATGCAAAAGGTCTTACCGTTCTCCCTGGATGTATAGATACTCAAACTCATTTTAGAGAACCAGGTTCTACTGATACTGAAGATCTTCATTCAGGAAGTCGCGCTGCTGTTGCAGGAGGTATAACAGCTGTGTTCGAAATGCCAAATACAAATCCACCAACTTCAAATAAAAAAGAATTTCAAAGAAAATTAGATTTAGCTAAAAATAGAATGTATTGTAATTATGCTTTTTATTTTGGTGCAACAGCCGATAATGCAGATGATTTAGCATCGTTGAAGGATTTAGAGGGATGTTGTGGCATAAAACTTTTTGCTGGATCCTCTACAGGAAATCTTTTAGTTGCAGATGAAAAAGATATTGAAAAAGTATTTCAAAATAGTTCTAAAGTAGTTGCAGTTCACTCAGAAGATGAAGAAATTTTAAACCAAAATAAAAAATTGATAAAGAAGGGAGATGTTCATTCGCACCCTACATGGAGAAGTGAGGAATGTGCTATGTCCTCTACGAGGAGAATAGTAAGATTAGCTGAGCAATATAACAAAAAAGCTCACGTTCTTCATATTACCACAAAACAAGAAATTGATTTTTTATCTCAGCACAAAGGCAATATTACTTTTGAAATTACACCTCAGCATTTAACTATTTATGCTCCTGATTGTTACGACAAACTTGGTACATATGCACAGATGAACCCTCCGTTAAGGGACAAATCTCACTATGATAGATTATGGTATGCAGTTAGAAATAATCTTAATGATACAATTGGATCTGATCATGCACCACATTTAAAAAAGAATAAGGATAAAGAGTACCCTGGCTCACCATCTGGAATGCCAGGCGTTCAAACTTTAATGCCAGTTATGCTTAATCATATAAATGAGGAAAGATTATCACTTAATCAATTAATGAATTTAGTATGTGAAAACCCTGTTAAAATTTTTGGAATTAAGAATAAAGGATTTATTAAAGTAGGTTTTGATGCAGACTTTACTATTGTTGATATGAATAAAAAAATTGTTATTAAAAATGAAAATATTGAGAGTAAATGTGGATGGTCACCATTTGATGGATATGAATTTAAAGGAACACCAGTTTCAACTATTATTGCGGGTAAAATTAAAATGAGAGATGGTAAAATTTTAGGAGATCCAGAGGGAACTCCTTTACAATTTAATTGATTTTACCAGTAAAGGTATTTACTAAAACAACACCAATAACAATTAAGAATAATCCTAATATTGCTTGCCAAGCTAATGTTTGTTTGAAAAAAATGTAACCCAATATTGCTATAGTAAATATCCCAAGACCACTCCAAGTAGCATAGACTATAGCTATTGGAAGTTTGTTCACAACAAAAGTAAGTAAATAAAAAGCAGTTAAATAAAATATTGTAAGTAAACTTGTTGGAACCAATTTAGTAAAGTTTTGTGAAACTGGTAAGAGCATAGTACCAGCAACTTCACAAAAAATTGCTCCTATTAAAAATAAGTAAGTTTTAAGCACTTTTTAAGATATTATTTTTTATAAGATCCTCTTTTATTTCATCAAGAATAGCAGGATCATCGATTGTTGGAGGCATTTTGTATTCAACATTGTCAGCAATTTTTCTTATTGTTCCTCTTAAAATTTTACCAGATCTTGTTTTAGGAAGTCTTTTAATAACAATTGCAACTTTAAATGCTGCAACTGGACCAATTTTTTCTCTAACCATTTTAATACATTCTTTTGAGATGGTATCATCATCTTTTTCTACTCCAGCTTTGAGCACTATTAATCCAATTGGTAACTGACCTTTTAATTTATCAGCTATACCAAGCACCGCACATTCAGCAACGGATTGATGTTCTGACAAAACTTCTTCTATAGCGCCTGTTGACAATCTGTGACCGGCAACATTGATAATGTCATCAGTTCTAGACATAATCCAGATGTAACCATCTTCATCAATGTGACCAGCGTCATAGGTTTGATAATAGCCTTCATAATTTGACATATAATTTTCTTTATATCTTTGATCTGCATTCCAGAGTGTTGGAAAAGTTCCTGGTGGCAAAGGTAACTTCACTACAATATCTCCCATTTCATTTGGTTTAGCTAACGTCTGATCTGATTTGATAATTTTTACATCGTAGCCGGGAACCGCTTTACAGGCTGAACCATATTTAGTTTTCATCATTTCTATTCCGGTACAATTTGAACTAATCGCCCAACTAGTTTCGGTTTGCCACCAGTGGTCAATTACTGGAACTTTTAATAAATTTTCTGCCCACTTAATAGTATCTGGATCTGCTCGTTCCCCTGCAAGAAAAAGACTTTCAAATTTGCTAAGATCATACTTTGAAAAAAATTTTCCCTCAGGATCTTCTTTTTTAATAGCTCTAAAAGCTGTTGGTGCTGTGAATAAAGATTTAACTTTATAATCAGAAATGATTTTCCAAAAAGCTCCAGCATCAGGAGTTCCTACAGGCTTACCTTCAAACAACACAGTAGTACATCCTTTGAATAATGGAGCATAAACAATGTAGGAATGACCGACGATCCAACCAATATCACTTGCTGACCACCAAATATCGTCCGCATCAATGTTATAAATATTTTTCATCGTCCATTTTAATGCAACGATGTGGCCACCAATATCTCTGACGATACCTTTTGGCGTTCCAGTGGTGCCTGATGTATAAAGTATGTAAGCAAATTCATTTGAATTCATTTCAACACAATCAGTATCTTTGGTATTAGCATGTGCTTCATCCCAACTAATCTCCATTGGAGCACTTAATTTAACTTCATGATCTTTCCTTTGAAATAAAATCATCTTACTAATTTTATGTTTAGCTTGTTTAATAGCTTCATCTACTAGAGGTTTATATTCAACAGTTCGCCCAGGTTCAAAGCCACAGGATGCAGTGACTAAAAGTTTTGCTTTACTATCATCAATTCTGCTTGCAAGTTCATTTGAAGCAAAACCGCCGAACACGACTGAGTGTATGGCACCAATTCTTGCACAAGCAAGCATTGCAACAACTGCTTCAGGGATCATTGGCATATAAATTATTACTCGATCCCCTTTATTGACACCTTGATCCTTAAGTGCGCCTGCAAACTTTGATACTTTTGATCTCAATTGTTCATAAGTGAATTTGCTTTTGTTTCCAGTAATAGGGCTATCGTAAATTAAAGCAATTTTATTACCTTTGCCTTGGTCAATATGAAAGTCTAAGGCGTTGTAACATGTGTTTGTAACCCCATCTTCGTACCATTTATAAAAAGGAGGATTTGATTTATTTAAAATTTTGTTAGGTTTTTTAAACCAAAAGATATCATCAGAGGCTTTTTTCCAAAAATCCTCAGGATTTTTTATGGATTGGTCATAAATTTGTGTAAATTTGCCTGACATTAGTTTTTTGATTCGATGGTTACCATTTTTTCGATTTTTAAAGTATAAATTGTATTTAATTTCAAAAAGTAAGTAAAATCAATGGTTATTAGTGTTATTTTAGTCTTCTAATAACTCATATAATTTGGTATCTAACGCAGATCTTTGCTTAGGGATGCCTAAGCTTAGTTTATATAAACTAATAAGTAAAAACTAACTAAAGAGGGAGTTTTTTATGAAAAAACTTAAATTGTTTGCTCTTACTGTTGCAGCATTAATTGGTGTGACTGGTGTAGCAAACGCAGCATCTGCTACAATGTTAGCTCAAGATGACTTCGTTGGGATATCTTTTTGGATAATCTCAATGGGTATGTTGGCTGCTACAGCGTTCTTCTTTATGGAGAGAAACACTGTTGCTCCTGGCTGGAAAACGTCAGTAACTGTTGCAGGTCTTGTAACTGGTATTGCTTTCATTCATTACATGTACATGAGAGAAGTATGGGTAATGACTGGCGATTCACCAACAGTATATAGATATATTGACTGGTTAATTACTGTGCCATTACAGATGATAGAATTCTATTTAATTCTAGTAGCTGTAAGAAAAGCAAACTCTGGAATTTTCTGGAGATTGTTAATCGGTTCATTAGTAATGTTAATCGGTGGATATTTAGGAGAAGCAGGATACATCAACGCTACACTTGGATTCGTAATCGGTATGGCTGGATGGATCTACATTCTTTATGAAATATTCTCAGGTGAAGCTGGAAAAGCTGCTGCTAAGAGCGGAAATAAAGCTCTAGTAACTGCGTTCGGTGCGATGAGAATGATCGTAACAGTTGGTTGGGCTATTTACCCATTAGGTTACATTTTTGGTTACCTAACAGGAGGAGTAGACGCTAACTCACTAAACGTAGTATACAACTTAGCTGACTTTATAAACAAAATTGCATTCGGTCTAGTAATCTGGGCTGCTGCAGTAAGTTCAGCTGGTGCAAGAAGCAGATAATTACTATTTAAATTAAATTTATAGGGCGAGTATGTTTGACATACTTGCCCTATTTTTTTTTATACCTATATTCAATCAATGCCTAAAATAAATTATATCACACACGATAATCAAAATTATACTATTGAAGTTGCTAATGGTCTTACTGTAATGGAGGGGGCAGTTCAAAATGACGTACCTGGAATAGATGCTGATTGTGGTGGCGGTATGGCGTGTGCAACTTGCCATGTTTATGTCAAAGAAGACTGGTTTAATAAACTTCCAAAAAAAGAAGATGGAGAGGAAGATATGTTAGATATGGCGTTTGAACCAAAAAAGAATAGTCGATTAAGTTGTCAAATAATAGTTTCTGATGAATTAGATGGTCTTACTGTCAATATTCCATCTAAACAAGGATAACTATGAAAAAAACTGATGCATTAATCATTGGAGCAGGGCCGACAGGATTATTTACTGCTCATCAGCTAAAATTAATTGGACTTGATTGTGAGATAGTTGATAACTTAGACAAAATTGGTGGACAATGTATTGAGCTTTATCCTGATAAACCAATATATGACATTCCAGCTATACCACAGTGCACAGGTGAAGAATTAACTAATAATTTAATTAATCAAATAAAACCTTTTAATATTAAATTTCACTTAGGTGAAAGAGTGAATGAGGTAAAAAAAGAAGCAGATAACTGGAATGTTAAAACAAGTAACGGTACAACATTTCAAACTCCAAATGTGATTATTGCTGGTGGTGTTGGCTCATTTGAACCAAGAAAATTTCCTGTAAAAGAGTGTGAAAAATTTGAAAATCAATCAGTATTTTATTCAATTAAAGATAAAAAGATGTTTGAAGGTAAAACTGTTAGCATTTTTGGTGGTGGTGATAGCGCTTTAGATTGGGCGGTTGAATTGTCAAAAAATTCAAAAGTAAATCTAATTCATAGAAGAGATGAATTTAGAGGAGCACAAGCAACTGTAGATAAGGTGCATGAGCTAGCAAAAGAGGGAAAAATAAATCTTTTTACCAAATATCAAATGACCGCGATAAAGGGCGAAAATAAATTAGAAAGCATAGATATCAAAAGTGACGATAAAGAATTTAAAACACTAAAAACTGATTATGTATTAGGTTTCTTTGGTTTAATTATGCAGCTTGGTCCCATAGCTAATTGGGGACTTAACATTGATAAAAAAACTATAGAAGTTGATACAGAAAAATTTGAAACTAACCAAAAAGGTATTTATGCTGTGGGTGATATATGCAGCTATCCTGGGAAATTGAAATTAATTCTTTCAGGTTTTCACGAGGGTGCTTTAGCAGCAAGAGCTTGCTTTAAATTAGCAAGGCCAAATGAGAAATATCGATTTGAATTTACAACTTCATCAAAAACTATCAAAGAGCGTCTTGGTGTAAAAAGTGATTGAACTTTTTTCAGCAAATACACCTAATGGAAAAAAAATAAGCATAATGCTTGATGAGATAGGTTATGAATATAAAGTAATTAAAATTGATATCGAGAAAGGTGAACAATTTAAATTAGATTTTAAAAAAATTAGCCCATTAAGTAAAATTCCAGTGATCATTGATCATGATAATAACAAAACTATTTTTGAGTCTGGTGCAATCTTGATTTATTTAGGAGAACAAAGTGGTAAGTTTTACAACATAGATGAAAGATTAGAGATTAACCAATGGTTGATGGCTCAAATGGGATATGTGGGTCCTATGTTAGGACAGCACCATCAATTTCACCATTATAATCCAGGCAAAAGTAAATTTGGAGAAGATAGATATTTTAAGATATCAAAAAGAATTTATGAGGAACTTGATCAAAGATTATCGCAAACAAAATTTTTAGCGGGAAATAATTATACAATTGCCGATATAGGCACTTTCCCATGGATAGCACGTCATGAATGGCATGATATTGGTCTAAAAAATTATAAAAATTTAACTAGATGGTATGTTGAAATTTCTGAGAGAGATGCAGTTAAAAAAGGCTTTTCATTTATGAATAAAAATGAAACTCCACCGTTGCCATAATTAATTCATTGAATTAAGTAATCTGAAAAGTGATGCAAAGATCCCATGGCCTGATAATTCTATAGCCAAAATTATTAGTATTATTAAGATTATTTTTGGGTTCATCTAGTAAATACAAATACTAACAAAAGTATCCAAAAAAAAGCATAATAAAAATAGATGTATTTTTTAGTAAAATTGTAAGTAATAGGATTGTGTATAGTTTTCTTTTTCTTTTTCCTTTTAGTCATCTGCGTGAACCTTTTCGTCTTTTTCGTGTTTTTCTTGAGCGGCAATTGTATATTTTGCGACAGGTCTTGCCATCAATCTTTTGAGACCAATTGGCTCAGCTGTATCCAAACAGTAACCATAAGTATCATCTTTTATTCTCATTAAAGCTTTATCAATTTCAGAAATTAATTTTATCTGTCTATTGATTGCTTTCATTTCAACATTTTTATCAGTGTAAGAACTAGCTTGGTCAACAATATCTGCTGAAATACTGTTATCATCCATACTTCCATTGTATAAAGCCTCATTATTTGCTTTAACTAATTCTTTTTTCCATTCTTGTAATTTTATTCTAAAAAAAACTTTATGTTTTTCGCACATATATTTTTCCGTATCTTTTGGAATATATGTTTTTGAAATTTTTATTGGGCCTTTAAGAACCTCTTTGGGCTTAGCAACCGATTTTATTTTAGGTTTTTTTGCCGTTTTAGATTTAACTTTTGTGCCTTTTTTTTTTACTTTACTAGTTTTTGGCATATATCAAATTTGAATTCGAGGGAGTATATTCAGCAAAATATTGGTGTCAAGCAACCTTAATTATTGTAAATATTTATTTATGAATGTTTTAAACAGAAATATTAGTAATATATTTTTTATTTTTGTATTAGCGCATTTGATTATATGGACACTGATTCCATCTTTAACAAATAAAAATTTACCTTTAGATACAATTGAAGCTTTGGCTTGGGGAAGTAATTTAGAATGGGGATTTAGCAAACATCCACCAATGAGTGCTTTTTTTTCAGAAGTTTTTTTTAATTTTTTTGGCCCTCAAGATTGGGCCTATTATTTACTAAGCCAAGTTTTTGTTATTATTGCATTTTATTATGTCTTTAAATTTGCGTATGAAATTTTAGGAAATATAAAGTTAAGTTTAATTTCAGTATTATTATTAGAGTCGATTTATTTTTATAATTTTACTACACCAGAATTTAACGTAAATGTTTGCCAATTACCATTTTGGTCATTGGTAGTTTATTTTTCTTGGAAAATTTATGATACACAAAAAATAAGATTTATAGATTGTCTTTTAGTTGGATTATTTGCAGCGGTTGGCTTTCTATCAAAATATCTATTTATTTATTTATTACTTTCAATTGTATTATTTTTTATATACATAATTTTTTTTAAAAAATATAAAAAATTTGATTTTAAATATTTAATTTGCATTGAAATATTTTTTGTTCTTTTAGTGCCACATTTAATTTGGCTTTTTAATAATGAATTTATTACGATTACATATGGTCTAAATAGAACTCAATTAGAAGATGCCAACATACTTAATCATCTAAGTTATCCGATAACATTTATAGTCAAACAAATTGTAATACTCATTCCTTTTTTATTTTTAATTTGGTTATTGATAAAAAAAATAAAATTTACAATTAATTTAAGAGATAAAAGAATGTTATTTTTAATATTTATTAACATTATGCCATTTTTTTTAATTTTAATTACTTCTGCAATAATGGGATCGAAAATAAGAACTATGTGGATGACACCTTTTTACTTATTTTTTGGTATTTTGTTTGTATATGTATTTAAAAGTCAAATAAATTTAAAAAAGATTAATTCTTTTTTATATGGCTTTTTATTTTTATTCTTTTTAAGTCCAATTCTTTATTCATATATTTCAATTACTCAAACTGAAAAAAGAACTGATTATCCTGGTAGAGAAATTGCTGCAAAAGTTCAAATTACTTGGAATTTAAATTTTGATAAAAAAATTGAGTTTGTAACTGGTGATGAATGGAAAGCTGGTAACTTATCATATCATTTGAAATCAAGACCGAAATGGGAAGGATTTGTTAATGAAAAAATTTTAAACAAATCATCTCAATTTATTTGTGTAGATGATGTATGTTTGGGAAGATATTGAAATTAAAAATGACTTATGAAAATTAAAATTTTGATACCTGTATTTAATGATTGGCAATCTGTGTCAAAATTGACTGAGGAAATAAATAGTTTACCAATCAATCCAGAGCACATTATCTCACTTATTATAGTTAATGATGCATCAAATCATGATCGTCCAGATGATGAAAAAAATTTTGAAAATATTCAGTCCATAAAAATTTTAAATATGAAAAAAAACCAGGGACATGCAAGATGTATAGCAACTGGATTAAAATATATTTTAGAAAAAGAGGATTTTGATTATGTTATTCCAATGGATGGAGACGGGGAGGATAGACCTGAAGAAATTGTAGAATTCTTAAGTAAAATCGAAAACTCAAATGGCAGAACTATTGTTGGAGAAAGAATTAAAAGATCAGAAAATTTAATTTTTCAAATTTGTTATCAATTACATAAATTGTTAACTTTAACTTTTGCAGGTAAATCAATTAAATTTGGAAATTTTACTTGTTTACCCAAATCTTCTGTTGAAAAAATGGTTAATGAAAAAGCGACGTGGAATAGTTTTTCTGGCTCATTAAGAAAAATAGAAGACAACTTAATGTCAATACCATCCAAGAGAGGAGAGCGATATTTCGGGCCATCTAAAATGAGTTTTTATAATTTAATCAAACACTCACTTTCTATTATTAGTGTATTTAGAAAAACTTTTTTAATCCGCTCAGGTTTATTCATAATTTTGTATATACTTTTCATAAAGAGTAATGCTTCAATTATAACAGCCATACCGCTGATATTTTTGCTAATTGCAGTTTATT
The DNA here is from genome assembly GCA_902623975.1 of uncultured Pelagibacteraceae bacterium. Lineage (GTDB taxonomy): Bacteria > Pseudomonadota > Alphaproteobacteria > Pelagibacterales > Pelagibacteraceae > Pelagibacter. The sequence goes on from CACNVR010000002.1 coordinate 119,912, forward strand.
CAGTCTCAAATTTAGCATTGAGAGAAAATATGGATGAGTTTGATAAAGCCTTGTCAAACATAAACGATATTGAAAATATTAAATAGCTTTAATAGTGGGTAGACAATAAAAATCAGCAGTATCTATTTTAGAAGAGTACTGTCTTCGCATATTCCATTTTTTATGTACGCCAGCGCTAGCAAGACTTAATGTGGATCTTCCGTATCTATAATTAGTATTATCTATTGATCTCATTAAGCTTTTTATTTTTTCATCTTTTTCAGATGAAAATAAATTTTTTCTACCATCATCATTACGGAGTCCTGTAAGCATTACACCTGCTTTTTGATATCGGTAACCATTTTTGAAAATACTTTCTAATATCGAAATTGCAGTTTTAACTGTTTCAATGCTATTATTTGTTGCAATTGGAAAATCAATTGTTTTAGCACTTGAATAATAACCATAATCTCTTTGGAAAGGACTAGTTCTAACAAACACTGTGATTGCTTTTGCAACTAAAGACTCTGATCTAATTTTTTCAGATGCATTTAAACAATAGTTTACAACTGCTTCTTTTAGTTCTTGAAATTTTTCAATTCTTTTGCCGAATGACCTTGAAACTACGCAGCTTTTTCTTTTTGTTTGTGTTGTTTCTAAATTGATACAAGGTACTCCTCTAAGTTCCATTGCAGTTCTTGAACTTAAAACATTAGAACATTTTTTGATCCAGGTATTAGATTTATTCTTAAGTTGTTTAGCATTATAAATTCCATTTTTTTGATAAAATTTTGTAAGCTGTCTTCCCACTCCCCATACATCATTAATTTCAATTTTTTCTAAAATTGGATCTAAGTTTTCTATACCAATTAAACTGGTAACACCTGATTGCTTTTTCTTTGCAATATGATTTGCTACTTTACTTAAAGTTTTAGTTTTAGCGATACCAATACTAGTTGGGATTCCAGTCCATTGTAAAACCGTTTCTCTAATTTCTCTTCCAACTTTTTCAACTTCAGAGTCTGGGAAATTAGATAAGTCTATAAATGCTTCGTCAATTGAATATACTTCTATTTCTGTATTAAATCTTTTAAGAGTTCTCATTACTCTTCTTGATAAATCTCCATACAAAGAATAATTTGACGAAAAAACCTCAACTTTATTTTTAGCAATGATATCTTTTGCTTTAAAATAAGGTTCACCCATTTTAATCCCTAATGCTTTTGCTTCATTGGATCTAGAAATAATACAACCATCATTATTAGATAAAACTACGACAGGTTTTTTTCTTATTCTTGGATTGAACAACCTTTCACAAGAAACATAGAAAGAATTACAATCAACTAAGGCTAGTTTTCTAGTATGTTGAATGGATGACATAAGTCACAACTCCCCAAATAAAAACGTCCTCTTCTTCATTAATTAAAATTCTATTAGAAAAATCCTTAGATCCAGATGATAGAAATTTTTTATCTCTTTCTTGAACTAAAGTTTTAACTACAAGTTCGTCATGAACGTTTGCAATAACTGTTGAAAAATTTTTTGGTTTTAAACTTTTATCGACAACTAATAAATCACCATCATTAATCCCAACATCCACCATTGATTTTCCCTGAACTCTGATAATGAAAGTTGCTGGAACATTTTTGATTAAATGCATGTTTAAGTCGATATCTTCTTCGATATAATCAGTGGCAGGTGAGGGAAAACCAGCACCAGCTTTATGTAGATAATAAGGGACTGTTAGTTTCATGTTCTTGTTTTGTTCCAATTTATAGCCCATTTATACAATGCACGCAAGAGGTTGTATTTTGAGTCCGTAATTGAATCAAAAGTGAATCAAAACGAGAACATCAAAACTACATTTTGTATGCTTGTGGATAAGTTCAACCAAGGATAGTTTGATTTAATATCAAAAATGAAAAAACTAATTTGTCATTGCGGAGCTGTTGAAGCAGAAATTAATTTAGATGGGGATTTGGCTAAAGTAATAAAATGTAATTGTTCTATTTGTAAAAGAAAAGGAGCAGTTATGTCTATGGTAAAAAATGAAGACTTTAAAATTGTAAAAGGTGAAGATAAATTAAAACTTTATCAATTTCATTCAAAAGTAGCCAAACATTACTTTTGTTCTGATTGTGGAATTTATACTCATCACAATCCAAGAATTAATCCAGCAATGACAGGATTTAATGTTGGATGTATTGATGAAATAAATACTTTTGATATAAAAGAAGTTCCTGTAAATGATGGTCAAAATCATCCGTTAGATAAAAAATAATTTTCATGCAACAATTTGGTTTATGCTTTGATAAGGTTAAAAAGGATTGTTTAAAGTTCATTAAATCTCAAGAAACTAAAGCTGATAAATTTAAGAATAAAGAGCGAATGATCAAATTATTTTTAATTCCTTTATGTTTTTGGATAAGTAAAAAAGCTAATAAAAAAAGACCTTATTTTGTAGGTTTAGCTGGAGGCCAGGGAACTGGTAAAACAACAATTAGTTCCTTGATCAGAATTATATTAACAAAATACTTTAAATTAAATGTTTTTAGAATTTCAATAGATGATTTTTATAAAACAAGAAAAGAGCGAATAAATTTGTCAAAAAGAGTACATCCTATGCTTTTAACTAGAGGCGTACCAGGAACACATGATATTAATATGATGTTGAATTTTTTTAAAAGGTCAAAAAGTAAGAAATTCAATAGATTTAAATTACCATCATTTAATAAAGCTGTCGATGATAGGAATAATAAAAAAAAATGGTACGATTTAAAGAAGAGACCAGATGTTGTTATTTTTGAAGGGTGGTGCGTTGGTGCTCAATCAGAAAAAAATAATACCTTGAAAAAAACAATTAATTCAATGGAAAAAGCAAAAGATCAAAAACAAATTTGGCGAAAATACGTTAATCATCAACTGAAATCAAAATATAAAATTTTATTCTCACAATTGAACTGTTTAATTTATTTAAAAGCAAAAAATTTTACTTTGTTACAAAAATGGAGATTAAAACAAGAGCGTAAACTTTGGGTTAAAAGTAAAATTAAATCAAACTTTAAGATAATGAGCAAAGGAGATGTTTTAAATTTCATGCAAACTTATCAAAGAATTACTCAAAATATGTTTAGATATATGCCTAAATATGCATCAATAGTTTTCAATTTAAATACTAACCATCAAATCAAATCTGCGGTATATAAAAGAAAATGAACTTATTTTTCAAAATTTTTCTAATTTTAGTTTTTTTCATTAGCAGTGTTTCAGCTGAAACTTTAAATGATGCGTTAAAAAGGGCTTACGATAACAATTCAGAATTAAACGCCGAAAGACAAAGTATAGATATTTCTGAACAAGAACTAAAAGTATCAAAAAGTTCTTACCTTCCGACAATAACTTTGGAAGGAACTAAAAGCGAAGAGGACACAGACAAACTCACTAATAGAGATGGAACTAACGCATCAATTACCGATGTTGATCCAGAAGTGAGATCAGTTAAAATAACCCAAACATTGATTGACTTTGGCAGGGGTGCTGAGTTAGCTAAAAGTAAAATAGGTATCAATTTAGCAAAAGCGAAACTTTTAAAAAAAGAGCAAGAAATTTTGTATAAAGCTGCAGATGCCTACACAGGTTTAATTTCTGCAAAAGAAAAATTTGCAATAAATAGATCAAATGTAAATCTATTAGAAAGACAAGTAGAAACAGACAGAATAAGACTCGAAAGGGGAAATATTTCTCTTTCAGATGTAGCACAGTCAGAATCATCGTTAGCTGGAGCCCAAGCGAAATTAATACAAGCAGAAAATGATCTTTTAACAAGTAGATTAAACTATGAAAATATAATTGGCCAATTAAATAATATTGAAGATTTAGATAAAACTTCAATTCAAAATTTGAATTTACCTAATCAATTAAGTGATGCAATTGAAATATCAAAAAATAAAAATCCAAATTTAATTATTGCTCAACTTGAGTATGAACAATCAAAAAAAGATACGATAAGTGCTAAATCAGATCTAGCGCCGACTGCTAAATTATCTTTTGATAGATCAAAAACAGATGACTTAAGTGCTACATACGATGAGAGAGAAAAAGATATCTTGAAAGCAACTGTCACTTGGCCGTTTTTTTCAGGAGGAAAAAATTATGCAAATTTGAATAAAAACAAAAGTACAGAATTACAAAAAAGTTTGCTTTTAGACAGCACAATTAAGAAAAATCAAACAGAAGTTGCAAGTGCCTGGTCTTCATATCAGTCAAATCAAAGTTTATTGAACTCAGTTCGTGCCCAAGTTAATGCAGCTGAGATAGCAAATGAGGGTATTGTGGCTGAATATAATAGTGGCTCAGATCGAACTACCCTAGAGGTTATTCAATCAAATTCTTTATTACTTAACGCTCAAATTTCTTTGGCTGATTCTGAGAAAAATTATATTCTTTCACAATTTAACTTATTGAAATCTATAGGTTTGCTTAATAGTAATTACTTAAAAATTAAGTAAATATTGGATTTTTAAACATAAATTATATAAAACTTGCTTATGAGAACAAAATGTGTACATTTAATTTATGATTCGAGAGTTAAAAAAATTAAAAAAAGAGGCAAAAAATGACTAAAAATAACTTAAAAGTGGTTAAATCTGCAAAAAATCAAGAATTGGAAGATAAAGAGAAAAATAAGGCTTTAGAGGCGGCAATCAGCCAAATCACAGACAATTTTGGAAAAGGTTCTGTAATGAAGCTAGGTGAAAAAAGAGCTATGGATATCGAGTCGATATCTACTGGTTCTTTGAGTTTAGACTTAGCTTTAGGAATAGGTGGTTTACCTAAAGGAAGAATTATTGAGGTATATGGACCAGAATCTTCTGGAAAAACAACATTGGCACTACAAGTAGTTGCTGAAGCACAAAAGGCTGGTGGAATTTGCGCATTTGTTGATGCTGAGCATGCATTAGATCCAGTTTACGCAAAAAAATTAGGAGTAAATACTGAAGAGCTTTTAATTTCACAACCTGATGCTGGTGAACAAGCTTTAGAAATTGCTGATACACTAGTAAAATCAGGCTCTATTTCAGTTATCGTGATTGACTCGGTTGCAGCTTTAACACCAAAAGCTGAAATTGAAGGTGAGATGGGTGATCATCATGTCGGTCTTCAATCAAGATTAATGAGTCAAGCATTAAGAAAATTAACTGGATCAATTTCGAATACTAACACAATGATGATTTTCATTAATCAAATCAGAATGAAAATTGGAGTAATGTTTGGTAGTCCTGAAACAACATCAGGTGGTAATGCACTTAAATTTTATTCATCTGTTAGAATGGATATTAGAAGAATTGGTGCTATCAAAGATAAAGATGAAATTATTGGAAACACTACAAGAGTAAAAGTAGTTAAGAATAAAGTTGCACCACCATTTAAGGTTGTTGAGTTTGATTTGATGTATGGCAGAGGAATTAGCAAAATGGGTGAATTAGTCGACCTAGGTGCTAAAGCTGATATTATTGAAAAATCAGGTGCATGGTATGCTTATAAGGGTGAGAAGATTGGACAAGGCAGAGAGAATGCGAAAACTTATCTTGCTCAAAACCCTAAAGTTGCTGCAGAGATTGAAATGGCAATTAGAGAAAAAGCTGGCGTGATTTCAAAGAAAATTGAAGGAAATCCATTAAGTCCTGAAAAGATTGAAAAAGAGAAGAAAGTAGTTGAAAAAGAAGAAGCTACTACTGAAGCTACTCCTTCAAAAAAGAACTAAAATTAAAGGTCATCTTTAAATTATAAAAGGCGCTTATTTTAAGCGCCTTTCCCCCTTATCGCTATCTAGACATAGAATAAAAAAGCTGTATTTTAAAAATATGGCTCAGAAAACACTAAATCAAATTAGAGAAACTTTTTTAAAATATTTTGAAAAAAATGATCACAAGATTGTTGAGTCTAGTAATTTAGTACCAAATAATGATCCAACATTAATGTTTGCTAATTCTGGAATGGTACAATTTAAGAATGTGTTTACTGGTTTAGAAAAAAGGGGTTATCAAAGAGCGACGACATCACAAAAATGCGTAAGAGCTGGTGGTAAACATAATGATTTAGAGAATGTTGGTTATACTCCTAGACATCATACTTTTTTTGAGATGTTAGGAAACTTTTCTTTTGGAGATTATTTCAAAGAAAAAGCAATTTATTATGCTTGGGATTTGATTACTAAGGATTTTGGACTTGATAAAAATAGACTTTATGTGACTGTTTTTCATGAGGATGACGAGGCATTTAATTTTTGGAAGAAAATCGCAGGATTTAATGATAACCGAATTATAAGAATTTCAACTTCAGATAACTTTTGGTCGATGGGTGAAACAGGGCCTTGTGGTCCTTGTTCTGAAATTTTTTATGATCACGGTGATCATTTAAAAGGCGGTTTACCTGGTAGCAAGGATGAAGATGGTGATCGATTTATTGAGATTTGGAACCTAGTTTTCATGCAATACGAACAAGTTTCAAAAGATAAAAGAATTAATTTACCAAAACCATCCGTTGATACTGGAATGGGATTAGAAAGGATTGCAGCTTTACTTCAAGGAACTCACGATAATTATGAAACAGATCATTTTAAAAAATTAATTCAATCAACTTCAGATATTGTAAAAAAAAAACCAGACAAAAATAATCTTTCAAGTTTTAGGGTTATTGCTGATCACTTAAGAGCTAGTTCATTTTTAATTGCAGAAGGAGTTCTTCCTTCAAACGAGGGTAGAGGATATGTCCTTAGAAGAATTATGAGAAGAGGAATGAGGCATTCACATTTATTAGGCTCTAAAGAACCTGTTTTTTTCAATATATTTGAAACTTTGAAAAATGAAATGTCTGGTAACTATCCTGAACTCAAAAGAGCGGAGTCTTTAATTAAAGAAACTCTTAAAATGGAGGAAGAAAAATTTCTAATTTTGTTAGACCGTGGAATTAAAATATTAAATGAAGAAATAACTAAAATAGATAAAGTTCTTCCAGGAGATGTTGCCTTTAAGTTGTATGATACTTATGGATTTCCATTAGATCTTACAGAAGATATTTTAAGAAATAAATCTCTATCAATAGACACTAAAAAGTTCCAATTACTAATGCAAGAAAGTAGAGAATTAGCAAAAAAAAATTGGAAAGGTTCAGGGGATGCAGCGGTAGAAGATGTTTGGTTTTCTGTAAAAGATAAATTAGGAGCTACAGAGTTTTTGGGTTATGAGACAAATCAAGCAGAGGGCGTAGTCTTATCTTTATTTAAAGATAATAAAGAAGTAGATGAATTAAGATCAAGTGATGAGGGAATGATTATAACTAATCAAACTCCTTTTTATGGAGAGTCGGGTGGTCAAGTAGGTGACACTGGAGAAATTGTCTCTGGAGATTTTAAGTTTGAAGTGTCTGATGTACAAAAAAAGTTAGGGGATCTTTTTGTTCATTACGGAAAAGTCATAAATGGAACTATTAAAGTTAATGAAAATGTTGAAATGAAGATAAATGAAACACAAAGAAATAATACAAGAGCTTATCACTCAGCAACTCATTTATTACATGAATCTTTAAGAAGAGTATTAGGAACACATGTTACACAAAAAGGTTCTTTAGTTGAACCAAGTAGATTAAGATTTGATTTTAGCCATATGAAGCCTATCTCCCCTGAGGAAATTAATAAAATTGAGCAATTTGTAAATTTAATGGTCTCTAAAAAGACAGATGTAAGGACTCGTTTAATGACACCTGATGAGGCAGTAGAAAATGGTGCATTGGCTTTATTTGGTGAAAAATATGGGGAAGAAGTAAGAGTACTTTCAATGGGAGATGATAACGGAAAGTATTTTTCTACTGAACTTTGTGGTGGTACTCATGTCAAAAATACGGGTGATATCGGAAAATTTAAAATTACTAGTCAATCCTCAATAGCTGCAGGCATTAGAAGAATAGAGGCTTTGAGAGATAAACAACTTGAAGATTATTTAAAAAATAAAGAGAAGTTAATTCATCAATCTTCAGAAAAAAATGATGAGATAATCAAAGATCTTTCTCAACAAATAATTAGTTTGGGAGGTAAACCAAGCATTGATCAATCAGATCAAAAATTATTAATTAAAAATTTAACTAAACAATTGGAAATTTTATCAATCAAATCAATATTAAATGATAAGACAAAAAACATAATTAAAGATGAAGAAGTAAAAGGTGTTAAGATTAGATTTCAAAATGTAAATGGTCTTCCTCCAAAAGAATTAAGAAAACTTGTAGATGACGGCAAGAAGGAATTAGGTGAGGGAATTGTAATTGTTTTTGCTACAAAAGACTCAAAAGTTGGAGTTGCAGTTGGAATTACAAATCAATTGACTGATAAGTTTGATGCTGTGGAGTTTGTCAAATTAAGCTCTGAAATTATAGGAGGTCAGGGTGGTGGAGGAAGGAAAGATTTCGCACAAGCAGGAGGTCAAGATCAAAGTAAAATTGACAATGCCTTTGAAAAAATTAAGTCTTTAATTTAACTTTTTTTTTAGATTTCCATCTATTACGTCTAAAAATTGATTAGTAGTCAGATATTTACTTGAAGGTCCAACCAAAATTGCTAGATCTTTAGTCATAGAGCCATTTTCAACACTTTCAATACAGACCTGTTCGATTGTATTTGCAAATTTAATAAGTTCATCATTACCATCTAATTTTCCTCTATGAGCCAGTCCTCTTGTCCAGGCAAAAATTGATGCTATTGGATTTGTTGATGTCTCTTTCCCTTGTTGATGCATTCTATAATGTCTTGTAACTGTTCCATGTGCAGCTTCTGCTTCCATTATTTTTCCATCGGGAGTTAATAATGTACTAGTCATTAAACCTAACGAACCATATCCTTGTGCCATAGTATCAGATTGGACATCGCCATCATAATTTTTACAAGCCCAAATATATTTACCACTCCACTTCATCGCACAAGCCACCATGTCATCAATTAATCTATGTTCGTAAGTAATTTTTGCATCTTCAAATTTTGCTTTGAATTCCTTATTAAAGATCTCCTCAAAAATATCTTTAAATCTTCCATCGTATCTTTTTAATATAGTATTTTTTGTCGATAGATAGACTGGCCAATTTTTTATTAACCCATAGCTGAAACATGATCTTGCAAAATCTTCAATTGATTTATCTAAATTATACATTGAAAGTGCAACACCTGGACCTGTAAAGTTAAATACTTCATATTTGATTTCATCTTTACCATCCTCCGAAGTCCATTTAACTTCCATCTTACCTTTTCCAGGAACTTTAAAATCTGTTGCTCGATATTGGTCTCCAAACGCATGTCTTCCAATCACAACTGGATCCGACCAAGAGGGCACCAATTTTGGAATATTAGAACATATTATTGGTTCTCTAAAAACTGTTCCACCAATAATATTTCTTATTGTTCCATTGGGTGATCTCCACATTTTTTTTAATTTAAACTCTTCAACACGTGCCTCATCAGGAGTAATAGTTGCACACTTTATGCCGACACCGATTTTTTTTATTGCATTGGCAGAGTCTATTGTAATTTGATCATCTGAGTCATCTCTACTCTTCATGCCTAAATCATAATATTCAATACCTAGATCTAGATAGGGAAGTATTAATTTTTTTTTAATAAAATCCCAGATTATTCTGGTCATTTCATCGCCATCTAACTCTACAATTGGGTTTTTTACGGTAATTTTACTCACTTATATTTTTATCTTAATAATTGAATTTCGCGATTTTATATACATATTAATGACAAATTATCAAATAGAAGAATATGATTAGTAAGATATTTCCAAAAATTCACGCTGAAGGATATAAATTTTTAGTTATTTTCGGATTAATAACTGTAGTGCTTTACAGTTTTAGCGATTTTTTAGGTTTAATTGGATTGGTTTTAACTATTTGGGTTTACTATTTTTTTAGAGATCCCGAGAGAGTTATAATTGATGACGATAATTATTTAGTTAGCCCTGCTGATGGTGAGATTATAAAAGTTGAAGAGACTGATGGTCCAAAAGAACTTGGTTTGGAAAATAAAAGATTTAAAAAAATAAGTGTTTTCATGAATGTCTTTGATTGCCATGTTAACAGAACACCCTGCGCTGGAAAAATAAATGAAATTTTGTATAAGCCTGGAACATTTGTAAATGCTTCTCTGGATAAGGCTAGCGAAGACAATGAGAGAAATTATTTTAAAATAAAAGATAATCAAAATAATGATGTGATTGTTGTTCAAATTGCTGGTTTAGTTGCTCGAAGAATTGTTTGTGAAGCCAATAAAGAACAAAAACTAAAGCAGGGTGATCGTATAGGAATGATAAGATTTGGTAGCAGAGCTGATGTATACTATGAAAACTATGAACCATTGGTTAAAGTCGGTCAGAAAGCTATCTCTGGAGAAACATTATTGGCAAAAAGATAAAATGGAAAAACCAAAAACTAATCTAAAAATTGTAGCAGATAAAAAAAGTGCTAGAGTTATTTTACCAAACATGCTTACTCTAATAGGAGTATGTATTGGGCTATCTTCAATTAGATTTGCTTTGGACGAAAAATTTGAATTAGCAATAATTGCAATAATTTTTGCAGCTCTTATCGATGGCTTAGATGGCAGAATTGCAAGATTAATAAAAGGAACCTCAAAAGTTGGAAAAGAATTAGATTCTCTTACTGATATGATTAGTTTTGGTGTTGCTCCAGCCTTCATAATGTATTTTTGGAAGCTAAACACTTTAGAAAGATTTGGATGGTTATTATGTCTTGTGTATGTGATTTGTGTAGCTTTAAGATTAGCAAGATTTAATGTTAATTCTAATACCGATTCATCATGGAAAGATAATTTTTTTGAAGGAGTACCATCACCAGCAGGTGCAATATTATTGTTGACACCACTGATCATAAGTTTAAGTGGTTTCGATTTTTTACAATTGAATTATAATATAATCACACCAATATTTTTTGTAATCACATCTTTTTTATTGATAAGTAAATTCCCAAGTTATTCATTTAAGAAAATTGTAATTCCAAGGAGAACAACAATTTTTTTATTATTTGGAATTGTATTATTTTTCGGACTTTTACTAATATATACATTCAATGTTATAGCAATAAGTGCTGTCGTGTATGTATTTTTATTACCAATAAGCTTTTTTCATTTTCAAAAGTTAAAAAAAAAACATGAAAATGACAAAATTCAAGACGAAGATGATCTTGAAGACATACTTTAATGAAAAAAAATGTAATTGTTTCATTAGCTGATGCTAATTATTTTCCACTATTAGAGGAGTTAATTGACTCAATAAAAAGATTCAAGGAAAGCAAAAATGTAGCTATTTGTATTTTGGATGCAGGACTGAACGAAGAACAAAAAGAAAAACTAAATCATAAAGTAGATGAAATTAAAAATGCAGAGTGGGATATTGAAGTACCAAAAAATAAAGTTAAGGGAAAAGACTGGCTTAAAAGTCAGGTTTCTAGAGCTTTCTTACCAAAATATTTTCCTAATTATGAAAAGTATCTATGGATAGATTGCGATGCATGGGTAAATGATTGGCAATGCGTTGAGCTCTATTTTAGAGCATGTAATGATGGAAAATTGGGTATTACTCAAACAATGGGACCTGGATATAAAATTACTTCAAAGGTTAATTGGCTATTTGGAAAACTTGCATTAATTAAATCTCAAAATTTTAAACATGCTGTTAAATCAAAAATTGGTTATGAAAAAGCACGAAAATTAGCTTTTGCACCACACATAAATATTGGAGTTTTTTCTTTAGGAAAAAATTCTGAGGGATGGACTTCTTGGCAGAACAATTTAAAAAAAACTCTTGCAGCTGGAAATATTTTTGGATCTGAGGGGTTGGCTATTAATATGTCGGTATATATTGATGATTTAAAAACAGAATTTCTTCCTTTAAATTGCAATTGGATAACGAGTAATTTATTACCTAAATATGATGAAAATCAAAAAACTTTTGTTGAGCCCTTTTTACCAAATTATAAAATAGGAATAATACACCTGGCAGCTGGTATATGGAAGAATGGGATAGACATGAGATTAGACAAGAGTATTGAAATAGAATTAGAAACTTTAAATAATAATAAGATAACGAAAAGTTTAAGATATAGCAGTTAGTTGAAAAAAAATAAAATTTCAAAAAATTGGGTTATTAAACAAAAAAGAGATATCTATGTCCGTCAATCTAAAGTTGATGGTTACAGAGCCAGATCTGCTTATAAATTAATTGAGATTGATCAAAAGTTTAAAATTTTTAAAGGCGGTATGTGTGTTATAGACATTGGTGCTGCACCAGGAAGTTGGTCTCAATATGTATCTAAGATTGTAAAAAACGGTAAGATTATTTCTGTAGATTTAAAAAACATGGAAAAAATAAAAAAGACTATACAAATTGTAGGAGACTTTACTAAGGAAGATACACAAAATGAGATTAAAAATTTTATTGATAAAGGTGCAGATGTAATTATGTCTGATATGGCTGTGAATACTACTGGGATTAAGAATATAGATTCAATTCAAACAGGAGAACTTTGTAAAGAAGCTATGATCTTTTCAAAAAAAATTATGTTCCAAAAAGGTGTTTTTATCTCAAAAATATTTATGGGAGGCTCATTTAATGAAATTGTCGCACTTGGAAAAAAAATTTTTAGAGAGGTCAAGGTTTTTAAACCAAAGTCTAGTCGAAAGGATTCAAAAGAAAGTTTCATTATTTGTAAAAATCTTAGATAGACACTTTTAATTTAAAAGGAATCATATATAAATGATTATGGTTCCTATAAAAGAAGCACTTACCTTTGATGATGTTACTTTAGTTCCCAAGTATTCAGAAATTTTGCCATCTGAAGTTGACACAAGCATAAAACTTACTGAAAATCTCAAACTTAAGATCCCTCTTCTTTCATCAGCAATGGATACTGTAACAGAGAGCAAAATGGCAATAGCTATCGCAAAGGCAGGTGGATTGGGAATAATTCATAGAAACTTGAATATAAAAGATCAAGTTTTTGAAATCAAAAAAGTAAAAAAACAAAATCTTTCAGTTGGCGCCGCTGTTGGAGCTGGACCAAAAGAATTTGTTAGGGCCAAAGCAATTCTTAAAGAAAATGTGAACATGATTGTAGTGGATACAGCTCATGGACATACGAAAAAAGTTTCAGAAATTATAAAGTTTATTAAAAAAACTAAAGGAAAAAGAACAGTGTTGTGTGCTGGAAATATAGCAACACCAGAGGCTGCAAAATTTTTATTAAAATTAGGTGTTGATGTGATCAAAGTTGGAATTGGTCCTGGATCGATTTGTACAACTAGATTAGTAGCTGGAATAGGAGTTCCTCAACTTAGTGCAATTTTAAATGTCAGAAATGGAGTCAAAAATAAGAATGTCAAAATTATTTCTGATGGAGGTATCAAATATTCAGGTGACCTTGCTAAAGCCTTTGCGGCAGGAGCTGATGCAGTGATGATAGGGTCGTTATTTGCCGGTACTGATGAAACACCAGGTAAATTAATAAAAAAAAATGGTAAATTATTTAAAAGTTTTAGGGGAATGGGCTCTGTTGGTGCAATGAATAAAGGATCTGCAGATCGATATTTTCAAAAAAAACAAAAAGATTTTTCGAAATATGTACCAGAAGGAGTTGAAGGATTGGCAAAATACAAAGGTAAAGTTGATAAGATAATTTTTAAATTAGTAGGTGGATTAAAATCATCCATGGGCTATCTTGGATCAAAACAAATAAAATATTTAAGAAATAAACCACAATTTGTTAAAATTACAAAAGCTGGATTTTACGAAAGTATGGTTCATAATGTTGATGTGGTAAAAAGTGATAATAAATACTAATTATGAAAAAAATTAAATTTATATTTTTATTTTACCTAGCGGTAAACATTTCTAGTTTTTCAATTGCAACCGAAAGTTTTTTTAATAAGGGATTAGAATTGTACCAAGAAAAAAAATATGAAGATGCAAAGTTTATGTTTGAGAAAAGTATAGTTTTTAACCCCAAAGACTCCAATTCTTATCTTTATTTGGCAAAAATTTACAATATTGAAGAAGATCAACTTAAAGAAGAAAAAAATTTAGAAACAACTTTATTAATAGAGCCCGACAATGAGGAAGCAATATTGATGACTATGAAAATAGCTTTAGAAAAATCTAATTATTCAAAAGTAAAAGATTTATCTAAAACTTTCAGTAAAGTTTGTAAAAAGTTATGTGAGGAAAACAAAGATATTTTAGAGACTCTAGCAAATATAGAACCAAAAAATAATGAGTCTTAATAGAAAGTTAGACAAAATCTTAATAATAGATTTTGGTTCACAATTTACTCAACTAATAGCAAGGAGAATAAGAGAATTTGGAGTTTTTTGTGAAATAGTAAGTCATAAAAAAATTAAAATTAAAAATATTGATCATTCGATAAAAGGTTTAATTTTATCAGGCGGACCTTTAAATGTTTATCAAATCAATAAGTATTCTTTCGATAAAAGAATAATAGAAAAGCAAATACCAATTTTAGGTATTTGCTTTGGACATCAAATATTGTCTAAATTAAATGGTGGTAAAGTAAAACAATCTAAGTATCGAGAATTTGGTTTAGCTAATATTTATAAAAAAAAAGAAAGTATTTTAATCAAAAATTTTTTTAATAATAAAAAGATTAATAAAGTATGGATGAGCCATGCTGATCAAGTTTCAAAATTACCAAAATATTTCAATGTAATTGCCTCAAGTCAAAACTCAAAATATGCAATCATTGAAAATAGATCTAAAAAATTTTATGGTGTCCAATTTCACCCAGAGGTTACGCATACGCAAAATGGAAAAAGACTAATCCATAATTTTATATTTTTAATATGTAAAATTAAAAAAAACTGGTCATCTAAAGATCAAAAAAACCAATTGATTAAAGAGGTTAGAGAGACAGTAAAGAATAATAAAGTTATCTGTGCTTTATCTGGTGGTGTTGATAGTAGTGTTGTAGCTCAATTGTTGAATAAGGCTATTGGTAAAAAGTTATATTGTATTTTTGTTAATACAGGTCTTCTTAGAAAAAATGAAGAAACTCAAGTAGTTAAAACGTTTAAAAGAAAATTAAAGATCAATTTGATATATGTTAACGCTGAAAAAGAATTTATAAGAAAATTGAAAAATATTTCAGATCCTGAAAAAAAAAGAAAAATTATAGGAAATTTGTTTATTAAAATTTTCGAAAGATACGCAAAAAGAATTAAAGGTGTGAAGTTTTTAGCGCAAGGAACTCTTTATCCAGACCTTATTGAAAGTAGATCTGTAACAGGTAGTCAGACATCAAAAATAAAATCACATCACAATGTTGGAGGTTTACCTAAAAAAATGAAGCTCAAACTTGTTGAGCCTCTAAGATTTTTATTTAAAGACGAGGTTAGAAAATTAGGTTTGGAACTTAACCTTTCAAAAGAAATTATTTCTAGACATCCTTTTCCAGGACCAGGTTTGGCAATAAGAATCCCTGGGATAATTACTCATGAAAAAATCAAGATTTTGAAAGAAGCCGATTATTATTTTATAAAAAGTTTGAAAGAACAAAATTTATATAACAAAATTTGGCAAGCTTATGCAGCTTTACTTCCTGTAAAAACTGTAGGAGTGATGGGTGACAATAGGACTTACGAGTATTTGTGTTTGTTGAGAGCGATTACATCTGAGGATGGAATGACAGCTGATTTTTTTGACTTTAAAAAAACATTTATTCAAATGATTTCAAATAAAATTGTAAATAGCATTAGAGGAATAAATAGAGTAGTTTATGACGTTACTTCTAAACCACCAAGTACCATAGAGCTTGAATGAAGAAAATAAAAAAGATTTTAAAGAAAAAAAACAAATCTAAAATTGTTTGTCTTACAGCATATTCGAAAAATATTGCAGAAGAGGTAGATAAACATGCTGATATTGTTTTGGTTGGAGACTCACTTGGCTCAGTATTATATAATTATTCATCTACAAAAAAAGTCACTTTGGATGAAATGATCAATCATTCTAAGAGTGTAAGACTTGGTGTTAAAAAAAGTTTAATGGTGGTCGATATGCCATACAAAACTTATATTTCTAAAAACTTAGCTCTTAAGAATGCAAAAAAAATAATGAAACAAACAAAATGTGATGCAGTAAAACTTGAAGGTGGAAAAAAGATTATTAATCAAATTCAATTTTTGATTAAAAATAAGATTCCTGTCATGGGACATCTAGGACTACTTCCTCAATCTGCAAAAGGAAAATTTCAATCAAAAGGTAAAAATACAAAAGAAATTAAACAATTGAGAAATGATGCTATGTTACTTCAAAAAAATGGAGTCTTTGCAATAGTTTTAGAATGTGTAAAAACACAAATTGCAAAGCAAATTACGAAAGATTTAAAAATTCCAACTATTGGAATAGGATCTTCGGTACACTGTGATGGTCAAGTTTTGGTTACTGATGATTTAATTGGTTTAAATGAAACTAATATTAAATTTGTTAAAAAATTTGCAAATATAAAAAGATATATTAATTTGGGATTAAAAAATTTTGCACAAGCAGTAAAAAATAAAAGATATCCTACAAGAAAATATTCTTATTAAAAATATTTTTTAAATTTTTCATTTATTGATAAAATTTCTAAATCTACAAGACCTCCAATAACTAATTGAATGGCAACTAGCAGGATGAAACCTAAACCTACATATGCAATCCATAAATGTTTTTGAATATAACTAGCAAGGTATGTAGCCATAGCTCCTGTTAAAATAACTGATAAAACAAGTCCAAAAATCATGAAACCAAAATTACCTTTAGAGGCTCCAACTACTCCTATTACATTGTCGAAACTAATTGTGATATCCGCAAATAAAACTTTATAAACACTTTGGATATAAGATGGTTCCTTAGACTTCTTGGTTGGAGATTTCACTTTTTTGATTTCAAAAAGATCTTTTCTTAGATCATTTACAATCCAAATTAAAAGTAATCCCCCAAGTATTTTGATGAAATAAAATTTGAATAAATATGTAGCAAATAACGCAAAGATAATTTTAAAGATTAAAGCTCCGGCAACACCCCATAAAATTATTTGCCTTCTGTTCTTAGGAGCAAAATTGGCAGCAATTAAACCGATAATTATGGCATTATCCGCTGCTAAGATTATATCTATGAAAATAATCTGAACTAATATGAGTGCTTCATCTAACAAAGTGTGCACATATTATAAAAAATAAAAAAAAATTCAATTAAAAGTAGTATAATTTTTTTATTGAAAATTTTTTTAATACATAATGAAATACTTTTTAAAATAAATGGAGGACAAATGAAATTTGTTAAATATTTAACAACTATTTTAGTTTCATTAATCTTGTCAATTAATCTTGCAATTGCAGAGAAATGGGACATGGCTTTAGCTTATGGGGCTGGTAATTTTCATTCTGCTAATGCAGCTGAATTCGCAAAAAATGTAACTGAAAAAAGTGGGGGAAAACTTACAATCGTCACCCACCCAGGTGGATCATTATTCAAAGGTGGAGAAATATTTAGGGCTGTTAGAACTGGTCAAGCACAGATCGGTGAAAGATTCATGTCAGCTTTAGGTAAAGAAGATCCATTACTTGAAATAGATTCACAACCATTTTTAGCAACGTCTTATTCTGATGCTATGAAGTTATATAAAGCTTCAAAAGATGAAATTGTTAAAGCATTGGATGAAAAAGGTTTAGTTTTTTTATACGCTGTGCCATGGCCTGCGCAAGGTTTGTATAGCAAAAAGGAAATAAACTCAGTTGCTGATCTAAAAGGTTTAAAATTTAGAGCATATAATTCTGCAACAATAAGAATAGCAGAGTTAACTGGAATGGCTCCAACAAAGATAGAAGCTGCGGAAATAAGTCAGGCTTTTTCTACAGGAGCTGTTGAAAGTATGATCACATCACCAACTACAGGAAAAAATTCAAAAATTTGGGAGAATGGTGTGAAATATTTTTATGACATTGCGGCATGGTTTCCAAAAAACATGATAATTGTGAATAAAGACTCTTGGAACAAATTGGACAAAGAGACAAAAGATCTAGTAATGAACCAAGCAGCTTTGGCTGAAAGAAAAGGATGGCAATTATCAAAACAAGGAAATGTTGGAGATAAGAAAGCTTTAGCTGATGCAGGTATGGTAGTTGGCAAAGTGAATGCATCATTGCAAGCTCATTTTGAGAAAGTTGGAAAGACTATGGCAAAGGAATGGTCTCAAAAAGCTGGATCAAGGGGAGCTGATGTTTTATCAGCATATAAATAATTGATTAAGATCATTTTTAAGGCCACTTATTATATCTAGTGGCCTTAAATAATTATGTTGAGATCTTTAAATAAAAACTTAAATAAACTTTACAAATTCTCAGGTTATATTGCTGCATTATTTTTGATTTTAGTTGCAGTCTTCATCCTCATTGGTATTTCATCAAGAATATTTGGTTTTTATATAAGAGGTCTTGCAGAATATTCAGGCTATTGCATGGCTTCAGCGTCTTTTTTTGCTTTAGCTTATACATTTGTAGAGGGTGGACATATTAGGATAACACTTTTTTTTGAAAAATTATCTGGGTTAAAAAAAAAGATAGTAGAGATTTGGTGTTTATTAGTTGCAAGTTTCTTTTCAGGATATTTATCATTTTATTTTATAAAAATGTTAATCATTTCATATAGGTTTCAGGAAAGAAGTGAGGGAGCTGATGAAATTTTAATTTGGATACCTCAAACCTCAGTTGCTATTGGATCTACGATTTTTTTTATATGTGTTTTACATCAACTAATTTTAATAATTAGAAGTAATAAAAATGACTGAAATATTTTTAACTATTTTTTTTATTAGTGTCTTACTATTTTTTTTAGGCTCAGGTATTTGGGTTGCTTTGAGTATGATTGGAGTTTCAGCTATTGGGATGATGTTATTTACGTCAAGACCTGTTGGTGATGCAATGGCAACTACAATATGGGGTACTTCATCGTCGTGGACATTAACTGCCTTACCTTTATTTGTCTGGATGGGAGAGATTTTATTTAGAACAAAACTCTCAGAAAATTTATTCAAAGGTTTATCTCCATGGATGCAAAAATTACCTGGTGGTTTAATACATGTAAACGTTGTCGGATGTGCATTATTTGCTGCTATTTCAGGATCTTCAGCAGCAACAGTAGCAACTGTCGGAAAGATGTCCATTCCAGAGCTTAGAAAAAGAAAATATCCAGAAAAAATTTTACTCGGTAGTTTGGCGGGCTCTGGAACTTTAGGTTTGTTGATCCCTCCATCTATTATTTTGATAATCTATGGGGTTGCAGTTCAAGAGTCGATAGCAAAGTTATTTATTGCAGGAATCATTCCCGGAATAATGATTGCTTTAATTTTTATGTCCTATGTAATTATTTGGTCATTGATTAATAAAAAAGATATGCCAAAAATAATTGAACAATATTCATTTCTAGAAAAATTAAAAAGATCAAAACAACTTTTGCCAGTAATATTATTGATTTTAGGAGTTATTGGGTCAATTTACACTGGGATAGCTACTGCAACTGAGGCAGCTTCACTCGGAGTAGTTGGAGCTTTAATTTTATCATATTTTCAAAAAAGTTTGAATTTAGAGACATTTAAATCATCTCTATTAGGTGCAACAAAAACTTCTTGCATGATTGCTTTCATACTAGCAGGATCAACATTCCTGTCATTAGCGATGGGTTTTACAGGCTTGCCTAGAAATTTAGCAATCTGGATTCAAAACCTAGATCTTTCACCTTATGTTTTAATTTTTGTGTTAATGATTTTTTATATTATTCTTGGAATGTTTTTAGATGGAATATCAGCAGTTGTTTTAACAATGGCAATTATTGAACCAATGATAAGACAGGCAGGATTTGATATGATTTGGTTTGGAATTTTTCTGGTAATTGTAGTTGAAATGGCGCAGATCACACCTCCAGTAGGTTTTAATCTATTTGTTCTTCAAGGGATGGCTAATAAAGATATGGGATATATTGCTAGTAGTGCATTTCCATTATTCTTGTTAATGGTTTTAGCTGTTATACTTGTGGTAATTTTTCCCGAGATCGCTTTATGGATGCCAGAACAGATGGTTAAAAATATTAATTAATATTTTGAGACTTTTTCACCTGCTATTATAGCTTTTAATTCTTCATATTCTTCACAATTACAATTTTTTAAAACTTCTAATCTTTCAACTGCAAGATTGTGTCTATTCGTTGCCACATAAAGTTCGCCTAAATATTCATTTATACCCTTATGAGTTGGATCAAGAGATAAACCTTTGAGATAGTATTTTTCAGCATTTTTATAATCTCCAAGTTTTCTAGATGTAAAACCCATGTAATTTAAAGTGTCTGGTTTATTTGGTTTTTTTTCGTTAGATTTAATTAAAAGTTTAAGCGCTTTTTCATATTTTACTTCTGCTTTTTCTTTTTTTCCTTTTTTTTCATTTTTTTTACCTGAATTAATTAATTTTACAGCTTGATCATAGCTTGATTTTTTTTCCCCTTCAGATCCACCAGATCCACCTGAACCTGCAGCATAAATATTACCAATTAGTGAAAATAAAATTATTAAAGATATCAATATTTTTTTCATTTTATAAAAATTTCCTCATTTTATTTAAAGTTTTTAATTCTAATCCATTTTCAACTAAATTATTTCTTATTGATTTAGCTGTAGCTAACGAACTTAGATTGTCTCCATGTATACACACGGAGTCGATTTCACAAGGTATTTGCTTCCCGCTGTGACAATTAAGCGACTGATTTTGAACCATTTTTAAAACGTGTTTTTTTGCCTGTTCAGGGTCTGTTATTAAAGCATGTGATTTTTTTCTGGATACAAGGTTACCATCATCTTCATAATTTCTGTCCGCAAATATCTCACAAGCGAATTTCATGTTTAATTTTTTTGCTGCTTCTTGCATTTTCGATCCAGTTGGTACCAGATATATTAAGTCTTTATTTATTTCTTTAATTGTTTTAGCTAAAATTGTGGCCAATTCAATATCTTCACATGCCATATTGTTTAATGCTCCATGTGGTTTAACATGAGATACATTTTCACCATATGTTAAAGCTATTTTTTGAAGAATTTCGTATTGATCAATTATTAGTTTTTTTATTTCACTTTCAGAAAGATTCATTCTTTCTCTACCGAAATTCTCTGGATCATTGAAAGAAGGGTGGGCACCAATACTAACTCCATTTTTTTTTGAAATTTTTATCACTTGACTCATAGTTTCTTCGTCTCCAGCGTGATAACCGCAAGCGACATTAGCTGAATTGACGATTTCTAATAAATCTGGATCATATTTATTTGAATGATGTTTTGATTTTTCACCTAAATCACAATTTATATTAATTTCCATAGTCATAAATTGTAAGTATAACATGGCATGATAAAAAATATATCAAATCTTGGTGACGCAGCTTTGTATTGTGATTTTGGATCTGACGTAAACAAAGAAATTAATAGTAGAGTAATACGATATTTTAAAAGTATTCAAAAAGAGAATATTGACGGGATAAATAATTTAACTCCCTCTTATAATAAATTAATCGTTTCATTTGATCTGAAAAAAAAGAATTTTCAAACTATCAAAAAATTAATTGAAAATTTAAATGTTATAGACAGCGATGAATTAGCAAGTAATAAAATTAAAATACCAGTTTGTTGTGATGAAAAATTTTCGTTAGACATAAAAAGATTAGAGGAAAAATTGAAAATAAATCGTGATAAAATTTATCAAAAATTTTTTGGTAAGGAATTTTTTTGTTATATGACTGGTTTTATTGCAGGTATGCCTTTTCTGGGAGATCTAGAAAAAGAAATGCGTGCAAATCGTTTGGAAACACCTAGAGTTAAAGTTCCCAAAGGTTCAGTTGGACTAACAGAACAGTTTGCTAACGTTTATACTTTTGAAAGTCCCGGTGGATGGAATATAATTGGAAATACACCTCTTGTTATTTTTGATGGATCTAAAGAGAATAATCCAAATTTAATCAATCCAGGTGATAAAGTTATTTTTGAGCAAATAACAAAAGACCAACATAACAATTACTATGAATAAAAATTATTTTGAAGTTAAAAGAGCTGGAATAAACACAACATTTCAAGATCAAGGTAGAGGTAACCTTTATCATATTGGTATTCCATTTAGTGGAGCAATGGATAATAGAAATTTTCAAATTTCTAATAAACTTGTCGGTAATGAACTAAACTCTCCATCAATTGAATTTGCTTATCAAGGTCCATTGTTAAAGTATTTTGGTGATAAAATTAATTTTGCAATTACGGGAGATGTAAAATTTGTTGTTAGGAAAAAAAATAATAATATCGTAGGAAATTGTTATCAATCTTTTACATTAGAAAATGATGATGAATTAGATATTATAAGTACTAATAAGTCTGTTTATGGATATTTAGCAGTTAGTGGTGAATTCGATATAGATTATCAATGGTCAAGTTGTTCTGTTAATACAAAAGCAAATATAGGTGCAAATAATGGAAAAAAAATAGAAGACGCCCAAAAAATTTATATTTCCAAGATCAATAATAATCTCAGTGATAAAAAGTTAAATTACACAAATACAAAAATTGAAAATATAAGAGTTATTCAAGGCACAAATTTTGATTATTTTTCTGATCAGGGAAAAAGCTTTTTTTTTGAAAAAGAATTTATCGTATCAAAATTATCTGATCGTATGGGTATGAGATTAGAAGGACCAAAAATAGAAAATATTGTTGATACCAACATTAAATCAGAGGGTTTAATAAAAGGTGTAATCCAAGTGCCTGCAGATGGAAATCCAATTATTATGCTTTCTGACCATGGAACTATAGGAGGTTATCCAAAAATAGCAGTTGTTATCAGTGCTGATTATGACAAGTTAGTTCAGCTCACACCAGGTTCAAAAATTAAATTTAAAAAAGTCGAATTAGCTGATGCAGAAACTTTATTTAAACTATATGACTTGGAAACAGAAAATTTAATTTCACAAATATAATGACTTTTATAAGAAACCTCCCTGGTCCATTGTTAATTTTTTTAGGTGCATTAAGCTTAAGTTTTGGTGGATTAATTGTAAAATCTTTTGAGGGAGCTACATTATGGCAAATCCTATTCTGGAGATCTTTATTTTTTACTTTAACAGTCTTAGCTTTCTTAATTATCAGTTATAGAGGAAAAACAATTGAGTCATTTTATAAATCTGGACTACCAGGATTTGTTGGTGGAATTATTTTATCTTTTGGTTTTTGTGGATATGTGTTTGCTATGTACAACACCACTGTTGCCAATACTAATTTTATCATTTCACTACAAATATTATTCCTTGCAATATTTGGATATTTTTTCCTTAAGGAAAAAATAAATTTGATTACTCTGTTTTCAATCTGTCTGGCAATGACAGGGGTTTTATTAATGGTTGGAAACTCATTATCTCCTGGAGAATTATCTGGAAACTTAGCAGCTTTTACAATGCCAATTACTTTTGCGGTTTTAATAATGATTGTGAGAAAATTTCCTTCTGTGGATATGGTGCCAGCCCAGTTCGTTGCCGGCGTGAGTTCATGTTTAATTGGTTTTTTGCTTTCTACAAAAATTATGATTTCTCCTCATGATATCTTTTTGGGTTTTCTCGCAGGTTTTTTTCAAGTTGGTTTTGGTTTTATATTTATAACTATCGGTGCAAGAACAACACCATCTGCCATGGTAGGAATCATAATGTTATCCGAATCTGTTCTAGGACCGATATGGGCATTCCTTTTCGTAAGTGAAAGACCCTCTATATTTGGATTAATTGGTGGTGCGATTATACTTTTTGCGGTTTTATTACAATTTTATTCGCTTTTAAGTAAACAAAAAAAAATTGTTTCTGATTGACTTTTTTTCATACATGTAAGAATATCCCCTAACGGGAGAGACTACAGAATATCGTAGCGCCGAAGGAGCAACCACCCAGGAATCTCTCAGGCAAAAAGGACCGTAACATATTAACTCTGGAAAGAGATTTAATTCTCGCCGAAGGAGCAAAACTCTCAGGCAAATATACAGATGGGTACAAAGAGTTAATATGGAAACAAAAAAAACATCGCTGTACCAATTACATCAAGATTGTAATGCAAAATTTGTTGAATTTGCTGGCTATCAAATGCCGATACAATACTCGGAAGGTATTGTAGAAGAGCATAAATTCACAAGAAATCATTCAGGTATCTTCGATGTTTCCCATATGGGTCAACTATTTATTTATGGTGGTGAAGACTTAATTAAAGATTTAGAAAAAATTTTTCCTTTAAATCTTAAAAAT
The DNA here is from genome assembly GCA_902623975.1 of uncultured Pelagibacteraceae bacterium. Taxonomy (GTDB): domain Bacteria; phylum Pseudomonadota; class Alphaproteobacteria; order Pelagibacterales; family Pelagibacteraceae; genus Pelagibacter. Next base: position 144,307 of record CACNVR010000002.1, read on the forward strand.
TTGAAATTAAATCATTCAAAATACAGTTTCTTAATGGACAAAGATGCTGGGATACATGATGATTTAATTATCACAAAAACAAATGAAGGCTTTTTGATAATCCTCAATGCAGCATGCAAAGATAATGACTTCAAAATTTTAAAAGAGCTACTTAAAGAGAAGTATAAAATGGTTTTGGATGAAAATAGATCTTTAATTGCAATTCAAGGTCCTAAATCATCACAAATCCTAAATGATATTATTAGTGGTGTGAAAGATCTTAATTTTATGTCTGGAAACTGGTTCACATTTGAAAATCAGAAAATTTATATTACGCGATCTGGTTATACAGGTGAGGATGGTTTTGAGATATCAATTTCAAATGATTTTGTAGACAAATTAACTAGAGAATTAATTAACAAAGGATCAAAATTGATTGGTCTTGGAGCGAGAGATACACTAAGATTGGAAGCTGGTTTATGTCTTTATGGTCATGATCTTGATAAAGACAAAACTCCAGTAGAAGCAAATTTAAAGTGGGCTATTTCAAAAGAAAGAATCTCTAAGGGAGATTTTATTGGCTCTGATATAATTATTAAACAGTTAAATGATGGTGTCAGTAAAATAAGAGTTGGAATTAAACCTGAGGGAAGAATTATTGCAAGAGAAAAAACAAAAATATTTAATCAATTAGATGTTCATATTGGAGAAATAACAAGTGGTACATTTGGACCAAGTGTTAATGGACCTGTTGCAATGGGTTATGTGGAAAATGAATTTTCAAAAAAAAATACTAAAGTATTTTTAGAAGTTAGAGGTAAAAAACATCCTGCAAGTATTTGCAGTTTACCATTTTATAAAAAAAGTTATGTCAAAGGGGTAAATTAATGAGTGAAGTAAAGTATTCAAAAGAACACGAGTGGATTAAATTAGATGGAGATGTAGCAACTATTGGTATTACAAAACATGCAACAGAGATGCTTGGGGATATAGTTTTCGCAGAACTACCGGAAAAAGGTTCTAATGTAGAAAAAGATGGAACAGCTGGCGTTGTAGAGTCAACAAAGGCTGCTAGTGATGTATATACTCCTGTGAGTGGTGAAGTAGTTGATACTAATCAAGCTATAGTAGATGATCCATCCAAGATAAATCAAGATCCTGAGGATTCGGCGTGGTTTTTTAAGCTCAAAATAAAAGATCCATCAGAAATGGATACTTTAATGAATAAAGACGATTACGATAAATTTGCAAAGGAGACATCAGCATAATGTTACCAAATTCAGAAAAAGATTTTTTAAAAAGACACATTGGACCTTCTAAAGAAGATCAATTAAAAATGTTAAAAGAGTTAAATTATAAATCACTAGATGATTTGATTGACAATACTGTTCCAGAAAAAATAAAGTTCAAAGGTGAACTTAATATTGGTGATTCTAACTCAGAGTACGAGGCACTAAGAAAGTTACGAGCAATTTCGAAAAAAAATCAAGTTTACTCAAATTTTATTGGCATGGGTTACTATGGAACTTATACACCCTATGTAATTTTGAGAAATATACTAGAGAATCCAGGTTGGTATACTTCCTATACACCTTATCAGCCTGAGGTAGCTCAAGGAAGACTTGAGATGTTATTAAACTTTCAACAAATGATTGTTGACTTTACAGGAATGGATATTGCTAATGCTTCTTTATTAGACGAGGGCACTGCAGCAGCAGAAGCCATGGGTCTTAGTCATAGATTAAATAAAAAAGATGGAAATTTGGTTTTTGTATCTGAGAATTGTCATCCTCAAACAATAAATGTGATTCAAACAAGAGCTGAACCAATGGGTTTAAAAGTTTTAGTAGGAAAAGAAGATGAGGTTTTAGACCAATTAAAAGAAGATTTAGTTTGTGGAATTTTACAATATCCTGGAACTTTAGGAGACATTAAAGACCCAAGTGAAGCAATTAGCAAAATTCACAAAAAAAACGGTAAGGCTGTATTAGTTTGTGACCTGTTAGCCCTAGCAAAATTAAAAACGCCGAGAGAACTTGGTGCTGACATTGCAGTTGGAAGCTCTCAAAGATTTGGTATTCCAATGGGATATGGAGGTCCACACGCAGCTTTTTTTGCTACAAAAGATGAGTTTAAGAGATCAATGCCCGGAAGGATTGTCGGTGTATCAGTTGATAGACATGGTAATAAGGCATATAGATTATCGTTACAAACTAGAGAACAACATATCAGAAGAGATAAGGCGACAAGTAATATCTGTACTGCCCAAGCTTTATTAGCAATTGTGTCAGCAGCATATGCTATTTATCATGGTCCGGATGGAATAAAAAATATTTCAGAAAGAGTGTCCCAATTGGCAAAAAGTTTTGCTGATAAAATAAAACAATCAGGGTACGAGCTTTATTCGAATAATTTTTTTGATACAGTTACTATTATTACTAAAGAAAAGACTGATCAAATTTATAAGAATGCTCTGAACCAGAGAGTTAATATTCGAAAAGTAAATTCTGAAATGCTTGCTGTTTCATTTGATGAAAGAAAAAATGTATATAGAGTAAATCAACTATTAAAAATTTTTAATGCAGCAGAGTCAGTCAAAAAAGAAGATCCATCAGTAAGTTTACCTAATCTTCCAAAAAACTTATTAAGAACTTCTAAATATTTGGAACATCCAGTTTTCAACTCATATCATTCTGAAACTGAAATGCTTAGATATTTAAAAAGATTAGAAGATAAAGATATAGCATTGAATAGAACTATGATTGCACTCGGCTCATGCACAATGAAGTTAAACGCTGCTGCAGAAATGATACCAATATCATGGAAAGAATTTGCAGAACCTCATCCGTTTGTCCCAGTTGAACAAATGGAAGGTTTTAGAGATTTATTTACTGATCTAAAAAATTGGTTGCGTTCAATAACTGGTTTTTCAGGTGTTTCTTTACAACCTAATGCAGGAGCTCAAGGTGAGTATGCAGGTTTAATGGTAATCCGAAAATATCATTTAGATAGGGGTGAGGCTAATCGTAATATATGTTTAATACCAAGTTCAGCACATGGCACTAACCCAGCAAGTGCACAGATGGTTGGAATGAAAGTAGTTGTAGTTAATTGTGATAAAGAGGGAAATGTTGATTTTGATGATTTAAAGAAAAAAGCTGAACAACATTCGGAAAATCTTGGGGCACTAATGGTAACTTATCCATCTACCCATGGAGTATTTGAGGAAAAAATAACTGATATTTGTGAGTTAGTTCATAAACACGGAGGTCAAGTTTACATGGATGGAGCAAATTTAAATGCCTTAGTTGGTGTTGCAAAGCCTGGAAATTTTGGTCCGGATGTTTGTCATATTAATTTGCATAAAACATTTTGTATCCCACACGGTGGGGGAGGACCTGGTATGGGACCCATTGCCTGTAAGAAGCATTTGCAAGTTTATTTACCTAATCATCCAGTGATTAAAGATTGTGGACCAACATCTGGCATTGGAGCGGTGTCGGCAGCTCCTTGGGGTAGTTCTAGTATTTTATCAATCTCTTGGATGTATATTAAAATGATGGGATCAGCTGGATTAAAACTTGCTACAGAAGTGGCAATATTAAATGCAAATTATATTGCTCATAGACTAAAAGATCATTTTCCAATTTTATATAAAGGATCAAATGGAAATGTTGCTCATGAATGTATTATTGATATTAGAAATATTAAATCAGAGACAGGAGTGACCGAAGAAGATATTGCAAAAAGATTAATAGATTATGGATTTCATGCACCAACTATGTCATGGCCTGTAACTGGTACAATGATGATAGAGCCAACCGAAAGTGAAGGTTTGTCAGAACTTGATAGATTTTGTGACACTTTAATTAAGATTAAAGAAGAAATTGAAAAAATTAAATCAGGTGAATTTGATAAAATAGACAATCCAATAAAAAATGCTCCTCACACAGACAGTGAATTAGCTTCTGATGACTGGACACACAAATACTCAAGAGCAGAAGCTGCTTATCCAGCAAAATTCTTAAGATCAAATAAATTTTGGCCTCCAGTTGCAAGAGTGGATAATGTTTATGGTGACAAGAATATATTCTGTACTTGTCCAAGCATAGATGAATTTAAAGAAGATGCAGCTTAAAAATTAATGAAGATTGCTGTTGTCGGCTCAGGCATATCAGGATTAAGCGCTGCATATTACTTATCAAAAAAACATTATGTAGATCTTTTCGAGAAAGAAGATCGTTTAGGAGGTCACTCTCATACTATTGATTTATCTTTTGGTAAAAAAAAAGTCGCAGTTGATATAGGTTTTATTGTATTCAACTATGCAACTTACCCACATTTAATAAATTTTTTTGAGGAGAATAATATTGCAATTGAAAAAAGCGATATGTCTTTTTCTGTGTCTGTTGAAAAATCTTCGTTCGAATATTGCGGTAGAGGATTAAATGGAATTTTTTCGAATAAGAGTAATCTATTTAATTTAAGATTCCTCAAAATGTTTTATGATATAATTCAGTTTTATAAAAAATGTGATAACATAAAAAAAATTGATAAAGAGACTACACTTGGTGATTATTTGAGTAAGGAAAATCTTTCAAAAGAGTTTATCAATTATCATTTGATACCGATGGTCTCAGCTATATGGTCAATGCCACCAAGTGCTGCTAGTCAAATGCCATTAAGATTTTTCTTAAAGTTTTTCCAAAATCATGGTTTGTTTAAATTAAAAAATAGACCTCAGTGGTACACTGTCTCAAATCGAAGTAGATCCTATGTTCAGAATATTGTTTCAAAAATCAGTGGTGAACATTTTAAAAATTACCCAATCAAAAAAATTAAAACAAAGACAACAGGTATAGATTTATATTATGGTGGAGAAAGTGAATATTTCGATTATGATAAAGTCGTAATTGCAACACATGCTGATGAAGCTTTATCAATAATTGACAATCCAACTGATCAGGAAAAAAATATTCTATCAAATTATAAGTACAAAGAGAACACTGCATATATTCATACAGATGAAAAAGCTATGCCAAAAAATAAAAAAGTTTGGTGTTCATGGAATTCCACAATTAAAAAAGATGAAATAGAAAAAAATTCAATTACTTATTGGTTAAATTTATTACAAAATCTTAAATGTGAGGAAAATATTTTTCTCACCTTGAACCCCTATTTTGAAATCGATGAGAAGAAAATTTTAAAAAAAGTGAGATTTACTCACCCATATTTTGATCAATCTGCATTAAATTTTCAAACTCAGCTTATAAATTTACAAAATAAAAGAAATATCCTTTTTTGTGGCAGTTATTTTGGTTACGGTTTTCATGAAGATGGAATAAAATCATCCATTGAAATGCTTAAAACCCTTAATGACTAGTTGTATTTATAACGGTACTGTAATTCATAAAAGATTTAAACCAAAAATACATTTCTTTAGTTACAAGGTATTTTCACTTTTAATTGATCTTTCTGAATTAGAAAAATTGGATAAAACAATTAATTTTTTTTCTTATAATAAATTTAATTTGGTAAGTTTTTTTGATAAAGATCATGGTGATCGAGACGGCTCGCCACTAATTAATTGGGTAAAAAAAAATTTAAAACAAAATAAAGTTAATTGTGAAAATATTAAAATAAAGCTTTTATGCTATCCAAGAATTTTTGGATATGTTTTTAATCCACTTAGTGTCTTCTATATTTACAATAATAATGATGATCTTATATCGATATTATATGAAGTTAAAAATACTTTTGGTGAGCAACATACCTATGTTTTTAATTTAAAAAACGACAACTTATTAGAACATAACTGTGAGAAAAAATTTCATGTTTCACCATTCATTGAGATGAATTGCTATTATTTTTTTAAAATTTTAAAACCTGGAAATAAGATTTCAGTAATAATAAATCAGTATCAATTAAATGAAAAAATATTATATGCATCCCAAGATGGTGAAAGAGCAAGCTTTACAACTTCAGAGTTAATCAAATCTTACCTAAAACATCCTTTAATGACCTTTAAAATTATTGCAGCGATACATTTTGAAGCGTTTAAATTATGGACTAAAGGAATTAAATTTATTCAAAAAAAATTAAAAATAAAAAATAATATTTCTTTTGAAAATTAATGATATTGAATAAATTTTCTGACAAAATCGTCTTTAAAATATTATCTGATATAAAAGTTGGATATTTAGAAATCACAAATTTTCAAGGCCAAATTTTAAGACTTGGTAATCCGCAAGATACACTTAAAGCTAAACTGATAATAAAAAAACCTAATTTTACTTTTGATTTAATAAAAGGTGGTAGTGTTGGATTTGCAGAATCTTATATGAGGGATGAGTTTGAAACTGATAATTTATCTAATTTGATTGAAATAACTGCAAGAAATATTAGTGTTGTTCATAAATTTTCAGGTTTACTTGATTTTCCAATTGTAAACTTTTTTAAAAATCTATTAATAAAAAATACAAAAAATAGAAGTAAAAAAAATATTGCAAAACATTATGATCTGGGAAATGAATTTTTTTCTTTATGGTTAGACAAAACCTTAACTTATTCAAGTGGAATTTTTAATGAGACAACCAAAGATCTATCAGACGCACAAAATAATAAATATCAAAAAATGATTGATCTAATAAAACCAAACAATGGAGATAAGGTTTTGGAAATTGGATGTGGTTGGGGTGGCTTCGCAGAATATATGGGAAAAAAATATGATGTAAAATTAGATTGTATCACCATATCAAAAAAACAATTCGAGTATGCAAAAAAAAGAATTTATAAATGTGGTTTAAATGAAAAAGTAAATATTGAAATTAAAGATTATAGAGATCTAAAAAATAAATACAATTCTATAGCTTCGATTGAGATGATTGAGGCAGTAGGTCAAAATTATTTAGAAAGTTATTTTAAAACTATTAAAAAGAATTTATCTTCTGATGGTAGAGCTGCAATACAAGCAATAACAATAGATGATAATTTATTTGATAGATATAAAACTAAACAAGACTTTATTCAAAAGTATATTTTTCCAGGTGGATTTCTTCCAAGCAAAAATAGTTTGAACAAGTTTGTTTCAGAAAATGGTTTGACAATTAAATCTTATGACTCCTATGCCGATCATTACGCGAGTACATTATCAATTTGGAAAAACGAGTTTAACAAAAAATGGGATCTAATTAAAAAGCAAGGATTTGATTTAACATTTAAAAGAATGTGGGAGTTTTACCTTTCTTATTGCGAGGCAGGATTTAAATCAAAAAATATTGATTTAATACAATTTTCAATTCAGAATAAATAATATATATGAGACTTATGAGTAAAATAAGTAACTATAGATCAATTCTATTGATAATCTCTTTATTCTTAATTACAAACTGCTCAAATAATAGTGATATGAAACCAGAAGATTTTAAAGGCAAAGAACCTAGACTTATCATAGAAAATTATTTAGCTGGCAATGTAAAAGCTTGGGGCGTTCTTCAAAATAGATCTGGAAAAGTTACAAGACAATTTTCAGCAGATTTAGTTGGCAAGTGGGATGGTAAACAATTAATTCTTGATGAAAAATTTAATTGGGATGATGGTGAGGTACAGAACAGACAATGGAAAATTACCAAAATTGATGAAAATAATTACGAGGGAACAGCAGGTGATGTTGTTGGCAAAGCAAAAGGATATTCATATGGACCAGCATTTAAGTTTGAATATGTTTTGTTAGTTCCAGTTAAAGGTAGAGAAATAAAAATTACTTTTGATGATTGGATTTTTAAACAAGATGAACGTGTTGCTATTAATAGAGCAACTATGACTAAGTTTGGAATAAAAGTTGCAGAACTGACTGTGGTATTTGTTAAAGATTAGTAATCTATTTTTTTCATACCTTTTTCAACAAATTTAAAATAGATAAAGTTAGGTAAAATTTTCAAAAATTTAAGAAAATATGTAAATGCTTTTGGAAAATGAATCTCAAAACTATTTTTTTTTGTTAAACCTAAGTAAATTTGTTCTGCAGCAAATTCTGGTGATTTTATCATAGGCATAGGGAAATCATTTTTATCAGTCATAGGTGTTTTTATGAATCCTGGACTTACAAGAGAAACTCTTACGTTACTTCTTTTCATTTCAAAATTAAAACTCTCAGCAAAGCTTGTTAGTGCAGATTTTGATGCACAGTACGCTCCTGCAGCTGGAAGACCTCTATATCCTGCAACAGATGAAACAATAGAAATTTGCCCACTTTTTTTTTTAGTAAAATATTCATAAACAGCATTTATAGAATTCATAGTACCAAAATAGTTTACTTCCATAATTTGTTTAATCTTTTCTAAATTAAATTTTTTTTCAGACTGAGGATCATGTATCCCAGTGCAAAAAATTGAAATTTCAACACCTTCTAATTTTTGGATTATACTATTAAAAATATCTTTACATTGATCAGTATTAGTAACATCTAAGGGAAATGAATGAATATTCTCATTTTCTTGGTTTAATTCTTTTAATAAATTTTCACGTCTTGCCGAGGCTGCTACTATCCAGCCTTCATTTGCAAATTTAATTGCTAATGCTCTTCCAATACCACTACTAGCGCCAGTAATCCAAATTACTTTTTTATCTTTCATAAACTTATATATAGTATGAATATGCTAAAAAATAAATTTTTTTCATTAATACTTTTTTTTATTATCACTTTTTCCGCTTCATTTATTGGAGGTTTAACCTCTATAAGCTTTAAAGAACCATGGTATTCTCAACTTATAAAATCAGATATTAATCCTCCTGACTGGATATTTGCTCCGGTGTGGACCACACTTTACTTAATGATGACTTTAGCAATTTGGTTTTTTTGGCACAGTAAAAACCGAGATACAAACACGGTTTACATCTATTTCATTCACATAGTTTTTAATACAACTTGGAGTATTGTTTTTTTTGGTCTACATCAAATATTTTTAGCTTTGATTATTTTAATGATTCTGATTTTATTGATAATCATTCTTATTATAAGGTTTAAACGTGTCAATTTTGTTAGTTATTACTTAATGATTCCCTATTTACTTTGGTGTTGCTATGCTCTATTTCTGAATTTTAATCTATACTTATTAAATTAATGGATGATGTTGTAATAGTTGGTGGGGGAATAATTGGAGCTGCTACTGCTTATTTTCTATCAAAAGAAGGAAGAAAAGTTAAAGTAATAGAGAGAGATCCAACATACAAAACTGCATCATTTCCGCTCTCATTAGGAGGTTTCAGAAGACAATTTTTTCAAAAGGAAAATATTTTACTTGGAAAATTTGCAAGAGAATTTATTTTTCAAATTCCAGAATTACTAAAAACAGAAAAAAATCCTAAGCCTACTGCCAGCATGGTTACTAATGGATATTTACTTATGTTTGGTCCCGAGCATGCAGATGAACAATATAAAGCTTTAGAGAATCATAAGGCTTGTGAGGCAGGAACAAAAAATATTAAAGGATCTGAATTGAAAAAATTTTTTCCATATATTAATAGTGAAGGCATTGAAACCGCAACATTTACTGATAATAAAAGTGAGGGATGGATTGATCCATTTTTGTTTCATAGTGCTTTAAAAAGTAAGGCAACAGAGCTAGGCGCGGAATTTATTAAAGGAGAAGTTAAATCCATTTCAGAAATAAATGCAAAAACAATTGTTTCTGCTGCTGGTTGTTGGACCAAAGAACTTTTAGAGGATATACCTGTTGAACCGCAAAAGCATACAGTGTTTAGAGTAAAATGCCCAAAACATATTCCTGAAATGCCATTGACTGGAGATTTAACAACCGGCGTATATTGGCGACCTGAAGGTAAAGAATACTTAGCAGGATCACCAAAATCTGTATTTGATGCTGATGATTTAGAACCTGCATGGGATGACTTTGAAGAACTTGTATGGCCTGCACTTGCTAATAGAATCCCTGAAATGGAACAATTAAAATTAACAGGAGGATGGGCCGGTTATTACGATTGTAATAGACTAGATAATAATGCTGTCGTTGGCAAACATCCTAAATTTGAAAATGTTTATTTGGCTACAGGTTTTACTGGCAGAGGTTTAATGCAAGCACCTGGGATTGGAAGAGCTTTAACTGAACTAATTACGACTGGATCTTATCAATCAATTGATATTTCAAATATGGCTGTTGAGAGAGTTTTGGGTAATAAAGCAAGACCAGAGCCCTACGTTTTATAATCAAGTACCACAAAAAGTTTGATACTTTTCATTAGATGATGATGGTATTTGATAATCCAAGATATCTGATTGATTATGATAAGGTTTTTTTAAAATTTCTAATAATCTTTCAAGTGGTTCAAAATTATTTTGATTTGCTTCGCTCAAAACTTCCTCAACCTTATGATTTCTTGGAATTACAATTGGATTAAAAGTTTTCATTAATTTTTTATAATTTTGATAATTATCACTATTTTCTCTTAATCTTTCTTTCCATCTTATCTTCCAATTTTGAAAATTTTCATCTTCAAATTTTATATCTTTTTTGATTTCATCATTCATCAAATGGCAGAAAGTATTTGTATAATCTAGTTTTTTTTGATGCATCCAAGTAAGTAAATCTAAAATTAAAGATTTATCTTTATCATTTTCGTTAAATAAACCTAATTTACCTCTCATCATATTGAGCCATTTTTCCTCATATTTTTTTTCAAATGTATTTATAATTTCAGTAGCTTGATTAATTGCTTTATCTTGATTTATATTTATCAAAGGGATTAAACATTCGGCAAATCTTGATAAGTTCCATCTGGTAATCACTGGTTGATTACAATATGCATATCTTCCCATTTGATCAATTGAGCTAAAAACAGTTTTTGGATCATAAGTATCCATAAACGCACAAGGTCCGTAGTCTATTGTTTCTCCAGATATTGCCATATTATCTGTATTCATAACACCATGGATAAAACCAACGCGCATCCAATTAACCACTAAATCAATTTGTTTATTAATTAGAGTTTCTAATAAATCTAATGGTTTATTTTTAGAATTTTCAATATCTGGATAATGTCTTTTGATCACATAATCTAGTAAAGTTTTTAGTTCATCATTTTTCTTACTTGCTGCAAGATACTGAAAAGTTCCAACTCTTATATGACTTTGAGCAACTCTTGTTAGTACAGCACCATGCAATAGAGTATCTCTCATAATTTTTTCACCAGTTTTTGCTACTGCCAAACTTCTTGTTGTAGGAATTTTTAGATTGTGCATTGCTTCACTAATAATATATTCTCTTAACATTGGACCTAATGCTGCTCTACCATCTCCATTTCTTGAAAATGAAGTTCTACCCGAGCCTTTGAACTGAATATCGTATCTTCTATTATCTTTTGTTAAGTGCTCACCAATTAATATAGCTCTTCCATCGCCAAGCATTGTAAAGTGTCCAAATTGGTGTCCGGCATATGCTTGTGCAATAGAATCACTTCCTTCAGGTAATTTGTTTCCAGTGAATAAAGATGATAATTCATCTTCGTGAGTTCTAGTAAAATCTAAATTCAAATCTTTTGCTAAATCTTTATTAAGGATGACTAATTCAGGTTTTTTTAACAGCAATAGGTTTAATATTTTCTTTGAAAATATCCGAAAGTCTTGAATAAGTATTATCAAAATTCCAATTAATATTATTTTTCATAAATATTATTGATTCCAGATCCTTTTTAAAATTTCTTCCCTTCTACAAGCTTTTTTATATTTTAAGTACTTTTCAAATTTTATTTTATAAAAGTCTTGATGATATTCTTCAGCCTTATAAAACTCTTCAAAATGTCTTATGTAAGTAACAACCTTCTTATCAAATTTATTTTCTAATTTTTTAATATCTTTTTCAATTAAATTTTTTTCTTCATTTGTTTGGTAAAATGCAACAGACCTGTAGCTGTATCCTTTATCGCAAAACTGACCATAAACATCAAAAGGATCTATATTTATCCAAAAGTTTTTTAACAATTCCTTAAACGATATAATTTCTTTGTCATAAATAATTTCAACCACTTCAAAA
>CACNVR010000003.1 GCA_902623975.1 uncultured Pelagibacteraceae bacterium
TGCTGACCAAGTAACGAGCTTACATTTCCTAATTGACCTGGTTTATCAGGTAATGAGATCCACAGTGTTGTATTATACTTTTTAACCTTTTTTTCTTTCTGTTCTCCTCTATCGTGCCAATATCTACGAATAGCGGCCCTAGCTTTTCCAGTTTTTGTAACAGGTATCCAATGCAAAGATGGTGACTGGTTTTTTGATGTGATGATATTAACTCTATCTCCATTTCTTAAAATAGTTTGAAGTTCACTTTTATTACCATTGATCTCACAGCCTATAGCAGTATCACCTACTTTTGTGTGCACAGCGTAAGCAAAATCAATCGGTGTAGCATCTTTGGGAAGTTTAATAACTGATCCCTTTGGAGTAAAACAAAAAACATTTTCTTGAAACATTTGAAGTTTAGTATACTCATATGAGTGTTCTGGGTTTTCATTTTTTTCAATTATTTCAACAAGATCTTTAAGCCAATCATACTCTTTCCAGGTAAGTGAATTAAATTTCTCAGAAGACTTATATTGCCAATGTGAAGCAATACCTCTCTCAGCAAATTCATGCATTTTATTTGTTCTAATTTGTATCTCTATAGGTTTTTTATTTGATCCAATAACTGCGGTATGAATTGATTTATATCCATTAATTTTTGCAGAGGAAATATAATCTTTGAATTTTCCTGGTATACAGTTGTATTTTTTATGTATAATGCCAAGTGTTTTATAGCAGTCATCTACACTATCTAAAATTATTCTGAATCCAATGATGTCTGTGATTTGTTCTAAGGAAACTCTTTTTTTTTGAACTTTTCTCCAAATCGAAAATGGAGTTTTTTCCCTTCCATATATTTGTGAATTTATATTATTTTGAACTAATAATTGATTAAATTCTTTAGATAAATTTTCAAATATATCTTTTTTATCTAACTTAATTTCATCTAACCTTTTTTGAATTAATGAACGAGCTTCATTATTTAAAATTTCAAATGAGAGGTCTTCAAGTTCATCTCTAATTCTATGCATTCCCATTCTATCTGCCAAAGGTGCATAAACTTCCATTGTTTCTTGAGAAATTCTCTTTCTTTTTTCTTCTTTACTAATCGCTTTAATAGTTCTCATGTTATGAAGCCGATCAGCAATTTTTACTAATAAAACTCTAATATCTTTTGAAGTAGCTAAAATCAATTTTCTAAAATTTTCAGCTTTTGAATTTGAAGATGCAGTATTTTCTAAAACAGATATTTTTGTAACTCCATTAACTAAATCTGCTACTTCATCACCAAATTCACTCCGAATTGTTTCATAGGTAGCGTAAGTATCTTCAATCGTGTCATGTAGTAACCCAGTTGTAATTGTAGCACTATCTAATTTTAATTCTGTTAGAATATTTGCTACTTCAATGGGATGAACTGAATAAGGGTCACCCGATGCTCTTTTTTGATTACTGTGAGCTTTAACAGCAAAATTATATGCTTTATTTAATTTTTCAGGGTTTAAAAATTTATTATAAACTTTTACTTTATTTATTAATTCTTCAGGATTAAGCATAGCCTATTATATCATCAAATTAGATTTGTTTAATAGATCTAATGTCTCTATTTGATAGTGAAAGTATAAGTGTCTTTAAATTATCTTTTAATATTGGGTGTTTCCATGCTTTATTTATCTCAAATAACGGGAAGAGAACAAAATTTCTTTTATGTAGCCTTGGATGAGGTAGATAAATCAATTTTTTTGATTTTTTATTCTTATAGTCTAATATGTCAATATCACATTCACGAGGTGCATTTTTTGTATTTTTTTTTCTACCTAAATGAGCCTCTATTTGTTTGCATTTTTTTAGTAATTTGGTTGGAGATAAAATCGTAGATACCTCTAAAACTATATTTAAAAATTTTGGATTTCTAGGATTGGGCCAAGATAGAGTTTCGTAATAACTAGAGGATTTTAATATTCTGATATTATTTTGAATCAATTGAAACTTTGCTTTTTCAATATTTTCTCTTTTATTACCTAGATTAGAACCTATTCCTAAATAAATCCTTTTAACTTGATTTTCTAACATATCTTGCTTTATCTCGGTTCCAGTCTCTTTTCTTCTTAACAGCTCTTTTATCGAATTGCTTTTTACCTTTAGCTATGGCAATTTCAATTTTCGCCTTACCTTTTTTAAAATACATTTTTGTAGGAACAATGGTTAAACCTTCTCTTTGCATTTTACCAATGAGTTTATTAATTTCTTTTTTTTTAAGTAATAATTTTCTTTGATCTATTGGATTATGATTTTTATAACTTGCTTGCTTATAAGAAGCTATATGAGAATTTATTAAAAATATTTCTCCTCCTTTTTCTACAGCATAAGAGTCAGCAATATTTACTTTCCCGTTTCTGATTGATTTAATCTCAGAACTTTTTAAAACAATTCCAGCTTCTAACAAGTCTTCAAAGAAATAATTAAAACTCGCTTTTCTATTTATACAAATTATTTTTAAACCATAGTTGGTTTTTTTACTCATTAAATCAATTTTGCTAAAAGCAAAGCTTTTTTTACGATCTCTTTTGTTTTGTCGGTTACTTTTACTAACGGTAGCCTCACATCATCCTCACAAAGGTGTAATAACTTAGCAGCATATTTTACAGGACTTGGGTTACTTTCAATAAACATTGCATGATGAAGTGGTTGAAGAACCTCATCTAATCTTTCTGCTTGTTCAATATCATTATCATTTGAAGATTTTGTATATTTTTGAAAGTCTGAACAAAGTTTTGGAGCAATATTGGCTGTTACACTAATTGCGCCTGAGCCCCCTCTTTTATTAAATTCAAAGGCGTTATCATCATTACCTGTCAACTGTAAAAAATCTTTACCAAGTTTTTTAACTGTTTGATTAACTCTATCTAAATCACCAGTGGCATCTTTTACACCAATTATATTTTTTAGTTCATATAACCTAGCCATTGTATCAACAGACATATCAATCACGGATCTACCTGGAATATTATAAATAATAATAGGTATTCCACATTTATCGTTTATTGCTTTATAATGCTGATACAAGCCTTCTTGTGTGGGTTTGTTGTAATAAGGTGTAACTATCAGTGCCCCGTTAGCACCAATTCTTTCAGCATGAGTTGTAAGTGAAATTGCTTCTTCAGTGGAATTAGAACCTGTACCTGCAAATACTGGCAGTTTTCCTGAACTTTCATTAACACATAATTCAATAACTCTCTCATGCTCATCATGACTTAATGTTGGTGATTCACCAGTCGTTCCTGCTGGAACTAAACCGTTAGTGCCATTTTTAATATGAAAATGAATTAACTTGATATAAGTTTCATCATCAAGTTTATCATTTTTAAATGGAGTGACTAAAGCAACATTTGATCCTTTAAACATAAATACTTATAACATAGTTTAGAGATACATATAATAAAGATTATGATTAAAAAAATCTTATTTTTAATAGGTTTAATAAGTTTAATAAATGTTTGCACACTAACCTTCGCAGACCTAATTCCTCCTAAAAAACCTGGACAGACTAAAGAAGAAACTGAAAAAAAATTATTAATAGACATATTAAAACCACTTCCAAAACCAATCAAAAAAACTGTTTCAGAAAAGACTGAAAAAAAGATAGTTATTAAAAAAGATAAAAAAAATGTTCTAATTTTACCTAAGAAAAAGCCTTTAATAGCGGGCACTAAAAAAACATCTGATATTAAAATATCAAAATATTATAAAAAAAAAGATTTCGCTTTAGCAAAAAAAGCTATCTCAGAAATGAAGAAAAATAATTGGCCAGGTGCTTTAAATTTAGCAAAAAAAGCAAAAGATAAATCTATATATGACTTCATTCAATGGAGACATCTGTTAACTAAAGGAAATAAGGCTTCATATTACGATTATAAAAGTTTCATAGATAAAAATGAAAAATATCCAAGAATTGGTCGAGTTAAATATCTTGCAGAACATAAACTATCTACGGAGACGGTTGCGCCAAATAAAATAATAGATTGGTTCAGTGCTTCTCAACCTTTAAGCGGATTTGGAAAAATGATACTTGGAGAAAGTCATATTTTAGTAGGAAATAAAGATAGAGGTATCAAATTAATTAAAGATGGATGGATTACCGCTGACTTAAGTAAAACTGATCTGAGATTTTTTAGAAAAAAATTTAGAAAATATTTGAATGCTGATGACTATATTAAAAGAGCAGATTATCTAGCTTGGAATAATAAATATTGGGATCTTAAAAGAATTTTAAGATATCTGCCAAAAGATTATGAACTTTTATATAATGCGAGACAATTGCTTATGAGTAAATCTTATGGTGTTGATAACGCAATCTCTAAAGTCCCAGCTAAATTTAAAAATGATGCAGGTTTAAATTATGATAGGTTAAAATGGAGAAGAAAAAGAGGTAGAGTTGATAGTTCAGTCGAAATATTGCTAAAAATAAAAAATACAAAAGATTATCTTGTTAGACCAGATAAATGGTGGTTTGAAAGGGAAATTATCTCAAGATCTTTAATTTATAAAAAAAAATTTGAACTAGCTTATAAGATATCAAGTAATCATGGTATGACTGAGGGTCCAGAATTTGCTGCTGCAGAGTGGATGAGTGGTTGGATTGCTTTAAGTTTTCTAGATGATCCTCTATTAGCTAAAGAACATTTTGAAAATTTTTATGAAAATGTTGGCTATCCGATAAGCGTTGCTAGAGGAGCTTACTGGTTAGGAAAAACACATCAGAAATTAGGTAATAAAGAATTATCTTTAGAATGGTTTAAGAAATCATCAAACTATCTGACAACTTATTATGGTCAATTAGCATTTAGAGAAATAAATCCAGATGCCACATTTGAACTTTCAAAAGATATGGATGTAAAAAAAGAGTATCGTGATTATTTTTTTAAAAAAGAAATCGTTAAATTAGTTTATTTATTAGATGAGCTTAATGAGGATAAGTATGCTAAACATATTTTAAGATTTTTAGCCAAGGATAACATTGAAAGTGGAAGTGAAATTCTAGCTGCTGAACTTGCTTCTAATATAGAACGTTATGATTTTGCTATTCAAATTTCTAAAATAGCATCTTATGAAAAAAGATTTCATAATAAATATAACTATCCTATTATTAGTACACCAAAATATATCAATGGACGAAAAATTCCAGAAAGTGCTTTTATATTATCTATCATCAGACAAGAAAGTGAATTTGATTTAGGTGCTAACAGTCATGCTGGAGCGAAGGGTTTAATGCAACTAATGCCATATACTGCTAAATTAGTTGCAAAACAAGCAAAGCTACCCTACTCTAGGTCAAAGCTTACTACCGATCCTGAGTATAACATTAATTTAGGTTCACATTACATAGCTGGTTTAATCCTTGAATATGATGGAGCTTATCCTTTTGCGATAGCTGCTTATAACGCAGGTCCCAAAAGAGTAAGATATTGGAAAAGATTAAATAAAAATCCTCAAAAAGATCAAATAAGTTATGTTGATTGGATAGAACTTATAAAATTTAAAGAAACTAGAAATTATGTTCAGCGTGTTTTAGAAAATTACAATGTTTATAGATATATATTAGAACAAAAACCAATCCCTATGAAAGATTTTTTTAAAAATAACCCACTTTTTTAGATGGCGGAAGAGGAGGGATTCGAACCCTCGGTACAAGTTTCCTCGCACGGTCATTTAGCAAACGACTGGTTTCAGCCTCTCACCCACTCTTCCAGGAAATTTGTCACTTCTGATTGTATTGAATAATCAATATTTATAAAGTAATTATTCATAAATATGAAAAATAAGTACTCTTTATTTTCTTTGGTTAAAAATGCTTTTTCGTATCATGAAAATTGGGAAAAAGCATGGAAAGATCCTGAGCCAAAAAAAGAATATGACGCCATTATTATAGGTGGAGGTGGTCATGGATTAGCTACCGCATATTATCTCGCAAAAAAACATAATATGAAAAATATTGCAGTTGTAGAAAAGGGTTGGATTGGTGGTGGAAATACTGGAAGAAATACCACAATAATAAGATCGAATTATCTCTGGGATGCAAGTGCTGGGCTATACGACCATGCTTTAAAAATTTGGGAAGGTTTATCTCAAGAATTAAACTATAACGTGATGTTTAGCCAAAGAGGAGTGATGAATCTTGCACACAATTTACAAGATGTTAGGGATTTAAAAAGAAGAACGCATGCAAATAGATTGAATGGTATTGATGCAGTTTATCTTAATACGCAAGAAGTTAAAAAATTTTGTCCGATAATAAATACATCGCCTGATATTCGTTATCCAGTTTTAGGAGGAACACTTCAAAAAAGAGCTGGTACTGCACGTCATGATGCTGTGGCATGGGGTTATGCTAGAGGAGCTGATGAAATGGGTGTAGATATAATTCAAAATTGTGAAGTAAAAGGGATTAAAAGAAATGGTGATACTGTAGAGGGAATTGAAACTACAAGAGGTTTTATAAAAACAAAAAAAATAGGAGTTGTTGCTGCTGGTCATTCAAGCTTGATAGCTAATATGGCTGGTTTAAGATTACCATTAGAAAGTAAACCGCTGCAAGCTTTAGTCTCTGAGCCTGTCAAACCAATTATAGATACAGTAGTAATGTCCAATGCTGTTCATGCTTATGTCAGTCAATCTGATAAAGGTGA
Source organism: uncultured Pelagibacteraceae bacterium (assembly GCA_902623975.1). Lineage (GTDB taxonomy): Bacteria > Pseudomonadota > Alphaproteobacteria > Pelagibacterales > Pelagibacteraceae > Pelagibacter. The sequence continues at coordinate 6,669 of CACNVR010000003.1, forward strand.
GTTGGTTATAGGTGCCGGCACTGATGATTATGTCTCTTATTCTCAGAAAGGAAGTCATGATATAGTCGAAGGTACCTTAAATGCAATTTTAGAATTATATCCAATATTTAGTAGAATGAGAATGTTAAGACAATGGGGTGGAATCGTGGATATCTGTCCTGATGCTAGTCCAATAATAAGTAAAACAAGCATTAAAGGATTATATTTTAATTGTGGATGGGGTACGGGAGGATTTAAAGCAACTCCTGGATCAGGAGATTTGTTTGCTCATACAATTGCAAACGATGAACCTCATAAATTAAATGCTGCATTTAATATTAATAGATTTGTTAGTGGTGATCTTGTTGACGAACATGGTGCAGCTGCAGTGGCACACTGATGTTTATAATTAATTGTCCTTATTGCGGTGAAAGAGAGCAAAGTGAATTTAAAGCTGGTGGAGAAGCTCACATAATTAGACCTAAACAACCAACTGAATTAAGTGATGACCAGTGGGCAGAATATCTGTTTATGAGAAAAAATATAAAAGGTATTCAATTCGAAAGATGGGTTCACACACATGGATGTAGAAAATGGTTTAATGTAGTAAGAGATACATCCAACGATGATATTAAAGCAATTTATAAAATGGGTGAGAAGCCTCCAATAATATAAGCAATGGTAAAAAATTTAAGAGTCAAAACTAGTAAATTTATTGACGAAACTTATAAAATTTCTTTTAAATTTAATGGAACAACATACTATGGATATAAGGGAGATACTCTAGCCTCAGCCTTGCTAGCAAATGACATTCATTTAGTTGGAAGAAGTTTTAAATACCATAGACCACGTGGAATAATGACAGCAGGCTCAGAGGAACCAAATGCTATAGTGCAACTTCATAATAATACATCAAGAACTGAACCAAATGTGAGAGCCACAGAAGTAGAAATTTATGAGGGATTAGAAGCCTCAAGTCAAAATTGTTGGCCAAGTGTAAATTTTGATATAGGTGGTATTAACAATTTTTTGAGTCCAGTGTTGCCTGCAGGTTTTTATTACAAAACTTTTATGTGGCCAGCAAGTTTCTGGGAAAAATATGAGTATTTTATAAGAAAATCTGCAGGGTTAGGAAAATCTCCTACAAAACCTGACCCTGATATTTATGAACATAAATATATTCATTGTGATGTACTAGTTGTTGGAGCTGGTATTTCTGGAATTATGGCAGCAAAAACAGCAGCAAAGAATGGATTTAAAACACTTTTGGTTGATGAAAAATCTTATTTAGGAGGATCTACTATTTATCAAAATTCTGAGCTTTTTAAAATTAATAACCAAGTGTCGAGCTCATGGTTGGAAAAAGAAATTAATGAAATTAAAAAATTTGCAAACCTTGAAATAAGAACAAGAACAAGTGTAGCAGCTTTTCATGGATATAACTTTTTATTAGCCCGAGAAAATTTAACAGATCATCTCCCATTAGATCAAAGAAATAATAAAACTCGTCAAAGATTGCTTAAAATAAGAGCAAAAAAAGTTATAACTGCTACTGGATCTCTAGAGAGACCATTAATTTTTGATAATAACGATCGTCCTGGTATTTTGCTCTCCTCAGCTATCGAAAAATATGCGAATTTTTTTGGTGTTGCATGTGGCCAAAAAAATATTCTTTTCACAAACAACGATAGTGCTTATGAAACAGCTATAAGCTTGTTTCAAAAAGGTATACATATTGAAGCTATAATTGATAATAGAGAGGATATTGACTCAAAATTAATAAAAGAAACTGAAAAAAATAATATCAAAATCTACAAAGGATATACAATCATAAATACCACTGGTTATAAAAGGATTAATAAGATTATAATTATGCAGCTTTCAAAAGATGGACAAAAGGTAGTGGGTTCTAAAAAATCTATTACATGTGACTGTCTTGGTGTCGCTGGAGGATGGACTCCCGCTGTACATCTTTTTACACAATCAGGTGGTAAATTAAAATTTAGAGATGAAGATCAAGTTTTTATTCCAAATAAATATCCATCAGATCAAATTAGTATAGGCTCATGTAATGGTGATTTTACTTTAAATGAAATATTATCAAGCATACCTGAAATACTAAAAGATTTTTTAAATATAAAAAAAACAGACTATGATAATCTTGAAGTTCAGTCTTCGTTTAACAAGTCAAAAAGAAATATATGGCTACTTCCATCAGATAAAATTATAGGAAAAACAAAACCATTTGTTGATTACCAAAATGATGCTACAGCAAAAGATATCAAGTTAGCATTAAGAGAAGGCTTTAGATCAATAGAACATGTTAAAAGATATACAACTACTGGTATGGGGACTGATCAAGGAAAACTTGGTAATATGCATGCATTAGGAATTATTTCTGAAACAGCTGGATCTAAAATGGGTGAACTTGGTACAACAACTTTTAGACCGCCCTACACTCCTCTTACATTTGGTACTATTGTTGGAAGAAATGTTGGTGAATATTTTGATATTTTCAGAAGAACTCCAATTCATGATTGGCATATTAAGAATAACGCTGAATTTGAAAACGTAGGGCAATGGAAGAGAGCTTGGTATTATCCAAAAAATGGTGAAAATATGCATGAAGCTGTCCAGAGGGAAAGTAAAGCAGCTAGAGATAGTGCGGGTATATTAGATGCATCTACATTAGGTAAAATTGATATTCAAGGGACTGATGCTTCTGAATTTTTGAATAGAGTTTATACGAATGCTTGGTCAAAACTTTCTATTGGAAAATGCCGATATGGTTTAATGCTCAATGAAGATGGTATGGTTTATGATGATGGGGTTACAACAAGATTAGACGAAAACCATTATATAATGACTACGACAACTGGTGGAGCTGCAACAGTTTTAGGAAAACTAGAGGATTATCTACAAACTGAGTGGCCAGAATTAGATGTTTATTTAACATCTGTAACCGACCATTATGCAACTATAAGTGTTTGTGGGCCAAACAGTAAAAAAATTGTTTCTACTGTAATCCCTGATCTTGATTTCTCAGATGAAAGTTTCCCTCATATGTCTTTTAAAAATGCAAAAATTGATAAAATTAAATGCAGAGTAATGAGAATAAGCTTCACTGGAGAACATAGCTACGAAATAAATGTTCAAGCAAATTATGGTAAATCTGTATGGGAAAAATGTATTGAAGTAGGAAAAGAATTTAACATTACTCCATATGGGACTGAGACTATGCATTTATTAAGAGCTGAAAAAGGATTTATTATTGTTGGTCAAGATACGGATGCAACTATGACACCTATCGATTTACAAATGGATTGGATAGTCAGTAAAAAGAAATATGATTTTATAGGAAAGAGATCCTTATATAGATCTGATACAATAAAGGAAGACAGGAAACAATTAGTTGGTCTACTCACAGAAAATCCAGATGAGGTACTAGAAGAAGGTGCGCAAATTGTGGCTGATGTTAAAAAAACACCAGTTGAGATGTTAGGTCATGTAACCTCAAGCTACTACAGTCCAAACTTAAAAAAATCAATTGCTCTTGGGGTTATTAGAGGTGGAAAAAATATGTTGGGTCAAAAATTAATTATTCCAATGGAAAATAAACAAATTAATGTAACTGTTGCGGACCCAGTATTTTTAGATAAGGAAAATAAAAGATTAAATGCTTAATTATACAAATGTAATAACTGAGGAAAAATCTTTTTCAGGTTTACAAATGAAAGAAATTAGACCTGTTATGAAATTAATCATAAGAGGTAAAAAAAGAGAATTTTTATCTGCAGTTGGTAAATCATTAAACTTACTATTACCTAATGAAGCCAACACATCATCAAGAAGTGAAAATTTAACTGCTATTTGGCTAAGTCCAGATGAATGGATGATTTACTCCAATGTAACTATAGACTCTAAAAATAATGACTATGAGACTGAAAATTTACTTAATAAAAGTATATCTAAAAAAAATTTAGGTGCTGTAACGGATGTCACTGATCAATTTGTTATGATTAATATGAAAGGTGATAAAATTTTTGACTTATTTGAGACTGGTTCTCCTTTTAATTTTAATGATTTTAGAAACAAAAAAGGGTCAGTTACTCAAACGATTCTCGCTAAAATTGATGTAATTATTCATAATCAAAACCAAAATGAAGTAAATCTTTTTGTCAGACGTTCTTTTTCACAACATTTATTCTCTTGGATGAATGATAGTGCGTCAAGATTATAGTTTCATTTATATTTCCAAATACGTTAATAATGACTATGAAAAAATTATTTCTTATAGCATTATTTGCTTTTTTACCCTTTTCATTAAATGCGGATTCTAATTTAGACAAAATTCTATCCTCAGGAGTTTTAAAAGTTGGAACAACTGGTGATTGGGATCCAATGACAATGAAAGATCCTGCGACTAACAAATATAAAGGATTTGATATTGATGTAATGAATGAACTGGCAAAAGATATGGGAGTTAAAATAGAGTTTGTGCCTGCCGAGTGGAAAACGATTGTTTCAGGTATAACATCTGAAAGATATGACATTTCAACAAGTGTAACTAAAACTCCTAAAAGAGCTGAGGTAGCAGGTTTTACAGATACATACTATAAGTATGGAACTGTCCCACTAGTGCTTAAGAAAAATTTAAAAAAATTCTCAACATGGGACTCTTTAAACAATTCAAATGTAACAATTGCAACTACTCTTGGTACTTCACAAGAAGAAAAAGCAAAGGAATTTTTTCCAAAATCAAAATTAAACTCTGTAGAAGCTCCTGCTAGAGATTTTCAGGAGGTTTTAGCTGGTAGAGCAGATGGTAATATTACAAGTTCTACTGAAGCAAATAAATTAGTAATTAAATACCCACAATTAGCAATAGTTCCAGATGGAGAGAAAAATCCAGCGTTTTTAGCAATGATGGTTCCAAAGGGAGATAATAAATGGAACACTTACGTTAATGATTGGATAAAAAAGAAAAAGTCATCAGGTTTCTTCACTAAGTTATTAGCTAAATATAATCTAAAAAGCTTATAATCAATTAGTAATTAATTTTTAATTCTTTATAACTTTAAGAGTGAGAAATTTATATTCTTTACTTTTAATTTTACCTTTAACATCATGTGGTGAAAGTGAACTTAATTGGTTAATTTTATCTCCTAATAATATAGAAGGGTTAACTAATCTTAAATTTTTGTTAAGTGGTTTTACTACAACTATTTTTATTTCGGTAGTTTCAATAATCATTTCTATATTTTTAGGACTAGTTATTGCAATACCATCTCTTGCTCAAAATAAATTTTTAACTTATTTAAATATAGGTTATGTAGAAATTGTAAGAGCAATACCATTATTAGTTCTAATCTTATGGATTTATTATGGTTTACCGATAATGACAGGTATAAGTTTTAGTCCATTTGTATCTGGTATCATTGCTTTATCTATTAGTGAAAGCGCATTTCAAGCTGAAATTTTTAGAGCAGGAATAAATTCGATTAGAAAATCTCAATGGGAAGCTGGAAGTTCATTGGGATTAAATTTTTTTAAGAAATTAAGATTAGTCATACTTCCTCAAGCAATAAAAAACATTTTACCAGCTATAGGTAATCAATTTGTTTATGTTTTAAAAATGTCTTCACTGGTCTCAATTATAGGAATTGGAGATTTAACACGAAAAGCAAATGAGCTTGTTGTCACAACTTATCGTCCATTAGAAATATACACTTTTTTAATTTTAGAATATTTAGTTTTGATATTAATAGTTTCTTATTTAGTTAGAAAATTAGAGAAAAAATTACAAAAAGATTAGTTTTTTTTTCTGTAATCCCAAGGCATTTCAAAAGTGCCTGCCCATAAACCCAACTTTTGTTTCTTAGCCATATTTTCATGAGAAATGAACTTTTTTGAATATTTTATATAAGCAACTGCATATCCATTACGAACCATCCATGCATTGATATTGGTTTTTTCTCTGAAACATTCAGCAATAAACCTTTTGTATCTATCTTTTTCTTTCCATTTACATGTTACAAATTTATCATTAATTTTATCTTTAAGTTTATTAGTAGAAATTTCTCCACACAGATATTCTTTATTAAAACTTAGAAAAGATATTGTTAACCAAGGTTTACTACATTTTTGCTTATTTTCTGGGGCATCAATTCCATAAAAACGGATTTTTTTTTGATCTATTCGGATTGTATCGCCATCGGTAACTTTTGCTATACCTGAAATAACTCTTATTTCCTCAGATTTAACATAATCGTAAGTTGAAAAAAAAGTTACCATGCAGATACTAATAACTAAAAAGAGACTTATTCTGTTTGAAAACATTATTTAGAAAATAACCAATAAATATTAATACAGCAATACCCATTGCCCAATTAGTAACCATGATCGTATAAAATATATCTTCATAATCTCCTCCTCTTATATTAATTACATACCATAAACTTAAAAAAGGAAATGCTGTAAGCCTTAAAATGCTTAAATAAAGACTAAATAATGGTTTTTTGACAGCTTGAAATACCGCAGTTGTAATAAAGAATACTGGATAAATTGGCCCAATTAAAGCTGCTACTTTTAGATAAATTGCTCCACTTATAACTGCTTCTTGATTATCAGTAAATAGAGAAACAAAAAATTCTGCACCAAAAAATAAAATAATCCCAGCAGTTACCATAAATGAAGAACCAAATAATAAAGCTTTTGTGTAAAGTTCTCTAATTCTATCATAAGCTTTAGCTCCAAAATTTTGCCCACCAATAGAAAGAACCGCTGTATTTAATCCAATAACTGGTAGTAAGAAAACTTGTTCAATCCTTAAAGCAGCTCCGTAGCCAGCTGTAGCTAAATCCCCAAACTTTCCAATAAAATATAAAATATTAAAGATTCCAACACCAATAAATAACATGCTGAACATAACAGGGACAGCTTGGGTTGTTAAAGGTTTTAGGTATTCAAGCTTTGGAATGAAACATTGTAATTTTAAATATTGTCTAATTTTACAATTATTGACCTTATAAGCTAGGTAAATTGTTCCGATTGACTGAGAAATAACTGTAGCAATTGCCAATCCAGCAATTCCAAATCCAGGTATAAATCCATAACCCCAAATAAAAAGAGGATTTAAAAAAATATTTAGAAAAAAACTAAAAATTAAAACATTTCTGTAACTTTTAGTATCACCTTGAGCATTTAAAGTTCCATTTAACGAAATTTGTATCAATACAATAAAAGTACCATAAAAAATGATATCTAAATATTCTCTGGTTAAAAGTATAGCATCTGCATCAGATCCCATAATACCTAATAAATAATTTGAAGCATTTAAACCAAATAGAGTTACAAATATTGATACTATTAATGCAAATATTAGAGACTGAGCAATATACAAAGATGCAACTTTTATTTTTTTTTCACCTATAGAGTTTCCAATTAAAGCATTAGTTGCAGCACCTAATCCAACACCAACAGCAATGATAGTAAAATAAATTGGAAATGATTTTGCTATGGCTCCTATAGCTTCTGCAGAAATTCTACCAGCGAACCAAGTATCAACTAAATTATAAAAAGTTTGAAACAATGAGCCAACACTTGCGGGTACAGTAACTTTTCTTAATAGAGTCCAAATAGGATCTTTAGTTAATTTTATTGATTTAGACAAAGTTATCCTTATTTAAATTCTTTTTGAAAAATATGTTTTTTTCCAGATTGTTTTGCTTTGTATATCTGACTTTGTCTCATTCTAAAACGTGATTTTTGAGTTTCTGTCAAATTATCATAACAATTTGGGCAAGAAACTCCCTCTTCATACTTATTTGATCTTTTATCTTTTAAAGATATAGGCATTCTACATCCGCTACATATAGAATAAGAACCTAACTTTAATCCATGCTTTAGACTAATTCTATTATCAAAAACAAAACACTCACCTTTCCACAAACTTTCATTTCTCTTAATCTTATTTAAATAGTTTAAAATTCCGCCATTTAGTTGGTAAATATTTTTAAATCCTTTCTGCTTTAAATAAACAGAAGTTTTTTCACAACGTATTCCTCCGGTACAAAACATTGCTACCAGTTTATTTTTCTTAAGTTTATTTAAATACTTAGGAAAATCTCTAAAATTAGTTACATGTGGATTTACTGATCCTTTAAAGGTCCCAATCTTATATTCAAAAGGTTTTCTAGTATCAATTATGCAAGTATCTTTATTTTTAATTAATTTATTCCAATCTTTTGGGTCTAAATGAGTTTTCGTATCTCTTTTTTTAGAATTTATAGGTAAATTCATTGGAACAATTTCTTTTTTAATCTTAACTTTTGGCTTATGAAAAGGTTGAAATTTAGATTTAGATACATTGCTACTATCAAATTGTTTAAATGAAAATAAAGATTTTAGTTTTTTTGTAGTTCTATCAATATCTTTGGTATTACCAGAAATTGTGCCATTTAATCCTTCCTTGGCAATAATTATGGTTCCTCTTATATGATTCGAGATAAGAAACTTATGTAAAAAATTTTTGTTTTTTTTTAAAGATTTAATCTTTACGAATTTATAAAAGCCAAAAACTTTTAACATTATAAAACCCTACAAACAGTCATTCCATCACCTAATGGAATAATGATCTGCTCTACTCTTTTATCCTCAGACACAAATTTATTAAATTCTCTAATATTTAAAGTAAATTTATCATTATTTTTTTCATCAGCCACTTCTCCATGCCATAAAACGTTATCAACAATTATTAAGCCACCTCTATTTAACAATGCTATTGATTTTTCATAATATTCTTTATAATTCATTTTATCAGCATCAATGAAGACCATATCAAATTTATTATTTTTTAATTCTTTTAAACTTTCAAGAGCAGGTTTAATTATTGTTTGGATTTTGTGTTCTTGATTAGCTTTTTTGAAAAAATCCAATGCTATTTTGTTTGTTTCTTCACTCTTATCAAGAGCAATTAGTTTACCATCATCAGGTAAAGCAAGTGAAATTGTGAGAGCACTCAATCCTGTGAAAGTTCCAATTTCAAGGACATTTTTAATATTTGAAACTTTTATAATTAAATGAAGAAAATAACATTGGGTAGGATCAATTTGCATTCTTTTGATATCACCTAAAGTTTTATTATAATCAATTATCTCTTTTTGAACTGGATGTAGCTTCAATCCAAAATTATCAATATAATTTTGTAACTTTTCTGTAATATCAAGGTTTGCACCCATTCTATTGAAGTTTTTTCTTTAATATCTCATTTATAAGTTGAGGATTGGCTTTACCACCAGAAGCTTTCATTGCTTGACCAACAAAGAAACCAAATAATTTTTCCTTACCCTGTTTATACTCAATTGCTTTTTCTCTATTATCATTAATTATTTTATCAATTAAAGCCTCTATGGCTTTAGGATCACTTTGTTGTTTAAGTCCTTTTTCTTCAACTATTTTTTGAGGGTCTTTATCCCCATCCAACATCAATTCAAATACAGTCTTTGCTATTTTTCCTGAAATTGTTCCATTCTTTATCAAGTTAACTAGTATAGCTAAATTTTTTGCACTTACTGGACTTTGAGAGATTTCTAGGTTTTTATCATTTAAAACTGCAAATAATTCACCTGTAATCCAGTTGACTGCTAATTTCATATCTTTATTCTTACCCATCTTTGCTACAACCTCTTCAAAATACTTTGCTGTATCGATATCTGAAACTAAGATTGTTGCCTCATATGGTGACAGCTTAAATTCATCAATAAATCTTTTCTTTTTATCGTCTGGTAATTCTGGAATATTATTTTTGAGCTCATTGATAAATTCATCAGAAACTTCCAGAGGCAATAAATCAGGATCTGGAAAATATCGATAATCATGAGCATCTTCTTTTGATCTCATTGATCTTGTTTCATTTTTTTTGGTATCAAATAATCGTGTCTCTTGATCGATTGATTTACCTTCTTCAATTAAATCAACCTGCCTATTTGCTTCATATTCAATGGCCATTTGCATAAATTTGATGGAATTAACATTTTTAATTTCACACCTTGTTCCGAATTCTTTTGAACCTTTTGCTCTGACAGAAACATTGACATCTGCTCTTAATGATCCTTCTTGCATATTTCCATCACAAGTACCTAAATAACGCATAATTGATCTTAATTTTTTAATATATGCACTTACTTCATCAGGAGATCTAAGATCTGGTTTACTTACTATTTCCATTAAAGCTACACCTGATCTATTTAGATCTACGAATGTATTTTGAGGATCAAGGTCATGAATACTTTTTCCCGCATCTTGTTCTAAATGTAACCTTTCAATACCAACTTCTTTTTGTCCATCAGGCATATCCAATATAATTTTACCCTCACCTACTATAGGATCTTTAAATTGAGAAATCTGATATCCTTGAGGTAAATCTGCATAAAAATAATTTTTTCTATCAAATACTGATCGTTTATTAATTTTTGCATTAAGACCAATGCCAGTTTTAATAGCTTGTTTTACACAAAATTCGTTGATTACAGGCAGCATTCCTGGGAATGCAGCATCAACTAAACTTACCTGGGTATTTGGTTCAGCTCCAAATTTAGTAGCTGAGGTAGAAAATAATTTTGAATCTGACAATACTTGAGCATGAACTTCTAAACCAATAACAACCTCATATTGATTATCTTTCCGATTAATTAAATATTCTAAATTTTTTTTACTCACTTTATCCACCAATCAGTAATCTTATTTTTAAAATTAATCTTTTCTTCCATTGCAAAGGCAATATTAAGTATATTCTGTTCATCAAAGGCTTTACCAATAATTTGTAAACCTAGTGGATAGCCTTTAGAATCGTGTCCTGCGGGAATTGATATACCTGGCAATCCTGCTAAATTTACAGGGACTGTAAATATATCATTAAGATACATTGAAACTGGATCATTTGTTTTTTCACCTATTTTAAATGCTGAACTAGGAGTAGATGGAGTTAAAATTGCATCAACCTTTTTATATGCTTCATCGAAATCATTTTTAATCAAATTTCTTACTTTTTGAGCTTTTAGATAGTAAGCATCATAATAACCAGACGATAGAACATAAGTTCCAATCATAATTCTTCTTTGTACTTCAGCACCAAATCCTTCTGATCTTGTCTTTTCATACATATCAATTAAATTTTCACCTTTAGCTCTAAATCCATACTTCACACCATCATATCTTGCTAGGTTTGAAGATGCTTCAGCAGGAGCAACAATATAGTAAGTTGGTAAAGCATAACTAGTATGAGGAAGTGAAATATCTATAGTTTCAGCTCCACAATCTTTGACATACTGGATTCCTTTTTGCCAAAGATCTTCGATCTCTTTTGGCATCCCATCAACTCTATATTCATTTGGTATCCCAATTTTTTTTCCTTTTATATTGTTGGTAAGTTCTTTGCTGTATTGATTTCTTTTAAAATCTATTGAAGTAGAGTCTTTTGAATCATAAGTGCTAATTACTTCCTGCAACAAAGCACAATCTTTAACATTTTGTGCCATTGGTCCCGCTTGATCTAGTGAGGATGCAAAAGCCACAATCCCATAACGTGAGCAGCTTCCATAAGTAGGTTTTAATCCAACAGTTCCTGTGAAGGAAGCAGGTTGTCTTATTGATCCACCAGTATCAGTTCCAATTGTAACCGGTGTTAATTGTCCAGCCACTGCTGAAGCAGACCCACCTGATGAGCCACCTGGAACTAAGTTTTTATCAATCGGATTTTGCACGTTACCAAAAAAACTAGTTTCATTTGAAGAGCCCATTGCAAATTCATCACAATTTAATTTACCTAAAAGTATTGCACCATCTTTCCAGATATTTTCAGTTACTGTTGACTCATATGTTGGTACAAAATTGTTTAAAATTTTACTACCAGCAGTTGTTTTAACATCTTTTGTACAGAATAAATCTTTTACTGCAATTGGAATACCTGGCAATTTTAAATCTAAATTAGGTTTTTGATCAAATTTTTTTGCTTTATCTAAAGCTGATGTAAAATCTTCTGTAATATATGCATTCAATTCTTTGGACTTTTCTGATCTTTCAATGAATGCTTTAGTTACATCAGTTGATGATAGTTTTTTATTTTTAATATTTTCAACTAATTCTGTTAAAGATTGTTTTGTAATATCTGACATTACTCTATTACCTTTGGTACAACAAAATAATCTTCATTATCTTGAGGAGAATTTTTAATAATTTGTTCTCTGATATTTTTACTTTTCACCTCATCAGGTCTTAACTTTAATGTTGTTTCTGCGACTGAGGTCAATGGATCAACATTATCTGTTTTTAATTCATTTAGTTTTTCAATAAAGTCAAATATTGAATTTAAATCACCAGCTAATTTTTCAGCTTTTTTTTCATCAACTGAAATTCTTGATAATTTAGATATATGTTTTATTGTTTTAAGATCTATACTCATATGCTATTTAAATATGACGCAAACTATCACTTAAGTTTAAAATATACAATATGATCACTTTGGAAGAATTTAAAAAAAAACACTCAGATAAGTGTAGATTGATTGGTTTAGACCTTGGTTCTAAAAGAATCGGAGTATCTATTTGTGATGAAAAACAATTAATTGCTACTCCTTTAAAAACAATAAATAGAAATACTCTAAATGAATTAATTTCTGAGCTTAAAATGATTATTAATGAAAATAATATTAAGGGAATCATAATTGGAAATCCCTTAAATATGGATGGTTCATCGGGGAGATCAGCACAATCTGTAAAGGATACCTCTAAAAAAATTGAGGAAAATATTGATATTCCTATTTGTCTATGGGATGAAAGGTTATCAACAGTTGGTGCTTTTAACCTGTCTAGTCAATTAGATGTTAATGTTAGTAAAAGAGAAAAGAAAATTGATGAAAATGCTGCTGCTTTTATATTACAAGGAGCAATAGATTTTTTAAATAATTAATACTTGCTATTGTAGACATTTATAGTTATAGAGTTGGTTTTAATGGCAATTAAAACAGATAAAGCTATTAAAACTTCCCAGAAACATTTGTTAGGTATCCAAGATTTATCAATTAATGATGTTAATTTAATACTTAAAGAAGCAAATACATTTATAAAAATTAATCAAAGCAAAAATAAAAAGATAGATGTATTAAGAGGAAAAACTCAAATTAATCTATTCTTTGAACCTTCCACTAGAACTCAGAGTTCGTTTGAATTGGCTGGAAAGAGACTTGGAGCAGACGTTATGTCTATGAATATAAGTAACTCTGCAATCAAAAAAGGTGAAACATTAATCGATACAGCCATGACTTTAAATGCAATGCATCCAGATATTATTGTAATTAGACATCAAGACTCTGGTGCTTGTAACTTACTTTCACAAAAAGTAAATTGTGCGGTTCTAAATGCTGGTGATGGAAGAAGAGAACACCCTACTCAAGCTCTTTTAGATGCTTTAACAATTATAACACGAAAAAATAAAATTCAAGGATTGAAAATTGCAATATGTGGAGACATTCTACATTCAAGAGTAGCTAGATCAAATATATATTTACTAAACATGTTAGGAGCTGAAGTAAATATAGTTGCACCAACAAATTTGATGCCAAAGGAAATTGAAAAATTCGGTGTTAATACTTTTACTGACATGAAAAAAGGTTTGAAGGATTGTGATATTGTGATGATGTTAAGATTGCAAAATGAAAGAATGACAAGTTCATATCTTTCATCAAATAGAGAATATTATGAATATTATGGGTTAACTCCTGACAAATTGGAACATGCTAAATCTGATGCATTAATTATGCACCCTGGACCAATGAATAGAGGTATAGAAATAGATACAATACTAGCAGATGACATAAATAAAAGCGTAATTAAAGAACAAGTTGAACTAGGTGTAGCTGTAAGAATGGCCTGCTTAAAGATATTTTGTGGATAAATGAAAAAGCAATATTTTATAAATGCTAACATAATTGACCCTCACAACTCTATTAATGAAACTGGAGGTTTAATTATAAGTGAAGAAGGTACAATTGAGGCTGTAGGAAAAAAAGTTAATACTAATAATTTACCAAGCAGAGAAAAGCCAATTGACTTGAAAGGAAAATATATTTTTCCAGGATTAGTTGATATGAGAGTTTTTGTTGGTGAACCCGGATATGAATATAAAGAAAACTTTAGAACTTTAAGTAATGCAGCATTATCTGGAGGTGTTACTTCTGTAGTTACAATGCCTAACACAGATCCAATAATTGACAATGTATCTATAGTTGATTTTTTAAAAAGAAGAGGAAGAGATAAATCTAAGATAAATATCTATCCATGTGCTTCGCTTACTAAAAATGCAGAAGGTACTAACATGACTGAATTTGGTCTCTTACAAAAGAAAGGGATTGTTGCATTTACAGATGGGATTAAAACAATTCAAAATCCAAGATTAATGTCTCGAATAATGAACTCTGCTAAAGATTTGGGTTGTTTGATCATGCAACATGCTGAGGATTATGAACTAGCAAAGAATGGGATGATAAACTCTGGAATTATTGCCTCTAAATTAGGACTATCAGGTATACCTGAAATTGCAGAGAGAATTTTAATTGAAAGGGATCTTACATTACTAGAAAAAGTCAAATGTAGATATCATATATCTCAATTATCGTCACAAAAATCAGTTGAAGTAATAAAATATAGAAAAGAAATTGTGAAATTTACTTCAGGAGTTTCTATTAATAACTTATCTTTGAATGAAAATGATATTGGTGATTTTAGAACTTTTTTAAAATTGTCCCCTCCTTTAAGGAGAGAAGAAGATAGGCTGGCTCTAGTTGAGGGATTAAAGGATGGTCTCATAGAAGTTATTGTTTCAGATCATAAACCTGAAGATGAAGAGTCTAAAAGGTTAACATTTGCACAAGCGGCTACAGGTGCATCAGGGATTGAAACACTTTTATCTTTAAGTTTAGAACTATATCACAATGGATCGCTCAAACTTGAGACGATTATAAGAGCCTTGACTTCAAGTCCAGCAAAAATATTAAAAATAAATAAGGGAAATCTCTCAGTTGGTAATGATGCAGATCTTTGTATAGTCGATATTGATAAACCTTGGATTGTAAAAAAAGAAAAATTAATTTCAAAATCTAAAAATACGTCAATAGAAGATAAAAAACTTCAAGGCAAAGTTATAAATACATTTGTAAAAGGCAAAGAATTATTTAAGCTATAGAATGGATATTTTTTTAATAGGTATAATTTCTTACCTCATGGGTTCCATACCATTTGGCTTCATACTTACAAAAATTTTTTTAAAAAAAGATATTAGAGAAATTGGTTCCGGCAACATTGGAGCCACTAATGCTCTCAGAACCGGGAATAAAACAATAGGTTACTCAACACTGGTACTTGATATTTTGAAAGCTGTAGCTCCTGTTATTTATGCTAAAATTTTTTATCAAGACTTTTTATATATTGCTTCTCTGTGTGCTTTTTTAGGTCATGTTTTTCCAATTTGGTTAAAGTTTAAAGGTGGAAAAGGTGTTGCAACTTATGTTGGAATTTTATTTGCCCTAAATATCTATTTTGGAATTATCTTTACAATTTCATGGTTTATAACTTTTTTCATTTCTAAGTATTCCTCGTTATCATCTTTAATCGGTGCAGCTTCTATACCAATATATTTATTGATTTTAACTCGATTTGATCAGGTAATTTTTTTTACGATTATGTTTGTTCTGATTTTTTTTACTCATAGAGAAAATATTAAAAGATTGAAAAATAAAGAAGAAACAAAGACAAAAATTTATTAAATTGACTATCTAAGTGATTTGAGTAGTTTGTAGACTATGAATTTGGTCATTGTAGAAAGTCCTGCTAAAGCTAAAACAATAAATAAGTATTTGGGTGATGATTATAAAGTTTTAGCAAGTTATGGACATATAAGAGACTTACCTTCTAAAAATGGTTCAGTTGATCCAGACCAAGATTTTAAAATGGAATGGGAAGTTGACAGTTTTTCAAAAAAATATCTTAAAGAAATTACTGATGCAGCAAAAGACTCATCTAAAATTATATTAGCTACCGACCCTGACCGTGAAGGTGAAGCTATTGCCTGGCATGTAAAAGAATATCTAAGTGAAAAAAAACTTCTAAAAGATAAAGAAATTGAAAGAGTTGTTTTTAATGAGATAACCAAAAAAGCTGTAATACAAGGAATTGAAAATCCAAGACAAATTGAACCTCATCTAGTTGATGCTTATATGGCTAGAAGAGCTTTAGATTACTTGGTTGGTTTTAATATTTCACCAATACTTTGGACAAAACTACCTGGCTCAAAATCTGCAGGAAGAGTTCAGTCTGTTGCTTTAAAATTAATTACTGAGAGAGAACATGAGATTGAGTCATTTAAACCAGAAGAGTTTTGGACTTTAAGTATAAACTTTATTGATCAAAATAATCAAAAAATTACCGCAAGTATTGGGCAATTAGATAATAATAAAATTGAAAAATTTTCATTCAGAAATAAAGAAGAAATAAACAAAGCTATAGAGAGTGTAAATAAAAAAAAATTTAGTATTACAGATATTTCAAGCAAAGTTGTTAATCGAAATCCATCCGGACCATTTACTACATCTACTCTTCAACAAACTGCATCAAGTAAATTGGGTTTTGGTGCATCTAGAACAATGCAAATAGCACAAAAGCTTTATCAAGGCATAGAAATAGAGGGTGAAACAATTGGCTTAATTACTTATATGAGAACAGATGGAACTAATTTATCAAAAGATGCAGTGTCTGCTTTTAGAGACTATATCCAAAAAGAAATTGGTAACGAATACTTGCCTAAAGATGCTTTGAATTATTCTGGTAAAAAAGCTAAGAATGCTCAGGAAGCTCATGAAGCAATTAGACCTACAGATATAATCAGAACACCCCAAAGTATTAAGAAATATCTAAGTACTGATCAAAATAAACTATATGATCTTATTTGGAGTAGAGCTTTATCTTCTCAAATGGAGTCTGCTAAATTTGACAGAAACACTATTACTATAACTTCAGACAATAATGACACTATTTGTAAAGCTGGTGGATCTGTACTAAAATTTGATGGATTTTTAAAGATTTATAACAATCAAAGTAAAGATGGTGATGAAAGTATCTTACCATCTATGTCTAAAGGACCTATTAACATCGAGGCATTACTAGATGAGCAACATTATACACAACCACCTCCTAGATACTCTGAGGCTAGCTTAGTTAAAAAACTTGAGGAACTTGGTATTGGAAGACCATCTACTTATGCAAGCATCATTTCTACTATTGCTAACAGAGGTTATGCGGAAATTTTAAATAAAAGATTTTTTCCTACTGACAGAGGAAAACTAATTTCTGCCTTTTTAGAAAAATTGTTCTCAAAATATGTTGATTATAATTTTACAGCAGGCTTAGAGAATCAACTTGATGAAATCACCACTGGAAAAGAAAGTTGGATCAAAGTTTTAGAGCTTTTCTGGAAAGACTTTAATAATAATGTATCAGAGGTAAAAGAAAAAAGAACTAGAGAAGTCTTGGATTTGCTCAATGATAGTTTGGGTGAACTGATTTTTGATAAAGATAATGAAGGAAATGTTGTTAGAAAGTGTCAATTATGCAATTCGGGGACATTAAGTTTAAAAAATAGCTTCAGAGGTGGTGCTTTTATAGGATGCTCAAATTACCCTGAATGTAAGTTTACACGACCATTATCTAAGGCTAAAGCTGCAGCTCAAGCTCAATTAGCAGAACCAAAATTAATTGGAAAACACGAAAATGGAAATGAAATTTATCTTAAAAATGGGAGGTTTGGCCCTTATCTTCAGTATGAAAAAATTCTTTCTGATGTTGAACTTGAAAAGACTTCTAAAAAAAAGAAAAAGACAAAAAAATCTAAATCAGATGTCAATGAACTCTTAAAAAATGTTTCAATACCTAAGGGTTTAGATCTAGAAAGTATTGATTTAGAAAAAGCTCAATTCTTATGCTCATTACCTAAGTCACTCGGAATAAATCCTGAAAATCAAAAAGAAATTACATTAAACACTGGAAGATTCGGTCCTTATTTAAAATGTGAAAATAAGTCAGCAAGAATAGAAAATATAGAAGAAATTTTTTCAATAGGTTTAAATAGAGCAATTACCCTTATAGCTGAAGCTAAACCTGGTCGGATGTCCTCATCATTGATAAAAGATTTAGGAGAGCACCCAGAGGATAAAAAACCTGTCAGAATTATGAAAGGTCAGTATGGACCTTATATTAAATACAAATCAATTAACGCAACCATACCAGAGGAAAAAGATCCAACTGAATTAACAATGGAAGATGCTTTAATATTGATTGAGAAAAGAAAAGAATACGATAAAACGAAGAAATCTAAAAAAAGGAAATTAAAATGAAATTTAATGATAAAATAAGAGAACTTAATATAAAACTTCCAACAGCAAAACCACCAGTTGGAAATTATGTTGCAACAAAAATTTCAGGAAAAATGTTATTTATATCAGGTCAAATTTCTATTGATGAAAATGGTCAATTAATAAAAGGAAAGATTGGAAAAGATTTAGATGTTGAAGCAGGCTATAATGCTGCTAAGAGATGTGCGTTAAGTATCATAGCACAGGTTAAGAAAACCTGTGAAGATGATTTATCTAAAGTAAAATCATGTATAAAATTGACAGGATTTGTTAACTCGACTGATGAATTTATAGATCAACCAAAGGTAATTAATGGAGCATCAGATTTAATAGCTTCAGTTTTTGGTGATGCTGGTATGCATGCTAGAGCTGCTGTTAGTGTGAATAGCTTACCATTAGGAGTTTCTGTTGAAGTTGACGCTATATTCGAACTTAATTAAAATTTTATCTACCTACGCTAAAATATTTTAAACCTTGTTCTTTCATCTTCTCTGAGGAATAAATATTTCTCATATCGTAAATTATAAATTTCTTTTTTTTTGATAAATTTTTAAAATTGATTGATTTAAAATCATTCCATTCTGTGTGAATTATTACAAGATCTGAGCCTTCGATTGTTTTTTTAATCGAATTTTCATAGGTAACATTTTTATTTTTTATAAACTCTTTTTTAAAACCTGTAGGATCGTAATACTTAATTATTGCACCTTTTTTTGATAAAGAAGGGATCATAATTAGACTAGATGAGTCTCTCATATCATCTGTATTTGCTTTAAAAGTCACCCCTAAAAAAGATATTTTTTTATTTTTAACCTTATTTTTTAAAATTTGATTTACTCTTTTTAATAATATATTAGATCGATTTTCATTTGATTTGATAACTGATTTTATCACAGAAAGATTTGATTTAAACTTATCAGCAGTTGAAATAATTGCTTTAGTATCTTTTGGAAAACAAGATCCCCCATATGCAGGACCAGCCCTTAAAAAACGACTACCTATTCGTTTATCTAAACCCATACCAATTGATATATCTTCTATATTTATCCCAGTTTTTTCACATAAATTTGCAATTTCATTTATGAAAGTAATCTTTGTAGCTAAAAAAGCGTTTGATGCATATTTTATTAATTCTGCCGCTCTTCTAGAAGTGTTTAGGTATTGAGCACCTTTTGAAATTAAAGGATTATATAAATTTTTCAAAATTCGATTAGATTTTTTATCGTTGGAACCAACTACTATTCTATCAGGATATATAAAATCTCTTATTGCCTCACCTTCTCTTAAAAACTCTGGATTAGAAACTACTGAAAATTTTTTTTTTGAATTTTTTTTAGCTATAATCTTTTCTATTTCATCACCA
Organism: uncultured Pelagibacteraceae bacterium; assembly: GCA_902623975.1. Classification (GTDB taxonomy): domain Bacteria; phylum Pseudomonadota; class Alphaproteobacteria; order Pelagibacterales; family Pelagibacteraceae; genus Pelagibacter. Next base: position 26,468 of record CACNVR010000003.1, read on the forward strand.
GTAGTAACAGGAACTGTTGATTTAGTAATAATTATCTTAAATTTATTTATTGCTAAACTTATTTCTTTAGCAACTTTATAAATTTGGCTTAAATCAGCTGAACTCCCACCCTTTTTAGTTGGTGTACCAACACAAATAAAAATTATGTCAGAGTCATGGATAGATTTTTTTAAATTTGTTGAAAATGTTAATCTTTTATTTTTAAAATTTTTTACAACAAGCTCTGATAAACCAGGCTCATAAATCGGAATTTTACCTTTTTGAAGTAAATCAATTTTATTTTTATCTTTATCTACACAAATTACGTCATTACCTAAATCAGAAAAACAAACTCCACTTACTAAGCCCACATATCCAGTACCAATCATGCACAGTTTCATAACTTAGAAATCTCCATTGATGATTTTATATAACCATCCATACTTCCACAGTCTAAATATTTTCCAGAAAAATTGTGTGCTATAAATTTATAATTTTCATTAATTAAAGACTGAATAGCATCTGTTATATGTATTTCACCACCTTTGCCAGGTTTTTGTTTTAATAATTTAGAAAAAATTTTCTTTGGAAGTATATATCTTCCAATAACAGCTTTGTTTGATGGTGCATTTTTAATAGATGGTTTTTCTATAACATCATTTATAAAATAGTCAGTTTTATTTATTTTTTTACTAAGTTTATAAATACCCCATCTTGAAATGGTTTTTTTATTAACATTCATACTAGCCATAACTGATGATTTATATTTATTGTGGACCTTTATCATTGCTTTTGAGCAATTTTTTTTTAGTATTAGATCATCAGGTAATAACATTAAAAAAAATTTATCTTTTATATACTTTCTTGTTTTCAATACAGCATCACCAGTGCCTAGAGGTTTGTTTTGATAAACAAATTTAATCATTTTTTTGTATTTTAATATTCTTTTATATTCATTAATTATTCTAATATCTTTTTTTTTAGTAATAATCTTTTTATAAAAAATATCGTTGTAAAAATAATTTTTAATCATAATTTTTTTATTAGAAATTATAAAAATTACTTCTTTAATACCTGCTTCAATACATTCGTCTAAAATATATTCTATACCAGGCCTTCCATTTATTGGTAAAAGTTCTTTTGCAAAAACACTGGTAAGAGGTAATAATCTAGTACCCAAGCCAGCTAGCGGAATAATTGCTTGTTTAATCATTTAAATGTTTTACTTATTAAAATATTTATATAAATGAAAATTTTATTAAATAAAGATGATTTAATTGAGGCATTAAAAGGTGCTTCTAACTTAGGTTTTGTGCCGACTATGGGAAGCCTCCATAAAGGGCATATTTCATTAATTAAACATTCTAAAAAAAAATGTAAACAAACTATCGTTAGTATTTTTGTTAACCCTACACAGTTTAATGATAAAAAAGATTATAAAAAATATCCTAGAAATAAAAAAAAAGACTTATCCATACTCAAAAAACTTAATATTAACTTTGTTTTTCTACCTAACAAAAAAGATATTTATAACTACAAAAGAAAAAAAAAAATTAAGATCCTTAAAAAAGATAAGGTTTTATGCGCAAAATATAGAAAAGGACATTTTGAAGGAGTTATTGATGTAATGGATCGTTTAACAAAAATGATTAAACCTAGAAAAATATTTTTGGGAGAAAAAGATTTTCAACAAATATTTCTAATTAGAAAATACATCCAAGCAAAAAAGAGAAATAATATAGTTTTATGTAAAACTGTAAGAGATAAACAAAAACTTGCTCTCTCATCAAGAAACAATCTGCTAAACAATAATCAATTAAAAGTAGCAAGAAATATATCTCAAGATTTAATAAATCTAAAAAAAAAATTGAATAAAAGTAAAAATATACAAAAGATTTTTTCCTTAAAAAAAAAGAAATTTAATAATTTTAAAGACGTAAGAATTGAATATCTTGAGCTAAGAAATAAAATTACATTAGAAAAGTCTTCAAAAATTAAAAATTCAAAAATTTTTATTGCTTATCATATTAAAAATATCAGATTAATCGATAATTTCTAATATCTATAGAAAATATGCTCCAACTCCTAAAAAAGATACAAAACCAATGACGTCTGTTATAGTTGTTACAAATACACTAGATGCTATAGCTGGATCTATATTCATTTTCTTTAAAGTCACTGGAACTAAAATACCAAATAAGCCTGCAACAACCATCGTTAATATCATTGAAATTGAAATTATGAGAGATAGTTGAATATCCTGAAACCATAATTGTACTATTAAAGAACTTATTATTGCAAAAATAATTCCATTTAAAATTCCAATATTAAATTCTTTTAAAATATTTTGATTAAAATTATTTCTTGTTAAATCATTTGTAGCAAGAGTTCTTACAGTAACTGCTAAGGTTTGCATTCCCGCATTTCCACCCATAGAAGCTACTATCGGCATTAAAAATGCTAAGACAACCATTTGTTCGATTGTTGCTCCAAAAAGGCTAATACAATACGTGGCTAAAAAGGCAGTGAAAAGATTTAATAATAACCAATTAAATCTCCTTTTTGTTTTTGTAATCACACCATCAGTTATTTCTTCATCACCTACTCCTGCTAATCTTAAAGCATCCTCTTCGGCTTCTTCTTTTAGAACTGTTAAAACATCATCAGATGTAATCATTCCAACTAATTTATTATTCTTATCTATGACGCACGCTGAATTAAGATTATAATTTTCAAACAAATTTCCAACTTCTTCTCTATCCATATCGACTGGAACTAAAATAGTTGAGTCTTCCATAATTGATGACATTTTGGATTCTCTTGGTGTTCTTAAAACTTTAGAAGAAGGAACTGTTCCAATAGGCTTAAAATTTTCATCAACAATATAAATTTCTAAAAATTGATCTGGTAAATCTTTGTTTTCTCTCAAGTAGTCAATAGTCTGACCAACTGACCAATTGCTAGGAATTGCTGTAAATTCCCTTTGCATAATTCTAGCAGCACTATCTTCAGGATAACTAAGACCTTCTAATAAAGCAAAACGATCTTTGGGTGGCAATGCACTTAAAATCGAATTTTTATCTTTTTCATCGATATTTTCTAAAATTGCAATAGCATCGTCGGACTCTAAATTTTTTAATATCCTTACAATAGCTTCTGATGAAAGATATTGTGTAATTTCTGATTGAACTGACTCATTCAACTCAACAAAAACTTCTGGATCAATCTTAAAATTATTTAATTTTATTAAGTTTTCTCTATCGTTTTGGCTTAAATGCTCAATAATGTCAGCAGCATCAGCAGGGTGCATTTCTTTAAAAGAATTTGTAATGAATAAAGCGTCGTTATTAGCTATTTTATCAGTAACAACTTTTATATATTCTTTATTAAATTCAAAATTGACTTTTTTATCTTTGATTTTTTTTATTATAGTCATAAATTTACCTATAATTCAGACGGAACTTTTAATACAAAATAAAAAGATTACAATTTATAAATGAATATTGAGATTAAAAAGTCCAAAAATCCAATAAAATATGAAGATGCCATGAAATATATGGAAGCACGTTTATTGGATATAAATAAAAATAACTCTAAAGATTTAATATGGATTTTAGAACATACTGATACCTATACAGCTGGCAAAAATTATAAAGAAAACGAAATATTAGATAAATCAATTAAGATTATTAAAACTAATAGAGGAGGAAAAATTACTTTCCACGGAAAAGGTCAATTAATTTGTTATTTTGTAATTGACTTAAAAAAAAGAAAAAAAGATATTCGAAAATTGATATTAACTGTTGAAAAAACTATTATAGATACTTTAAGATTCTACAACATTGAAACATTTGCAGACAGAGAAAATGTCGGTATTTGGTATAAAGATAAATCTGATATAAAAAAAATTGCTGCTATCGGTGTTAGAGTAAGTAAATGGATAGCATATCATGGTTTCTCAATAAATATCAGCACAGATTTGAGTAAATATGACGCTATAATACCATGTGGTATCAAAAATAAAGACGTAACAAACTTAAACAATATTAAAGATCAAAAATACGAAAAATTAGCTGATAAACTAATTGAAAATTTTATTTTGAATCTAAAAACTTAAGACGTTTTATTTTTAATAATTTTTTAAAATAATCTGGTAAAAGAGCTTTGTATGTATATTTCTTACCATTGATCATAAACTTAATTTTATAAGAATGTAACATTAAGTTTTTATTCACACCTTTTAAAAAATTATCTGATTTATATTTTTGGTCACCATAGATTGGATGTCCAATATTAAAGAGCTGTTTTCTTAATTGATGTTTTCGACCTGTAATCGGTTTCATTTCGATCAAACTCGAATTAGTATTTTTATCAATTACCTTATAGATAGTTTTTGCTTTTTCTGAAATTTTTTTTCCATTATCGTATCGAATTAATTCATCATTCCATTCTCCAGAATTTTTTTCAACTTCTCCATTGCATATAGCAATATATGTTTTATAAACTTTCCTAAGTCTAAATAAAGAAGTTAATAATTGAGCTGTTTCTCTATTTTTTGCCATTATAAAGACACCAGATGTATCTTTATCCAATCTATGAACTGAATAGGGTTTTGATCCTTTGAAAATTGTACTTTTAGAAAAAATATCAATTAAATTTTTTTTTGATTTTGTTCCTCCTTGAACAGAGATACCTGAACTTTTATTTAAAACTACAAAGTCATCATTATTATCAATTATTAAATTTTCATTTTCTTTAATTATTTCATCAGATGCATTAAATCTAATTTTTTTTTGATATATTTTTTCCTCAAAAGTAAAATTAAATATTTCAATTTTATCACCTGTTTTAATATTATAAGAACTCCTCTTTTTTTTTTTATTAATCTTAATTTTTCCTGATCTAAGACTTTTTTCTATTAAACTTTGGGGTATTTTTCCTATTTTATTTCTCAGCCATCTATCTAAACGCATATTATTATACGTTGACTCAACGATAAAATTCTTAATCATGGATTAAATTAATATTAAGCTGAAACTGCTTTTTTTTCTTCTTTTTTATCTGTTTCTTTTACAGGATCTTTTTTCTTAATATCTACTTTTTTTGCTTCAATATCTCTATCAACAAACTCTATTATTGCCATAGGAGCGTTATCTCCATATCTAAAGCCAGCCTTGATAATTCTTGTATAACCACCTTTTCTTTTTTCATATCTTTTGGACAAAGTTTTTTTAACTTTATTAGCTGATTTTGAATTTTGTAGTTGTGAAACTAACATCCTTGTAGTTTGCAAGGTATTTTTTTTACCCAATGTAATTATCTTATCAGCTTGTGGTTTCAAAAATTTTGCTTTTGGGAGTGTCGTTTTTATTTGTTCATATTTTATTAATGAATTAAGCATATTTTTTAATAAAGCTTTTCTATGTTCTGAAGTTCTATTCAGTTTCTTGTTGGCCATTGAATGTCGCATTAAATAGCCTCTTCTAATTTTTTAGACATTTCAGCTATATTGTCAGGCGGCCAGTTTGGAATCTCCATACCTAAATATAACGACATTCCTGTTAATACCTCTTTAATTTCATTTAAAGATTTTCTACCAAAATTGGGGGTTCTTAGCATTTCGCCTTCAGATTTTTGGACTAGATCACCAATGTAAATTATATTATCATTTTTTAAACAATTCATTGATCTCACTGAAAGCTCTAATTCATCAACTTTTCTTAACAAGTTCTTATTAAATTCAGGTTCAGTAGGAATTTCTTTTGCAGGAACTTCAACAGGTTCGTCAAAGTTAATAAACATTTTAAGTTGATCTTGAAAAATTCTTGCTGAATAAGCTACCGCATCTTCCGCAGAAATTGATCCATTAGTTTCTACCTCCATGGTAAGTTTATCGTAATCTAAAGCTTTACCTTCTCTTGCAGTGCTTACAGAGTAAGAGACTTTTTTTACAGGACTATATAAAGAGTCAATAGCAATTAAACCTAAGGGTGGTTCCTCTGGCTTATTTAATTCAGCTGGCACATAACCTTTACCGGTATTTACATTCATTTCCATATGAAAATTTGTATTTTCATCAAGGTTGCAAATTACTAAATCTGGATTTAAAATTTCCACATCAGCAACTGGTGAAATATCAGAAGCTTTAATTTCTCCTGGACCTTTTGCATCTAAAACCAGTTTTTTGGTACCTTCAGAAGCACATTTCAATGCTAATGATTTTACATTTAAGACTATATCAGTCACGTCTTCTCGCACACCCTTAATGGACGTAAATTCGTGTAAAACTCCATCAATTTGAATCGAAGTAACGGCAGAACCTCTTATAGAAGATAATAATATTCTTCTTAAAGAATTTCCCAGAGTAAGCCCATAACCTTTTTCTAGAGGTTCGGCTACAATAGTTGCTTGAGTTAGATCTTCACTTATCTTAACATCAAGTTTAGCAGGTTTAATTAATGATTTCCAATTCTTTACATTAACATTTTCTGTTTCCATTAAACTCTCCTTTTTTTTGGCGGCCTTGTTCCATTATGAGGCATCGGTGTTGTATCCTTAATAGATAAAATTTTAAATCCTCTAGCTTGTAATGCTCTTAAAGCAGTTTCACGACCTGATCCAGGTCCTTTAACTTCTACAGACAAAGTTTTCATGCCGTATTCAAGTGCTTTAGACGCAGCAGACTCAGCAGCAACTTGAGCAGCATATGGAGTAGATTTTCTTGATCCTTTAAAACCTTTTTGTCCAGCAGATGCCCATGAAATAACATTACCATTAGTATCAGCAATTGAAATTATAGTATTATTAAAAGTAGATTGAACATAAGCTATTCCATTTAAAATATTTTTTTTGGTCTTTTTCTTTTTTGAATAAGAACTTTTAACTGATTTTTTAGAAGACTTTTCAACTTTTTGGTCTTTATTTTCAACCTTTTCAACTTTAGCCATAATTATTTTTTAAGTGGTGTTAATTTTTTTCCTGCAATAGCAATTGCTTTACCTTTTCTTGTCCGAGCATTGCACCTTGTTCTTTGACCTCTAACAGGTAGTTTTTTTCTATGCCTAGATCCACGATAACAAGCTAAATCTATCAATCTCTTTATACTTAAGGAATAATCTCTTCTTAGATCTCCCTCTACTTTGAAATTTTGATCAATATATTCTCTAATCTTTAAAATTTCTTCATCAGTTAATTGATTTACTCGTTTTTCTCTTGGAATTTCTAAAGATTTACAAATTTTTTGAGAAAACCTATCACCAATACCATAGATATAAGTCAATCCAACATGGACCAATTTGTTTTGTGGAATATTGATACCTGCAATACGAGCCATAAATAAGTGATAAAATTTTAGGCCTTTTATATAAGAAGATCTTTCAAAGTCAACTTCTTAAACTCCTAGAAAAGCATCGATTTTATTGGTTATTTGATCGATTTCAAGCGATCCATCCAATTCATTAAAATTTGGATTTTTTGAATAGAAATTTAACACTGGTTTAGTTGTTTCCATATAGGTATCAAATCTTTTAACAATAGTATCTAGGTCATCATCAGACCTATTTTCTTCACTTTTTCTTTTTTCTATTCTTTTAATTATTGTTTCTTTATTAACATTCAAGAAAAAAATAAAATCAATCTTCTGATTAGAATTCTTTAATAATAAATCTAAATTTTTTGCTTGGCTAATTGATCTTGGATATCCATCGAATATCAATTTACCTTTCTTTTCTGGATCGTGAATAACATTTTCTATAAGATTATTCACAATTTCATCACTAACAAATTTTCCATCATTCATATCATTTATAATTTTTTTTCCAATTTCAGAATTTTTTTGGATTTCTTCTCTTAACATGTCGCCAGTAGATACTTGAAAACCACCAATTTTTTGAACTAAATACTTAGCTTGAGTGCCTTTTCCGGCTCCTGGTGGACCAAATAAGATTATATTCACTTATTTTCCGAATTTTGTTTTTTTAATAAGTTGTTCATACTGAGAACTCATTAACCTAGTTTGAATTTGAGTAACTGTATCAATAGCAACTACCACAACTATCAATATTGATGTACCTCCTAAGTAAAAAGGTATTGGATAATTAGCTATTAAAAATTCTGGCATGAGACAGACTAAAGTTAAGTACAAGGCACCTATTGTTGTTAATTTTGTTAAAATATTTTCTATATAAAGAGCAGTGCTTTCTCCTGGTCTTATACCAGGTACAAACCCACCATATTTTCTTAAATTATCTGCTGTTTCAGTTGGGTTAAAAGTTATTGATGTGTAAAAAAAAGTGAAAAAAATTATTCCAGATGCGTATAACAACATATAAAGTGGTTGTCCTTGAGTAAAAAAGGAACTTAAATTTAAAAAGGTTTCGCTCTCTGATAAATTAAAATTTGAAAAAGTAACTGGTAATAATAATAGAGCCGATGCAAAAATTGCCGGAATTACACCTGCTTGATTTATTTTCAATGGTAGATGTGAAGACTCACCTCCATACATTTTGTTTCCCATTTGTCTTTTAGGATAATTGATAAGTATTTTTCTTAAAGCTCTTTCCATAAAAACTATAAAAAGAATAGTAATTATCAGTAATATGAAAATTGCTAAAATCATAACTGTAGATATTGCTCCAGTTCTTCCCAATTCAAATGTTGTAACTAACGCCCTAGGTATTTCGGCAACAATACCAGCGAAAATTATTAAAGAAATTCCATTTCCTATTCCTCTTTGAGTGATTTGTTCACCTAACCACATTAAAAAAATCGTACCTGCTACAATTGTGGTTACTGTAGAAATTTTAAAAAATAATCCTGGATTAATTACTAAGTTTGCTGAGGACTCGAGACCAACTGCTAAACCATAACCTTGAACAGTTGCTAACAAAACAGTTCCATATCTGGTAATTTGAGTAATTTTTGATCTTCCAGTCTCACCTTGTGATTTCAGATTTTTAAAATAATCTGAAGTTCCAGTTAAAAGCTGAACAATAATGGATGATGATATGTAAGGCATAATACCCAGTGCAAATATAGCCATCCTACTTACTGCACCTCCTGCAAATACATTGAACATGCCTAGTAATCCCTTTTGATTACCTTCCATCATAATCTTTAATTGTTCAGGGTCTATTCCTGGCAACGGTATGAACGTTCCAAATCTATAAACAGCTAAAATAGCTATTGTAAATATAATTCTATTTCTTAAGTCATGACTTGATGATGAAGAACTCATTTGATAATTGATTATTTCTTTAATTGAATTGAGCCACCTATTTTTTCAAGTTTGTCAATTGCTGATTTTGATGCGAGGTCAGCTTCAATATTAACTTTATCTTTAATTTCACCTGAACCTAAGATCTTTAATTTTATAGAATTTTTATTTATTATTTTGAGTTTTTTTAATAATTCAGAATTAACAATGTCACTAACCTTAATGCTCTTTTTATCAATAAATGACTGTATTTTATCTAAATTTAAAATTGCAATATTGGACTTGCCAATTGGATTAAAACCTCTTTTTGGTAATCTTCTATAAAGAGGCATTTGACCTCCTTCAAAACTTTTAATAGCCACTCCAGATCTGGATTTTTGACCTTTAACTCCTCGACCAGATGTTTTTCCTTTACCAGAGCCTATACCTCTACCAACTCTCATTTTTGGTTTATTCATTTTTATTCTGTTATTAAGTTTAATCATTATCCTCTTTTTTCCACTATTTCTGAAATCTTTTTATTTCTTATTGAAGAAATTTGTTTTGGAGAGTTTTGCTTTAATAGTGCTTTCATGGTTGCTCTTATTACATTGTGTGCATTAGAGGTTCCCATAGATTTTGCAACTATGTCTTTAACTCCCAAAACTTCACACACAGCCCTTACTGGACCACCTGCAATAATCCCTGTTCCTTTAGCTGCAGCCCTTAAAACAATTTTACCTGATCCATCTTTGGCTTTAACATCGTGGTGTAATGTTCGTCCTTCTCTTAATGGGATATGAATTAATTTTCTTCTGGCCATTTCATTAGCTTTCTTAATTGCATCAGGTACCTGCTTAGCTTTGGCATGAGCAATACCAATTTTACCCGCTTGATTTCCAACAACAACAAGAGCAGAAAAACCAAATCGTCTCCCACCTTTAACAACTTTAGTAATTCGGTTAATATGGACTAATTTTTCTAAAATATCGTCATTTTTTTTGTCTTTATTAATTTCCATAATTAAAACTCCATCCCATTTTTACGAAGTGTTTCAGCAAAAATTTTGACTCTCCCATGATATTTATAAACACCTCTATCAAAATAAATTTTTGTAATTTTTTTTTCTTGAGCTTTCTTTGCAAGTTTTTCTGCTACAATTTTCGATAGTTCAGTTTTGTTAGTTTTAGGTGCAGATTTTATATCTTTTTCAATAGATGATGCTGAAATTACTGTAATACTTTTGTTATCATCAATAATTTGTGCTGAAATATTTTTTGATGATCTATTAATACTCAATCTAAATCTGTCATTTGAAGAAACTTTCTTCACATGATTACTAACTCTAAATCTTTTTCTTTTAGTGGTATTTAATTTCATTATTTTTTCTTACCTTCTTTTTTCAAAACATATTGGCCTTTTTCTCTTATTCCTTTTCCCTTATATGGTTCTATTTTTCTCAGAGTTTTCAATTTTGAAGCTACAGCACCGACTTGTTGTTTGTCGTGGCCAGTAATTTTTAATGTAGTTTGTTTCTCTACAGTAATTTTAATACCCGCTGGAATATCAAAATTAATATCATGACTATAACCGAGCTGAAGATTTAATTGATTACCTTTCAAAGCTGCTCTATAGCCAACACCAACTAATTCAAGGGTTTTTTCATAACCACTGCTTGAGCCCAAAACTGCATTATTTATTAAACTTCTATTCATTCCCCAAAGTCTTTTTGAGTTTTGATCAATTTTTTTTGGTTTGATTGAAATTTCTTTCCCATCTTTAATATCAAGATTGAACATTTCTAAATCAATATTTAATGATTTCTTTCCCTGTGGTCCCTCTATATTTAGAATATTCCCTGCCAAAGCTACTTTAACTTTTTCTGGAACCGAAATATTTATTTTACCAATTTTAGACATTAAAATACCTTACAAATTATTTCTCCACCAACTCGTTGTTTACGAGCATCAATATCGGTCATCACTCCTTTTGGGGTTGAAATTATTGCTATTCCTAAACCATTATTAATTTTTGGTAGTCCATCAGCGCTTGAAAATATTCGTCTTCCAGGTTTTGAAACTCTTTCAAATGCACTTATAACTGGATTGCCTGAATGATATTTAAGTTCTAGTGATAAAACAGATTTGTTATTTCTCTCATCAACTTTAAAATCTTTAATAAAACCCTCATTTTTTAAAATATCCGCTATTTTAGTTTTAAAATTTGAAGACGGTAATTCTACTTTTTTATGATTTCTAGATTGAGCATTTTTAACTCTAGCTATCATATCTCCGATTGGGTCACTTAAACTCATATTTTCCTTTCTACCAACTAGATTTTACTAAACCAGGTATTTTTCCTTGTAAACCAAGCTGCCTTAATGCAATTCTTGAAATTTTTAATTTACGATAAACACCATGTGGTCTTCCTGTTATTTGACATCTATTCATTACTCTACTCTTAGCTGAATTTCTCGGTAACTTGGATAATTTTTGTTGAGCCTTGAATCTTTCCTCTAATGGAAGTTTCTTATTCATAATAATTTTTTTTAGTTTTTGTCTCTTAGTAAAAAATCTATTTGAAAGTTTTATTCTTCTATTATTTTTATTAATTGAACTTAATTTGGCCATTAATTATCTCCTTTTTTAATAAATGGAAAATTTAATTTTTCTAATAACGCATAACTGTGCTCTTTATTTTTTGATGATATGACAATAATTATATCTAACCCTCTTACTTTATCTGCTCTATCAAAACTAACTTCTGGAAAAATTATATGCTCTTTAACGCCAAAAGTATAATTTCCGAATTTGTCAAATCCATTTGCAGAAAGACCTCTGAAATCTTTTATTCTTGGAAGTGCAATATTTACAAGTCTATCTAAAAACTCATACATCTTATCTTTACGTAGTGTAACTTTAAGACCAGCATTTGATCCTTTTCTTGTTTTAAAGTTTGCGACAGACTTTTTGAATTTTGTTATAACTGGCTTTTGTCCACTAATTTTGGCTAGGTCTTCTTCGCAGGATTTAAGAACTTTTGTGTCATTGCCATCTAATCCCAATCCCATATTTAAAACAATTTTTTCAATTTTAGGACCCATATATAAATTTTTAAAGCCAAACTGAGACTTTAAAGCAGGTTTAATTTCTTTATTAAAAAGTTCTTTTAACCTTGGTGTCATTATTTTTTAACCTCTTTTTTTTCAGATTTCTTTATCTTTTCAATTAATTGTAAATTAGATAAGTTTATAAAGCTCTCTTTTGAAAAAATGCCACCTTTTTTCTCTTTTGTTGTTTTAACATGTTTTTTAACCATATTTATATCTTTTACTTTTGCTCGGTTATTTGGTCGATCAATTTCAATAACTTCACCCTCTTTTTTTTTATCTTTACCAACTAAAATTTTGACTTTAAGACCTTTTTTAATCATTACAAAACCTCTGGTGCTAATGAGATAATTTTCATTTGCCCTCTATTTCTTAATTCTCTAGTTACTGGACCAAAAATTCTAGTTCCTACAGGTTCCCCTTTATCATCAACTAAAACTGCAGCATTATTATCAAATCTTACTTTAGATCCATCATCTCTATGTATTCCTTTTTTAACTCTCACAACTACAGCTTTGTGAACAGAGCCTTTTTTTACTTTTCCTTTTGGAATAGCTTCTTTAACAGCAATAACTATAGTATCACCAATACTTGCATATCGTCTTTTAGATCCACCTAAAACTTTTATGCATTCAATCTTTTTAGCGCCAGTATTGTCGGCTACTTGTAATTCTGTCTGAACCTGAATCATTATTTCATATTCTCCATAACTTCAAATTTCTTATTTTTAGAAAATGGCTTACTTTCAATTATTGAAACTTTGTCACCAGTTTTAAATTTGTTATTTTCATCATGAGCATTGTATTTTTTTCTTACTTTTATGACTTTTTTCAATAATGGATGGGAATATTTACGCTCAACCATTACTGTAACTGTTTTGTTAGGTTTATCGCTCACTACAATTCCTGATAATATTTTTTTAGGCATTTAGTTTTCCTCTTAGTAATGTTTTTAATCTTGCAATATTTTTCTTTGTTTCATTAATCTTAGCAGGGCTTGTTACTTGTGAACTTATTTTTTGAAATCTCAAATTGAATAAATCTTTTTTAAATTTATCTATATTCTTTACTATCTGATCTTTTGTTAATTTTTTTATCTCTTTTTTTTTCATATTAAGCAAATCTTTTTATGGTTTTAGTTTTTATTGGAAGTTTGGCTGATGCTTTATATAAAGCTTCTTTAGCTATTTGTTCTGACACACCATCAACTTCAAATAAGATTCTTCCTGGTTTCACTCTACAGGCATAATATTCTGGGGATCCTTTACCTTTACCCATTCTTACCTCAATTGGTTTTTTAGAAACTGGAATATTAGGAAAAATTCTAGTCCAAACTCTACCTTGTCTCTTCATATGTCTTGTCAAAGCTACTCTTGCGGCTTCAATTTGTTTTCCAGTGACTCTTTCAGGGGTAATAGCTTTTAAAGCATATGCGCCATAATTTATAAAATTAGCTCTAGAAGCAGTCCCGTGGATTCTTCCTTTATGCGCTTTTCTCCATTTTGTTCTAACTGGTTGTAACATAAGATTATTTATTCCCTTTTGAAATTACTTTATTTGTTTCTTGACTAAATTCTTTTGCAAAAACTTCTCCCTTGTATATCCAAACTTTTATTCCAATAATCCCATATGTAGTCAAAGCCTCAGCTTCTGCATAGTCAATATCGGCTCTTAATGTATGAGATGGAATACTACCGTCTCTTAACCATTCTGTTCTAGCTATTTCATTTCCACCAAGTCTTCCACTAATTGATACTTTTATTCCTTTTGCACCAAGTCTTAGACAAGACTGCATTGCTCTTTTCATTGCTCTTCTATAGGAAATTCTTTTAACTAATTGTTGTGCAATATTTTCTGCAACCAAATACGCATTAGTTTCAGGTTTTTTTACTTCTTTAATGTTTAGAGTAACCTCATTAGATGTAAATTTTGACAAATTATTTTTAATTTTATCAATATCACTTCCTTTTTTACCAATTACAAAACCTGGCCTTGAAGTATATATTGTTACATAACATTTGTTGGAAGTTCTCTCTATCATTACTTTTGAAACACCAGAGTTAATCACATTTTTTTTGATATATTCTCTTATTTTAAAGTCCTCAATAAGATAATTACCAAAATCTTTTTTCTTAGCGTACCAAACTGAGTCCCAGCCCCTATTGACACCCAATCTAAAACCTACAGGATTAACTTTTTGACCCATGACTCTCCATTTTTTTAGTTTCTGAAAGAATAATAGTAACACTAGAATAAGGTTTTAAAATTGGTGCAGCTCTACCTTTGGCTCTAGGTCTAAATCTTTTCATCATAATTTTCTTCCCACAATATGCTTCTTTGACAATTAATTTATCTATATCATATTGAAAATTATTTTCTGCATTAGCAACTGCTGAACTAATAGTTTTTCTCACATCTTTTGTAATTCTTTTTTCAGAAAATTCTAAATCTCTTATAGCAACTTCAACTTTTTTACCAACTATAGCTTTCAAAATTGGATTAAGTTTTCTCACACTTGATCTAACATTGTTATTAATTGATTTTACAATCTTTTCTTTTTTAATAATTTCTTTTTTCTTTTTACTCATGACTATTTTTTCACCTCTGCTTCAGCTGGTTTAGCTTTTTTATCTGCTGGTGTATGACCAAAAAAAGTTCTTGTAGGAGCAAATTCGCCTAATTTATGTCCAACCATATCTTCGGAGACTGTAATTGGTATAAATTTTTTACCATTATAAATCAAAAAACTAACACCCACAAAATCTGGTATAATTGTTGATTTTCTTGACCAAGTCTTAATTGGTATTTTTTTTGGATCAGTTTTATATTTATCAACTTTTTTCATTAAACTTTCCTCAACAAAAGGTCCTTTCCAAACTGCTCTAGCCATTATTTTGTGTCCTTCCTTTTGTTTCTTCTTCTCACAATAAATTTATCTGTTCTTTTATTATCTCTAGTTTTTAACCCTTTTGCAGATTGACCAGAAGGTGATACTGGGTGTCTACCACCAGCACTTTTACCTTCTCCACCACCATGTGGGTGATCGACTGGATTTTTTACAACACCCCTTGTATGTGGTCTTCTTCCAAGCCACCTTGATCTACCAGCTTTACCAATTTTAATATTTTTTTGATCTGGGTTGCTTAAAACACCTATTGTAGCTAACGATCTTGAGTCTATTTTTCTTACCTCTCCTGAGGCAAGTTTAATCAAACTATAGTTACCATCTAAACCACTAATCGTTACAGAAGTACCGGCCGATCTAGCGATTTTTCCACCACCACCAGGCTGTATTTCTACATTGTGTATGTCTATTCCAACTGGAATATCTTGAAGTGGCATACAATTTCCAATTTTGATCTCTTTTTTTGAGCCATTTTCAATTTTGTCACCCACTTTAATTTTTTGAGGTGCTAAATAATACGAGTGAGTATTATCATCAAATTTAACAAGCATAATATAACAAGATCTATTCGGATCATATTCTATCCTTTCAACAGTTGCTGGCATGTCAAATTTTTTTCTATAAAAGTCAACATGTCTATACATTTTTTTATGACCACCTGCTCTGTTTACAGAAGTTATATGACCGTTATTATTTCTACCTTTCATTGAATTTTTTGGAGAGACCAAGGATTTAAAAGGTTTTCCTTTCCATAGACCAGTCCTATCTACTAAAATAGTACCTCTAGTCGATTTTGTGTATGGTTTAAAAGTTTTTAATGCCATTTTAAATTCCACTTGTTAAATCAATACTTTGACCTTTTTTTAAAGTAATGATTGCTTTTTTAAATCCCGAAATTTTTACTTTTCTTCCTCTGGTAAATTTAGTTCTATTTTTTTTATTAATTATATTTATTTTTATTACGTTAACTTTGAAAATTTTTTCAATATTTTTTTTTAAATTATCTTTATTTGCTCTATATGGAACCTTAAATACAATCTTATTTTGTTCAGATAAATTGGTGGATTTCTCAGTCACAAAAGGAGAAATTATTTTATCGTATAAATGTAATTTTTCCATATTATGTATACCTTTTCTCCAACTCTTTTACTGATGTTTCGGTAAAAACAATTTTTTTAAATTTTACTAAATCAAATGCACTAAAATGATTAACATCAGTTACTTTTATATTAGGTATATTTCTTGTAGATTTTTCTATCTTGTCCTTAGATTTCTTGTCTAAAATTATTATAGAATTAGAAATATCGAATTTTTTAATAATCAAATTCATTTCTTTAGTTTTTTTTATCTCTTTATTAAAATCATCAAAAACTAATACATTTTTATCTTTATTTTTTTCAGAAACTATTGAGGCTATGCTTTGTTTTTTTTCACTTTTATTTAATTTTCTAATTTTATAAGCAGACTCTCCTTTTGGTCCATGTGCTACACCACCACCAACAAATATTGGTGCTTTTCTACTAGCATGTCTTGCATTACCAGTCCCTTTTTGAGCATAAATTTTTGATGTTGGACCAGAAACTTCATTTTGTTGTTTTGTTTTAGCATGTCTACCTTTGTAGTTTGCATTTGTTTTATACAAAACATTATTAATAAGTTTCCTGTTAATTTTCGCTGAGAAAATTTTATCTAAAACTTCAATAGAAACTTTTTTACCACTAATGTCTAACTTATCAATTTTCATTATTTTTTCTTTTTGTCAGGTGTTTTTTTTGCTTGTTCAGCTGCTTTCAATTTTTCACTCATTGTCATTTTTTTTGTATTTTTGACTGAGCTTTTAACTAAAACCTCAGAATTTTTTGAGCCGGGGATAGACCCTTTTAAATAAAGCAACTCATTTTCAAGATCGGTTTTAATGATTTCAATGTTTTGCATTGTTCTCAATTTATCACCCATATGACCAGCCATTTTTTTTCCTTTAAAAACTTTTCCTGGATCCTGTCGTTGACCTGTTGAACCATGCGATCTGTGTGAAATAGAAACCCCATGTGATGCTCTTAGACCTCCAAAATTATGTCTCTTCATTGCGCCAGCAAAGCCTTTACCAATTGTTTTAGATCTTGTATCGACAAACTTAACATCTTTAAAAATTTCAAGTCCAAATTCATTACCTTCTTTGTAATTCTCAGTATTTAAAACTCTGTATTCTTTAAGCTTTTTCTTCGCTTCTGTATTTTTTTTTGCAAAATAACCTTTCATGGCCTTAGTCAGTTTAGAGTTTTTAATTTTCCCATAACCAAGTTGAACTGCTTTATATCCTCTTTTGTCTTCTTCAATTACATGTATCACCCTAGCTTTTTCCATTTTTAGAACAGTTACAGGTACTAACTGCCCAGATTTATAAAATTCTCTGGTCATCCCAATTTTTTTTCCTATTAATGCAATACCACTCATAATTAAATCTTAATTTCTACATCTACTCCTGAAGCTAAATCTAATTTCATCAAAGCTTCAACAGTTTGTGGGGTTGGTTCAATAATATCTATTAATCTTTTATGGGTTCTAGACTCAAATTGTTCTCTACTTTTTTTATCTATATGAGGTGATCTTAAAACTGTATATCTCTCTATTCTTGTAGGTAGAGGAATAGGGCCTTTTATAGTGGCACCAGTTCTTTTAACAGTGTTTACAATTTCCTCAGTCGATGCATCCAAAATTTTGTTATCGTAGGCTCTAAGTTTAATTCTAATATTTTGTTTTTCCATGTTAACCTGCAATCTTCTTTGTTACTTCATCCTGAACATTTTGAGGAACTTTAGAATAATGATCAAAAAACATAGAATATTGGGCTCTACCTTGTGACATTGATCTTAAATTATTTATGTACCCAAACATATTTGCTAAAGGAACCATTGCTGTAATTACAGTAGCATTGCCTCTCTGTTCTTGTGTGCTTATTTGTCCTCGTCTACTATTTAAATCACCAATGACATCTCCCATGTAATCTTCTGGAGTAACTACTTCGACTCTCATGATTGGCTCAAGAAGTTTAAGACCCCCTTGAGTACAAGCTTCTTTAAAGCAAGCTCTACTTGCTAATTCAAAAGCTAAAACACTCGAATCTACATCGTGATGTAAACCATCAACAATAGTCACTTTATAATCTATTAGAGGAAAACCAGCTAATATTCCACTATCTGAAACAGACTCAATTCCTTTTTCAACACCAGGAATAAATTCTTTTGGAATGGCACCACCCTTAATCGCACTTTCTACATCTCTTCCTTTTCCAGGTTCTTGAGGTTCTACAAATAATTTAACTTTAGCAAATTGACCTGCACCACCACTTTGTTTTTTATGTATATATTCAAACTCAGCTGATTTTTCAATTGTTTCTCTGTATGCTACTTGTGGAGCTCCAACATTTGCCTCAACTTTAAATTCTCTTTTCATTCTATCAACAATAATATCTAAGTGAAGTTCACCCATTCCCTTAATAATTGTTTGACCTGACTCTTCATCTGAAGAGACTCTAAAAGATGGGTCTTCTTTAGCTAGTCTAGCTAATGCTTCACCCATTTTTTCTTGGTCTCCTTTTGTCTTGGGTTCAACTGCAATTTCAATTACTGGATCAGGAAATTCCATTGGTTCAAGTAAAACAGCATTATCTTCATCACACAAAGTATGACCAGTTATAGTGTTTTTTAAACCTGCTAAAGCAACTATATCACCTGCATTAGCTTCTTTAATGTCCTCTCTAGAATTAGCATGCATCAAAAGCATTCTTCCAACTCTCTCTTCCTTTTCTTTTGAAGAATTAAAAATTCCTGTACCAGATTTAATTGTGCCTGAATAAACTCTTATAAATGTTAAAGAACCAACAAATGGGTCATTTGCTACTTTAAAAGCCAGTGCTGAAAAAGGAGCCTTATCATCAAATTTCATTTTTACTTCATCTTCGGATCCGATTTTAGTTCCTTGAATTGAACCAATATCTAAAGGACTTGGAAGATAATTCACAACTGCATCCAATAGTGGCTGGACACCTTTGTTCTTAAAAGCTGAACCTGTTAAAACAGGTACAAAATTAAAATCTAGAGTTCCTTTTCGAATACATTTTATTAAATCTTCCTCTTTTATCTCATCACCATTTAAATAGGACTCCATTAGTTTTTCATCTTGTTCAACGGCCATCTCCACTAATTCTGTTCTATATTTTTGAGAAATTTCTTTAAGATCATCTGGAATATCCTTGTACTCCCATTCAGCACCAAGAGCCTCATTTTTCCAAACTTGGGCTTTCATTTTAACTAAATCCACTACACCAGATAAAGAAGCCTCAATGCCTATAGGGATTTGAATTACAAGTGGCTTTGCACCTAATCTTTCTTTGATCATATCTACACATCTAAAATAATCTGCGCCAGTTCTATCCAATTTATTCACAAAACAAATTCTAGGGACTTTATATTTATCAGCCTGTCTCCAAACAGTTTCTGATTGTGGTTCTACCCCTGCAACACCATCAAATACAGCAACAGCACCATCTAAAACTTTCAAGGATCTCTCTACTTCAATAGTAAAATCTACGTGACCTGGAGTATCAATAATGTTTATTCTGTGATCTTGCCAAAAACAGGTTGTAGCAGCTGATGTAATAGTAATACCTCTTTCTTGCTCTTGCTCCATCCAATCCATTGTAGCTGCACCATCGTGTACCTCACCAATCTTATGACTTTTCCCAGTGTAATATAAAATTCTCTCTGTTGTTGTAGTTTTACCAGCATCAATATGGGCCATGATCCCAATGTTTCGATATTTGTCTAATGTATGAGTTCTAGCCATAAATAATTACCACCTAAAATGTGCAAAGGCTTTGTTTGACTCTGCCATCTTATGCACATCCTCTCTTTTTTTTACAGCTGCACCTTTTTTCTCGTATGCATCGTAAAGTTCATTAAAAATTTTATCAGACATATGCTTGTCTTTTCTTTTTCTTGCTGAGTCAACTAACCATCTTATAGCTAAAGCTTGAGCTCTTTTACTTTTTACCTCTACTGGAACTTGATAAGTAGCACCTCCAACTCTTCGTGATCGTACCTCAACAGTTGGTTTGATATTATTTATTGCTTCATTAAAAATATTTATTGGTTCATCTTTAGATTTAGTTTTAATTTTTTCTATAGCATCATAAACTATTTTTGAAGCTACACCTCTTTTGCCATCATACATAATACTGTTTATTAATTTTGGAATAATTGTTGAATTGAACTTTGGGTCAGGAACAATATTTTTTTTTGGTTGAGTTTTTTTTCTAGACATTATTTACCTTTTTTAGTTCCGTATAAAGATCGTCTTTTTTTTCTATTAGCAACACCTTGTGTATCAAGATTCCCTCTTAAAATATGATATCTTACTCCGGGTAAATCTTTTACCCTACCACCTCTTATCAAAACAACCGAGTGCTCTTGAAGATTATGACCTTCACCAGGTATGTAAGCAGTTACCTCAAACCCATTAGATAATCTTACTCTAGCTACTTTTCTTAAAGCAGAGTTCGGTTTTTTTGGCGTCGTTGTGTAAACTTTTACACAAACACCTCTTTTTAAAGGCTGTTTTTGTAGTGCAGGAACTTTATTCCTTGTAATTTGTTTTACCCTTTTTTTTTTCAACAATTGATTAATAGTTGGCATAAAATTTTATATAATTATATTTTTGAATGAAATAACTGACAGGTTATTCATGGCAGCGTTTAGTACTTGGCTTAGCACTACATTCCAACCAAAAATATCGCCAAAATACTAATTAATTTGACTTTGTCAAACTAAAACTAGAACACGAATTGATTATTTTTATTGATTTACTTGGCTTTCTGAGGGTTCTATCTTTTCTTGATCTGATAAGAATTTGTTGTCGTCCTCTAAGGCTTTTTTGTTCCATTTATTTTTGATATTGCCTGTTCCAGCAGGTACTAATCTACCTACAATCACATTCTCTTTTAAACCGTTTAATGGATCAACTTTCCCTTTTATAGCTGCATCAGTTAAAACTCTTGTTGTTTCTTGGAATGAAGCTGCAGAAATAAAAGATTCTGTTTGAAGTGAGGCCTTAGTTATACCCATTAATACTCTTTCGCCAATAGCCTCTAGTTTTCCTTCAGCTTTTAATTTTTCATTTGTATTTTCAAATTTGATTTTATCAACTATTTCACCTGGTAAATAAGACGAGTCTCCTGATTTTTTAACCTCAACTTTTTTAAGCATTTGTCTTAATATAGTTTCAATATGCTTATCGTTTATAATAACTCCTTGTAATCTATAAACTTCTTGAACCTGGTTTACAAAATATTCTGTCAAATCTTTTATTCCCATTATTCTTAAGATATCATGTGGTAATGGTTGTCCATCAAGTAGATATTCCCCTTTCTTAATTTTCTCACCCTGATTAAAATTAATGTGCTTGCCTTTAGGAATTAAATAATTTGATGGTTCAGATCCATCTTCAGGAACTATTGAAACTCTTTGTTTTCCTCTAACTTCTTTACCAAAGATAACTTGGCCATCATTTTCAGCAATTATAGCACTGTCTTTTGCTTTTCTTGCCTCAAATAATTCAGCAACCCTAGGAAGACCTCCAGTGATATCTTTTGTTTTTGTTGTTTCTTTTGGAAGTCTTGCTATTACATCACCTGCAGAAACTTTTTGTCCATCTTTAACAGAAAGAATTGAGTCGGGAACTAAATAATATCTTGCTTCATTATCATCAGCTTTTTTTATAACGTTTCCTTTTTCATCTCTTAAAGTTATCCTTGGTTTAAGATCTGAACTTTTTGATTGAGATCGCCAATCAACTACTGATTTAGATGATATTCCAGTAGCGTCATCAGTTGTTTCTTGAATAGATACACCATCAATTAAATCTACGTAGCTTGCAATACCACTCTTTTCTGCAATTACAGGTGTAGTGTAGGGATCCCACTCACAAATTTTGGTATTTGATTTTACTCTATCACCATTTTTGAAAAATAGTTTTGAACCATAAGCAACTTTATAAACTGCAACCTGAACACCATTATTGTCTTCAATCGATAGTTGGGTGTTCCTTCCCATTACAATTAAATTTTTCTTAGAGTCCTCTAAAATATTTGAGTTTATTATTTTTAACGTTCCCTCATTCTTAGTAACAATTTGAGAGTCCTGTTTAACTGAGGCTGTTCCACCTACGTGGAAAGTTCTCATTGTTAACTGTGTACCAGGTTCTCCTATTGACTGTGCGGAAATCATCCCAATTGCCTCTCCAACATGAACCATTTTACCTCTTGATAGATCTCTACCGTATGAGATAGCACAAACTCCTTCTTTAGAACCACATGTCATTACAGAGTAGACTTTAACTGACTTTATACCAGCTGCATCTATTTTATCACAACCTGACTCATCTATCATTGTTAATTTTTTTATGATCACTTCCCCGGTTATAGGATGTTTTACATCGTCGAACGTTACTCTACCTAAAGCTCTTTCTGATAAACTTACTACAACATTTCCACCTTCTAAAATTTCTGATAGCTCAATAAATCCTGGTTTTTTACAATCGCATTCTTTTTTTGTTATAGTAAGATCCTGGGCAACGTCGCATAATCTTCTAGTTAAATAACCTGAACTTGCAGTTTTAAGAGCAGTATCAGCTAAACCCTTTCTAGCACCGTGAGTAGAATTAAAGTATTCTAATGCTGTTAATCCTTCCTTAAAATTAGAAGTAATTGGACTTTCGATAATTTCACCAGATGGTTTAGCTATCAAACCTCTCATTCCAGCTAATTGTTTCATTTGAGCTGCAGAACCTCTTGCACCACTATCTGCCATCATGAATACAGAATTAATCTTAAGACCATCTGAAGTTTTTTCTGTTGCAGAAATTCCCTTCATCATCTCACCAGCGACTTTATCAGTACATTTTGACCAAGCATCAACTACTTTGTTATATTTCTCTCCTCTTGTAATTAAACCCTCTGCATACTGTGTCTCGTAATCTGATATTAATTTTTTTGTGTCCTCTATTAATTGTGTTTTATTTGGCGGTATAACCAAGTCATCTTTACCAAAAGATATTCCAGCTTTAAATGCATGTTTAAATCCTAGATCTTTTAACTTATCGCAAAAAATAACTGTAGTTTTTTGTCCACAAAATCTAAATACTATATCTATAATTTCAGAAACAACTTTTTTTGGTAATAATCTGTCTATCAATGAAAATTTGATATTATAATTTTTTGGTAGCAGATTAGCTAACAAAAATCTTCCTGCGGTAGATGTATATTTTTCAAATTTCTTATTACCTTTTTCATCAACAGTTTCATATCTTGAAATAATTGTACTATGAACTTTAATTTGACCAGAGGACAAAGCAAACTCTATTTGATCAGAATTTAAGAAATATCCTATTGGTTTCTCATTAATTGGTTCTTGAGATAAATAATATATACCTAAAATCATATCTTGGCTCGGAACAATAATAGGTTTACCGTTAGAAGGGGATAAAATATTATTTGTAGAGAGCATTAAAATCCTTGCTTCTAGTTGTGCCTCTAAACTTAAAGGTACATGAACTGCCATTTGATCTCCGTCAAAATCAGCATTAAAAGCTGCACATGTAAGTGGATGTAATTCTATTGCATCACCCTCTATAAGTTTAGGTTCAAAAGCTTGTACTCCAAGTCTATGAAGTGTAGGTGCTCTATTCAATAAAACAGGGTGTTCTCTTACTATTAATTCTAAAGCATCCCAAACTGCATTAGTTTCCTTTTCAACAATTTTTTTTGCTTGTTTAATTGTTGACGCTAATCCTAATTTGTTTAACCTAGCATATAAAAATGGTTTAAATAATTCTAATGCCATTTTTTTTGGTAATCCACATTCATGTAATTTCAAATCTGGTCCTACAACAATTACTGATCTACCAGAGTAATCAACTCTTTTACCTAATAAATTTTGTCTAAATCTTCCTTGCTTACCCTTTAGCATTTCAGCTAAAGATTTTAATGGTCTTTTGCCAGTTCCAGTAATTACTCTACCTCTTCTCCCATTATCAAATAAAGCATCAACAGACTCTTGCAGCATACGCTTTTCATTTCTAACGATTATATCTGGAGCCTTAAGATCCATCAGTCTTTTTAATCTATTATTTCTATTTATTACTCTTCTATAAAGATCATTTAAATCTGATGTTGCAAATCTTCCTCCATCTAACGGCACCAAAGGTCTTAATTCTGGAGGAATCACAGGCACAACTGTCATAATCATCCATTCAGGTTTTTGACCAGTTTCTATAAATGACTCAATTAACTTTAGTCTCTTTATTGCTCTTTCCTCATTAACTTTAGATTTTGTTTCTTTTATATAGTTAACAAGATTTTTCTTTTCTAACTCTAAATCCAAATTTTTTAACATTTCTAATACTGCTTCTGCACCTATTCCTGCAGTAAAAGCCTCTTCACCAAATTCATCTTGATATTTTGCTAATTCTTCTTCATTCAAAAGTTGATTTTTTTTTAAACCAGTTAGGCCTGGCTCAATCACTATAAAATTTTCAAAATATAAAACTCTTTCAACTTCCTTAAGCTTCATATCGACAGCTAATGCAATTCTACTTGGTAAAGATTTTAAGAACCATATATGAGCAACTGGTGTTGCAAGATTAATATGGCCCATTCTCTCTCTTCTTACATTTGACTTTGTTACCTCAACACCACATTTTTCACAGATAATTCCTCGAAATTTCATTCTTTTATATTTTCCACATAAACATTCGTAATCTTTAATTGGTCCAAATATTCTTGCACAAAATAAACCATCTTTTTCAGGTCTAAAGGTTCTATAGTTTATAGTTTCAGGTTTTTTTATTTCACCATATGTCCATGATTTTATTTTTTCAGGACTAGCTAAAGAAATTTTAATACTATTAAAATTTTGAGCTTCAGAGATTTCTGAATTTTTAAATAAATCTGTTAAGTTTTTTTTCATCTAATTTAATTCCACATTTAAAGCTAATGATTTAATTTCTTTTACTAAGACATTGAATGATTCCGGTATACCAGATTCAAAATTTTCCTCCCCTTTAACAATTGTCTCATAAACTTTAACTCTTCCAGCAACATCATCAGATTTTACTGTTAAAATTTCCTGTAAAGTATACGAAGCTCCATAAGCCTCTAAAGCCCATACTTCCATTTCTCCAAATCGTTGACCGCCTAATTGAGCTTTTCCACCTAATGGTTGTTGTGTTACTAAGCTATAAGGTCCAGTTGATCTTGCGTGAATTTTATCTTCAACTAAATGATGAAGTTTAAGCATATAAATTATACCTACTGTAACTGGTCTATCAAATTTTTCTCCAGTTCTACCATCCCATAAATAAGTTTGCCCAGATTTTGGTAATTTTGCTAATTCCAACATCTCTGTCACATTTTTTTCTTTCGCTCCATCAAAGACTGGCGTTGATATAGCAATACCATCCTGAAGATTTTCACATAAATCTTTAAATTCATTTTTACTTAATTTATCAATTTTTTCTTTAAAGATTTCTTCCCCATACACAGACTTAAGAAAATTTGCAATTTTTTCAGTTTTTTCTATTTGTTTATTATTTTCATTTACAAGTCTTTTTACTTCTTGACCAAACTCTTTGCATGCCCATCCTAAGTGAGTTTCTAAAATTTGACCTACATTCATTCTACTTGGAACACCTAAAGGATTTAAGACAATATCTACAGGTCTTCCGTCCTCACGATAAGGCATATCTTCTACTGGAACAATTTTACTAACTACTCCTTTATTGCCATGTCTACCGGACATCTTATCACCAGGCCTTAGTCTTCTTTTGATGGCAACGAAAACTTTTACCATTTTCATTACACTTGGTAATAAATCATCTCCGCTTCTTATTTTCAAAACCTTGTCCTCAAATCTATCTGTAATATCTTGTTTGGCTTGATTATATTGATCTTTAAGTTGTATCAATGCAGAGGAATTTTTTTCATTATCAACAATTATTTTGAAAACATCATTAATAGTTAACTTATTAATTACTTCAAAATCTAATTTTGTACCTACATCAATATCTTTTATTTTTTTAGTTAACGAAGTGCCAGATAAAATTTGAGCGGCTCTTTGTTTAATGCTTCTTTCTAAGATTTCTTCTTCAACTATTTTGTCTTGTTGAACTTGTTCAATTTCCGCTCTTTCAATAGTAATTGATCTTTCATCTTTTTCAATACCGTGTCTATTGAAAACTCTTACATCTACAACTGTCCCACTACTACCTCTCGACATTCTTAATGAGGTGTCAGTAACATCAATTGCTTTTTCTCCAAAAATTGATCTTAATAATTTTTCCTCAGGGCCTGATGCTGAGTCTCCTTTGGGTGTTACTTTACCAACAAGTATATCACCTGCATTAACTTCTGCTCCAATATAAACAACTCCAGACTCATCTAAATTTTTAAGAGCTTCCTCATTAACATTTGGAATATCTCTTGTAATTTCTTCCTCACCTAGTTTTGTATCCCTTGCCATGATTTCATATTCAACAATATGTACTGAAGTAAATACATCGTCAGTAACACATCTTTCAGAAATAAGTATTGAGTCCTCAAAATTGTAACCCTGCCAAGGCATAAAGGCGACCGTTACATTTTTTCCTAATGCAAGTTCACCTAATTTAGTTGATGGACCATCGGCAATAATATCACCTGATTTAACTTTATCACCTACTCTTACTAATGGTCTTTGATTGATGCATGTATTTTGATTTGATCTTTTAAATTTTTGTAAGTTATAAATATCTACCCCAGATTTTGAAAAATCTGTTTCCTCAGTTACTTTAATAACAATTCTTTTACCATCAATTTTATCAACAACACCATCTCTTTTAGCAACTATTGTCACTCCTGAGTCCAAAGCTACATCACTCTCAATTCCTGTACCAACTAAAGGAGACTCCGGTTTTAATAAAGGCACTGCTTGTCTCATCATGTTAGAACCCATTAATGCTCTATTCGCATCATCATTTTCCAAAAAAGGAATTAAAGATGCTGCTACAGAAACTAATTGTTTAGGAGATACATCTATATAATCTATGGTTTCAGGTTTTGACAAAAGAAAATTTAAATTTTGTCTGCAAGAAACAAGTTCTTCTATAATCTTGCCATCCTTATTTATTTTTGTGTTTGCTTGTGCTATCGTAAACTTTGTTTCCTCCATCGCGGATAAATACTCTACCTCGTTTTGAACTACACCATCTTTGACACGTTTATATGGGCTTTCAATAAAGCCATATTTATTTATCTTAGCGTATGTTGATAAACTATTTATTAATCCAATATTTGGACCCTCTGGAGTTTCTATAGGACAAATTCTACCATAATGAGTTGGGTGAACATCACGTACCTCAAAACCAGCTCTTTCTCTTGTTAGACCACCAGGTCCTAATGCTGACACTCTTCTTTTATGAGTTATTTCAGACAAAGGATTTGTTTGATCCATAAATTGTGAAAGTTGTGAGCTTGCAAAAAAATCTTTTAAAGAAATTGTTAGCGGCTTAGCATTTATTAAATCTTGTGGCATAGCTGACTCGATGTCTAATGTGGTCATTTTTTCTTTAATAGCTCGTTCCATTCTATAAACACCGATACGCGCCTGATTTTCTACTAATTCACCTACAGATCTTACTCTTCTATTTCCTAAATGATCAATGTCATCTACCTCATCTTTTCCGTCTCTTAAATCTAACATTTTATGGATTATTGCAATGATATCGTCATTTCTTAGAATTGTAATTTTATCTGAACACTCAAGATCTAACCTAGAGTTCATCTTTACTCTTCCAACATCAGATAAATCATATCTATCAGAGCTAAAGAAAAGATTATTAAAAATTTGAGTAGCAATTTCTATTGTTGGTGGCTCACCTGGTCTTAACATTTTATAAATTTCAGTTATTGCCTCATCCTTTGTATTGTTCTTATCATTTAAAATAGTAGTTAATATATAAGGACCTTTGTTAATTGAATTTGTTGTCGAAATAATTATGGAATTAATTTTGGCGTCTAAAATTTGTTTTATAATTGTATCATTAATTTCTGTACCAATTTTTAATATTCCATTTTCATCGTCACTAACTTTTATTTCTTTATGTAAAAATTTACCAAATAAGGACTCATTAGATATCAGAATATCCTTTAAGCCATCATTAAACATTTTTTTAGCGTTAAGATAATTAATCTTATCGCCAGCTTTGATTACAATTTTTCCAGTTTTTGCATCAATTACTTCTTCAGAAAAATTTTTTGCTTTATAGTTCTCCGGATTAAATTTAGTTTTCCATTTTTCTGTTTTAGAATCAAAAGTATATGTTTCTGACTCATAAAATTCATCTACAATTTCTTGCTTTGTAAAACCTAAAGCTAATAAAAGAGTAGATGCAAATATTTTTTTCTTTCTATCAATTTTAAAATATAAAAAATCTTTAACATCAAATTCAAAATCTAACCATGATCCTCTGTTAGGAATAACTCTACAATTAAAAAGTAATTTACCACTAGCATGAGTTTTTCCTTTATCATGATCAAAAAAAACACCAGGGCTTCTGTGCATTTGGTTAACAACAACTCTTTGAACTCCATTAGTAATAAATGTACCACTATTAGTCATCATTGGTACTTCACCCATATAAACCTCTTGTTCTTTAGCTGAAAGAATATCCTTAGTATTATTTTCTTGATTAATTTCATAGACAACTAATCTTAAAGTACACTTAAGAGCTGACGAATAAGTAAGACCTCTTGCGATACATTCTTCTACATCAAATTTTGGTTTTTCTAATCTATATGAAACATACTCAAGAGTTGCCTTATCATTTAAATCTTCAATAGGAAATATACTTTTAAAGACTCTATCAAAACCTTTTGACAATTCAGAATTACTTGTATCGTAATCCGTCAATTCATTATATGAATTCTTTTGAACTTCAATTAAGTTAGGTATAGACAAACTTTCTTTAAGTTTACCAAAACTTTTTCTAATATTTTTTTTTTCAGTAAAAGATAATCGCATTTATGTTAAAATACTGACGAAACTAGCAAGCCAGTATTTAGAATTTCCTTATTAATTTATTTAAGTTCTACTTTTGCGCCTGCAGCTTCTAGCTTAGCTTTTATTTCCTCAGCCTCTTTTTTTGGAACACCAGTCTTCACTTCTTTAGGTGCACCTTCTACTAAATCTTTAGCTTCTTTAAGGCCAAGAGCTGTTGCTGCTCTTACTTCTTTAATGACATTTATTTTTTTGTCACCAGCAGAAACAAGCATGATTGTAAAGTCATCTTTATCCTCTGCTGCTGCTGCTGCACCAGCTGCTGCTGGAGCTGCTGCTGCCATGGGTGTAACTCCCCATTTTTCTTCTAATTGTTTTGATAAATCTGCTGCCTCAGCTACTGTAAGGCTTGATAGGTCTTCTATAATTTTATTAAGATCTGGCATATACTACTCTTTGGGTTGTTTTTCAGAATTTTCTGGGGACAAATTACTCATTTTTTCTGATCGTGCAAGTAAAATACTAACTATTTTTGAAGCAGATGCATTCAAAATACCCACTATATTTGCCCTAGCTTCATCTAAAGTAGGTAAATTTGCAACATTTAAAACCCCTGCTTGATCTAGGACTTCATTATCCATAAGTCCACCAATTAACTTCAGATTTTCATTGTCTTTAGCAAATTTGGATAATATTCGTGCAGACATTATTGCGTCTTCACCAAACGCCACGGCCGTTGGACCCGTAAATAAATTTGCCAAATCTTTACATTTTGTTTTCTCAAGGGCAAGTTTAGTGATTCTATTTTTAGTAATTTTAAATATAATTCCATGTTCACGCATTTGTTTTCTCAATTCATCTAATTGGGGCATTGTCAAGCCTTTGTAATGAGTAACCATTATAGCTTTACTATTTTCAAATTGAGTAGTCATCTCAGAAATATAGTTTTGTTTTTGTTCCTTGGTCATCATAAGATTAAATATTTTTTCCTAATTTGATTTTATACGAAACACCCATTGTTGAAGTAATAAATGCAGATTTTATTAAATCTCCTTTAAGTGTATTATTAGATTTTTCTTTTTCTAAAGTTTCTATTATTGCATTAAAATTTTTAATTAATTTATCATCACTAAAAGATTTTTTCCCAATACTTACTCCTATATTTCCATCTTTATCATTTCTCAATTCTGCTTGACCTGATTTAGCGTCAGTAACTGCTTTCTTTAAATCTTCTGTGACTGAACCTAATTTTGGATTTGGCATTAATCCTTTTGGGCCTAAAATTTTACCAAGTTTTGACAATTTTATCATCATTGAAGGAGTGCAAATTAGTTTTTCAAAATTCATTTCTCCACTTTTAATTTTTTCAACTAAATCGTCTCCTCCAACTATATCTGCTCCTGCGCTTTTAGCATCTTTTGCTTTTGCTTCCTCACAAACTACAGCTACTTTAATTTTTTTTCCTGATCCACCTGGAAGATTAACAACAGTTCTTATATTAATTTCATTTTTCTTTTGCTTGTTATTAATTTGAAAACTTAAATCTACAGACTCATCAAATTTTGTTGTGCAATTTTTTTTTACTAATGATAATGCTTTTTCAATTACCTCTGAAGGTAAATTGGAAGTTTTTTCTGGTAATTTTTTATATCTTTTAGAGCTCATTATTCTTTTACCTCTATTCCCATTGAACGTGCTGATCCAGAAATTATTTTGACTGCCTGTTCTAAATCTAAAGCATTCAAGTCTGCCATTTTTTGTTTTGCAATTTCTTCAGCTTGTTTTTTTGTAATTGAAGCAACAATATTTCTTCCTGGTTCCTTAGAACCACTTTTTAATTTTGCAGCTTCTCTGATATAAAAAGAGGCTGGTGGAGATTTAATTTTAAAATCGAATTTTTTGTCTTTGTAAACAGTAATTTCTACTGGCACAGGCTTTCCTGCTAACGATTTAGTTTTATCATTAAAAGCTTTACAAAACTCCATTATATTAACACCCCGTTGTCCTAGTGCTGGACCAACTGGTGGTGCTGGGTTAGCTTGACCACCTTTAATTTGCAATTTTATAAAACCACTAATTTCTTTTTTTGCTGCCATTAACTTACTTTCTCAACTTGGTTATACTCTAAATCAACTGGTGTTGGTCTACCAAAAATTGAAACTGAAACCTTCAGTCTAGATTTTTCCTCATCTATATCTTCAACCATTCCACTAAATGAAGCAAAAGGTCCATCAACTACTTGAACTTTTTCTCCAACGCTGTACTCTATACCAGATTTTGGCTGGGCTACACCATCTTTAATTTGACCTAAAATTTTCTCAATTTCTTTATCAGAAACTGGAACAGGCATTCCTTTGGATCCTAAAAAGCCACTTACTCTCTTAATATTTTTAATCATATGATAAATATTATTATCCATTTCACTTTTAATTAGCACATATCCTGGAAAGTATTTCTTTTTTCTTTGTATTCTTTTGCCTCTTTTTACTTCAGTAACATCATGAGTCGGAACAACTATTTCATCAAATTTATCTGCAATTTTTGCTTTTTCGGCTTCTTCTTTAATAAGACCTGCAACTTTATTCTCAAAACTAGAATGTGATTGAACTATGTACCAATTTTTCATTAAATACTCACTTTAAGTAAAATTTCTAAAAAAAATTTCAAAAACTGATCAAGAAGAAGAAAAAATAAAGACATCACAACAGCCATAATAAATACCATCAATGCACCTTGAAGAGTTTCTTTACCGGTTGGCCATGAAACTTTGAATGCTTCTTGTTTTACTTCCTGTATAAATTTAATAGGGTTTTTCATATTTATTTTACTTACATTAATTGGCAGGAGCGGAGGGACTCGAACCCTCAGCCTCCGGTTTTGGAGACCGGCGCTCTACCAATTGAGCTACACTCCTATATAGAGCTTACTCTATAATTTTAGTTACTACTCCAGCTCCCACAGTTCTTCCACCTTCTCTAATTGCAAAATTCAATTTCTCAGACATCGCAATTGGTGTGATTAATTTAACAGTGAATTTCGCATCATCACCTGGCATAACCATTTCTGTTCCAGCTGGTAATTCAACTTCACCTGTCACATCTGTCGTTCTAAAGTAAAACTGAGGTCTATACTTCGTAAAGAATGGTGTATGTCTTCCACCTTCTTCCTTTTTAAGAACGTATGCTTGAGCCTCAAATTTTGTGTGCGGCGTCACTGATCCAGGCTTACAAAGAACTTGACCTCTTTCGATATCATTTCTTTCAACACCTCTTAAAAGTACTCCAACATTATCTCCTGCTTCACCTGAGTCTAAAAGTTTTCTAAACATTTCTACACCTGTGCAAACAGATTTTTTTGTTTCTCTGATACCAACAATTTCAAGTTCATCACCAGTTTTAAGTACACCGGACTCCACTCTTCCTGTTGCAACTGTACCTCTTCCTGAAATTGAGAATACATCTTCAACTGGCATCAAAAAATCTTTATCTTTTGGTCTGTCTGGCTGAGGAATAAATTCATCTACATTTTTCATTAATTCTAAAATTGAATTTTTTCCAATTTCATCATCTCTACCTTCAACAGCTGCAAGTGCTGAACCCTTAGCAATTGGAGTTTTGTCGCCTGGGAACTTGTAAGAAGTTAATAATTCTTTTATTTCTTCTTCAACAAGATCTATCATTTCTTTATCATCTACTTGATCAACTTTATTTAAGTAAACACAAATAGCAGGAACACCAACTTGTCTTGCTAGCAAAATGTGTTCTCTTGTTTGTGGCATTGGGCCATCTGCAGCATTTACAACTAAAATAGCTCCATCCATTTGTGCTGCACCAGTAATCATATTTTTTACATAGTCAGCATGACCAGGACAGTCTACGTGAGCGTAGTGTCTTTTTTCTGTTTCGTATTCTACGTGTGCGGTAGAAATTGTAATTCCTCTTTCTTTTTCCTCAGGAGCTTTATCAATTTGATCATAAGCTACTGCTTGAGCTCCTCCTGTTTCAGATAAAACTTTTGTAATAGCTGCAGTTAGAGTTGTTTTACCATGATCGACGTGACCAATTGTACCTATATTACAATGTGGTTTATTTCTTACAAATTTTTCTTTTGACATTACTTTTAATCCTCACTTTTCTTTTTAATTTTACTTTTTCTTGGAGCGGGTAAAGGGAATCGAACCCTTACATCCAGCTTGGAAGGCTAGCGTTCTACCATTGAACTACACCCGCACAACCCCAAGAGTATCACTCCATTATCATATAAAGTTTTATTGAATGGTGGAGGGGGAAAGATTCGAACTTTCGAAGACCGAAGTCAACGGGTTTACAGCCCGCCCCATTTGACCGCTCTGGAACCCCTCCCTTAGGGGAAGTGTCCCCTTGTTCAATAAAGCTTCAAACAACAAGCGTTTTATATATTTTATTTATGCAAATGCAATATGTGATTTAAAGGGAAAATATTAAAAAAAACGTGTAAAACTAGGTAAATTTTATGAACAAATCCTCTTTTTTCATAGTTGGACAGCATGCGGTGATTGAAGCTCTCAAAAACCCTAGAAGAAAGGTTTTAAGAGTTTTTTTGACGGAGGAAAGTAAGAAAAATATTCATAGAAAAAGTCCTAACAAAAATTTACTTAATGATACTAAGGTTTATTATAAAACTAAAAAAGAATTAGATAAATATAGCACAAAAGAAAACTTACTACATCAAGGCTATGTTGCAGAAATTGAGCACCTTGAAAAACCAATTTTAAAAGAATTTATTAAAAATAAAGCAGACTTAACTTTAGTTTGTCTTGATGGTGTCACAGATCCTAGAAACATTGGCTCACTCATAAGAAGTGCTGCATCGTTTAACATAGATGGTATCATTATGAAAGAAAGGCATTTTCCTAGTGAGAGTAAATTAATGTATAAATCAGCAAGTGGATCAATTGAATATATAAATATTTTTGAGGTATCAAATATCAATTCGACTTTAAAAAATCTTAAAGAAAAGAATTTTTGGGTTTATGGATTTGATGGAAATGGAAAAAAGGAATTTACTGAAGTTGAATGGAAAGGAAATAATATATTATTATTTGGATCTGAGGGATCAGGCATGCATCAACATACATCTAAATATGCAGATTTTTTAGTAAAAATAGATATAAATGAAAAAGTTGAAAGTTTAAATATATCTAATAGTGCAGCTATTGTATTTCATCACTTATGCTACTTAAAAAAAAGAGTTGATTAATTTTAAAATTATTAATAATTATTGCACACGCCCTTGTAGCTCAGCTGGTAGAGCAATTGATTTGTAATCAATAGGTCCGCGGTTCGAATCCGTGCGGGGGCACCATCATTCAATAAAATCAACGTTTCATAAATATTTATTAGTATTGTTTTTAAATAATTAAATTGACTTTTTTTTTAAAAAAATGATATGCTAATTTATGAAAAATTTAATCTCTTTATTTATAATTGGAATCATAGTTGCATCTTGTGCTGGAAGTGCCCAACACGAAGTTGTTTCAGCTAATAGAGCTGGTGATGCTAGATTAGATTGTAAAGAACTAGATGCAGAAATTGTGAGAGCACAAGTTATAATCGACGGAGTTAATCAAGATAAGCAAGGTATTAGTGGTGCGGACTGGGTTGATGGAATTTTATGGTTTCCATTTAATTTGATTGCTAAAAATCAAAATTATAAGAACGCTACTCAAGCAGCTGACAGAAGAATTGCAACATTACAAAACTACAAAGATAAAAAAGGATGCGATAGTAATACAAAACAAATTAAAGCTAAAACTGCTAGCATTGTTGAAGAGTTAAATGAGTTAAATGCAATGTATAAAGCTGGAGATATCACAAAATCTGAATTTGAAGCTGCTAAAAGAAATCTTTTAAATAACTAAATTTTAATTACAAAAAACAAATACAGTAGTACTCTCTAACAACTTTAATAATCCATCTCTAGATTTACCAAAAGATAAGTAAGTTGTGGATGTTTTGATTTTATTTGCAGTTAAAAAATTTTCTATTGTTGAAGATTTTATCGCAAAGTTTGTTCCCTCAGATATAGAAGCATCCAATTTCATATTAGCAACACCCACTAAATCTCCAGAACTTTCATCCACTATCGGTCCTCCACTGTTACCAGGGTTAAGTGCAGCATCTACTTGGATCATTGTAGATGAGTCATCTGGTCCTTTAAGGGCACTAATAATGCCAGAAGTAAATTTTAAATCATCACTCACATATTTCCCAAAAGGATAGCCAACTGCTATTACTCTTTGTAATTTCTCAGGTTCGCTATTTGTTAATTTTAAAAATTTATTATTTCTAATTTTTGATGCACGTAATAATGACATATCAAGATGTCTATCATTAGCAATTATTTCAGCATCAATAGTTTCTCTATTATATTTAATTTTTACATTAGCATCACAATCTTCGATTACGTGATAATTAGTTAGGAGATATCCACCCTTTGCAATAAAAAATGCTGTGCCTTGAGATGAATAATCTTTATTTTCAGTTTTTTTGGTTGACGTTTTTTTACATGTTGGAGATGAATTGCTACCTAAAATTTTTTTTTTTGCTTTTACACACTCCGCTCTTGATAGTAATCCATCATCATACATCTTATCAATTTTTCTCAAGTCTTTAGATTTACTTGCATAAGAGTTACTTATTGAAACAAATAAGATGACAATTAAACTTATAAAAAATCGCATGATAAAAACTTATTAAAATTGATTATAATTTTCAAATATAATCTTTAAACTCATCTTTGACTTCTTTAGCCCATTCTTTGATCTTTTTACTTCTATTTTCTGGAAAAGGATGTGTACTTGTAAATTCAGGTAGGTTCTTTTTAATTTTGACAATTAGATCAGGATTAGATTTATATTTTTTTACTTTTTCTCTATACTCATGAAGATTATCCCAAAATTTTGCAGCTTCATTAGGATTATATCCTGCTAGCGTCATAAATACTACGCCCAAATAATCTGCTTCAGACTCTTGCTTCCTGCTCCAGGGTAAAAAGAAACCAAGCTCAGCAAATATTTCTGCTATACCTAAAGTAAGGATGTCCCATGTCAGCCTGTGGCTTATTCTTTCGTGAATGTGTTTTGCTATAACATGACCCATCTCATGACCCATTATTGCAGCAATTTGATCATCATTATCACAGAACTCAACAATTCTTCGAAAGAAAACTACTTTAGCATTGGCCATTGCAAAAGCATTTAAATTTCGTTTATCATCTACAACATTAATTTCATAATCAAGATTATATTTTGTAAAATCTAAATTTTTTATCTCAAAATATTTTTTAATTGCCCCCTGTATCTTTAAACCAATATCAAATACCCTGTTATACATATCCATATCTTGAATAAGTAAATTATCATCCAGATAATCATAATAGTATTTATCGCTTACCCACCTAACCCACTTATCAGGTATTAAATTTAATTGAGTTCTATTGGTTACAGGTACTTTTGCACAAGATTTAATAAATGGTAATGTAAATAAAGATGCTAATAACCTAAAAAAAAATCTTCTTCTCACTTTATTCTAATTTAATATTTTCTTTTTGGCTTTATCAAATTCTTCTTTAGATAAAACTCCTGACTTATAAAGTTCATTTAATTCTTTTAACTTTTTAACGATATTATCATCATCAACTTTTTTTTCAGACGTCTCTTTTTTCTTTGTAATTTTAGGTTTTGTCTCTTTAGGTTTATTTCCATAAAAACCGTAATCTTCTAATAAAGATCTAATTTCGGATCTAGAAGCTTTTCTTGAAACTTTATAATTTATTTGATTCCAAACTATTTTTCTGCCTCTAGCAAATATGTAACATCTTTCACCAGATCTCTTTCTACATAATTGTAAAGCTTGAATTGGTTCATTGACACAACTTTGACCACTTGGACAATAAGTATAACCATAATCTCTTCCAGATTTAGATACTGCAAAGTGACTTGGTACTCCTCTAACATTACCGGATTTGTTACGGACTGCATTTATATCAAAATAATGCAATACACCATCTAATACTAAATTAGAAAGTTTTACTTCCCCGGATCCAGTAGTTGTAGAAAATGAATAATTAGTATTTAAAAACAAAAAAACACAGATCAAAAACAGTTTTTTCATATTTATAAATTAACATAAGAGAAATTTATTTAAATATATTTTTTAATTAATAATTACTATTTATTAAAAAAAACTTTGATTTGATATGTAGTAAAGTTGAATATATTTTTTCTATTTTTAAAAAATTCATAATACCATTTTGTGGTAAGTTGAATTGCATCTTCAATCCTCAATTTAGACTGCCAATTAATATCTTTTTTTATAAATTTACTAGATAATCTCAAAAATTTCTTTTCTTTAAAATGAATATTTTTAAATCTAAATTTAATCTTTATAAGATTTGAATTGTCTATAAATTTTTTGATTAAAAGTTTTACCTTGATATCTTTATTTGATTTTGGTCCAATATTGTAGATAAGAGATTTTTCTGATACTTTTTTTCCTTTAACTAAAATTACTTTTAGGATTCCTTCAACTACATCTAAAATATGTTGCCAAGGACGTGTTGCATTAGGATTTCTAAGATAGATGTTTTTTTTCTTAAAGTTTGATAAAAATAAATCTGGTATTAATCTAGTTTTTTCCCAATCTCCTCCACCAATAATATTTCCTGCTCTGATGAGAAAAACATTTTTTTTCTTCTTAAAAAATGACAATTTGTAACTATTAGAAATTAAGTCTTGAGCAGATTTACTGGCACTGTATGGATCTTCACCACCTAAAGGAGAATTTTCATTTAAATTGTTATTATCTAAGTTTTTATAAACTTTATCTGATGTAAAAATTACTATATTTTTTAAGCTACTTAAATTTTTTGCAACTTCAAAAAGTTTAACTGTGCCCATTACATTTGTTTCATAACTATTTTTTGTTTGAATATACGATTGAGATACAAGTGGTTGGGATGCTAAATGAATAAGAATTTCAGGTTTAAACCTAATTAAAGTACTTCGATAAGACTCTATATTTTTAATATCATCATTAATTGTTTTTATTCTTCTTCTATATTCAGGAAAATTTGACAAATATTTATTGTCTTTTTTTTTTAATGAATAACCTAAAATTTTGGAACCTAACAAAGATAAAGTTAAAGATACATAAGATCCAACAAAACCAGAGTTACCTGTAATTAAAATTTTTTTTCCCTTGAAATATTTTTGATAAGATTTCCAATTCATATTTAATTTAAGTAAAGTCTTTACTTGAGATTACATCAATTACCTGACCATGATAATTCATTTTTTCTTTTAAATATGATCTTATTTCCCCAGAAATATGCCATGCTAAATTAATAATTTTTTTCTTATTTCTTTCTTTTTTATTAAAAAGTTTTTCTTTCACTATTTTAATATTTGTTCCAGGAGCATATTTATTTACTTTAAGAGAAACATCTTTCTCATATATGTTTGATATATTTTTACTGTTAAGATTTAAAAGATTTATCAGAATAGAAGCTCTGCCTGGAAAGGCTTTTGCTGGGATAGGTCCATATTTCTTTGATAGTTTTTTGAAATAATCTTTTTTAACCAATTTCCATTTGTTGATCTTTTTTTGAAATGAGCTGATTTTTCTAATAAGTTTTTTTTCTTTCTTTAAATTTTCTTTTAATTTTTTATTATTAGATAAATTTTTATTGCCAAAAAAAACTCTGATATTTCCATTATACCTTTTTACAAATTCATATTTCACAATATTCATATTTAATAATTTAGAAATAAAGTAAAATGAATTAAGACTATAAGTTCTTGGATGTTCATGATAAAAAGTATCAAATTGATTTTTTTTTATAACTTCACCTAAATAATGATTTTCAATAACGATTAAAGTTTCTTTTGTAATTAAATTTTTTAACGACTTAATCAAATCTTTGAAATTTTCTATGTGTGCAAAAACATTGGTGAATGTAATTACATCAATCACTTTAATTTTATCTTTTAAAATTTGAGATGTCTTAAAATCAAAATAATTATTAAATACTTTATGTCCTTTTTTTTTTGCTTCAAAGAAAGCACCTGTTGGTTCTAGCCCAAAGGTTTTACAACCTTTTTTTTTAAAAAAATTTAATAAACTCCCGTCATTACATCCTATATCAAGCACGTTTTTATTTTTTAAATTTTTTTTAATTTTTCCTATTTCGTCGACCAAATTTTTCATTCCAAGTACAACATCATTGGTATTAGCAGATCTGTAATGATAGTTTTTTGGAAATAAAACCTTTTTGTTCACGTTATATTTTTGAAAAGCAGTTAAGCATTTTTTGCAAAATTTAATTTGAAGTTTGTAAAATTTATTTACAAAAGGTTTTGTTCTTAAATCATCGCATAGAGGCTGTTTTCCAAGATCAAGAAAATTTGATAAACTTGAGTTACAAATTTGGCATCTTTTTACTATTTTGTATGTCATACCATATCTTTATGAAGCATTATCCATGGCCAGATTTTTGTTTTCGTATATTTTTCAAAATAAAATGAATAATAGCGTTCTGCAAAAAAATCATAAAGTCTTTCTTTACCGTAGCCTGTTAATTTTTCGTTGGAAAATCTTTTTTCGCATTTGAAAATCCAATCAAATGATTTTTGATATAAATCCTCAATTATTCTCTTTTTTGAGACAAATATTTGAAATCCATGAAATGAATTTTGATCTTTTATATAATTTTCAAAATCGACCCTGTCAGTATCATCCATTAATTTAGCTGCCTCAGATAGATATCTATATCCATGAAATAAATCAAAATGAAGTTCAATACTAATCCTCTTTCTATTGAATAATAAAGATGGTTTTCTAATATAGTTTTGAAAACCTTTTTTAAATAACTTAGAAAATTTAAGGTTTTCCATTACTATTTTTTCTGGAAGTAGTGCATCAAAATTTTGATCTGATGGTATCTCTCGTAGGATATTTTCAGATAAATTTGAAACTGTTATATCCTTTGTATCATTCTTAACCCAAAATCTTCTGTAGTGATTAATCCCTATCCAATCATTATCATCATACTCTTTAAGTTTATTTTTCCAGAGCCAAAAATGAGAAGTTAAAGTGCCAAAGTTTTTATTTTTTTCTGAAATATTTACTCCATCATTATCTTTGATCCATTTTGCTGGATATTCGCTTAAATTCTTATTTTCTGATCCAGCAAGAATAATATCTACATTTAAATTGTTTAAAAAATTGAAATTTTTTCCTGTAATGCAATAGTTGTGAATAATTGACATAAAATTTACAATTAATTTGAATTTTAATTAAAGTCTATAAAATAATAAAAAAGCAAAATGAAAGTAGTTATTTTAGCTGGTGGTTATGGAACAAGATTGGCAGAGGAAACAAAAATAAAGCCAAAGCCTCTAGTCCGAATCGGTGATAAGCCAATCATATGGCATATCATGAAAATTTATTCTTATTTTGGAATAAATGATTTTATAATTTGTCTTGGTTATAAAGGACATCTTCTTAAAAATGAACTTAACAAAATTAAGGGAAATTGGAAAATTGTATACGTAAATACTGGTCTTAAAACAATGACAGGTGGCAGAATTAGAAGAATAAAAAAATATTTAAAAAATGATAATTATTTTTGTCTCTCTTATGGAGATGGTCTCTGTGATGTAAATATTAAAAAATTAATCAACTTTCATATTAAACATAAAAAAACTGTTACACTTACAGCTGTAAGATATAAAAATCCCAAGGGTGTTTTGAATATAAGTAAAAATCGTAAAGTAACAGCAATAAAAGAAAAACCTATGGAATATATCAATGGAGGGTTTTTTGTTTTATCAAAAAACGTATTTAAATATTTAAAAAATGATAAAACTATATTTGAACAAGACTGTCTTCCAAAACTTACAAAGATAAATCAGTTATTAGCTTTTAAACATCATGGTTTTTGGGGATGTATGGATACTCTTCGTGAAAAACTTGAACTTAATAAAATCTGGAAAAGTAAAGTAAAAGCCTGGAAGGTTTGGCTATAAAAAATATTAATTGAATTCTCTTCTTATTTGCTCAATTTTAATTTTTTTTTGAAGACTTCTATTTTGATCATATAAGAGATTAAATCTTATTTTTTGATTAGTCTTAACAACTATATTTTTTGCATTTCTAACTTCAATATTATCAGCAACTGCACTTATAGGTCTTTTGGTTGGATTCAGATTTTTTATAATTATTTTTGATTTGTCACTTATAATTTTACCTTTCCATCTTCGAGGTCTAAAAGGGCTAATAGGTGATATTGATAATTTTTTTGAATTTAAACTTAAAATTGGACCATGAACAGAAAGATTATAAGCAGTACTTCCAGCAGGAGTAGAGACTAAAACACCATCAGAAACTAATTGTTTAATAAGGTTTTTTGAACCATAAGTTATTGATAACGATGCTGCTTGTCTACTTTGCCTTAAGATCGAAACTTCATTGATTGCTAGATTTTTTTTTATTTGATTTTTATTATTTCTTACAGTCATCTCTAGTGGACTTATTGTAATCATTTTTGCTTTCAATAGATTCTTAATAATATTTTTAGATGAGAATTTATTCATCAAAAAACCATAATTTCCTGAATTCACTCCATAAAAAAATTTATTTAAATTTTTATTTTTTTTCAAAGTTTGAAGCATGAAGCCATCTCCCCCAATAACAATTACTATATTAGATTTTTTTATATCTTTACTATTTATTTGTTTTTGTAAGATTAATTTTATCTTTAAAGATTTTTTATTTTTATCTGAAATAATTTGAATATTTCTCATTTAATGGTGCCCTCGGCCAGACTCGAACTGGCACTCCGCAAGCGGCAAGGATTTTAAGTCCTTTGTGTCTACCAATTTCACCACGAGGGCATTAATGAATTTCATGAGTATTATGATATTATTTATATTTGAACAAGACCTATAAGTAAATTTATTTTTAAAACCTTTACTTTAAAGTTCCTCCGAGCCTATTTTATTTTTTTCAAGTACAA
The DNA here is from genome assembly GCA_902623975.1 of uncultured Pelagibacteraceae bacterium. Taxonomy (GTDB): domain Bacteria; phylum Pseudomonadota; class Alphaproteobacteria; order Pelagibacterales; family Pelagibacteraceae; genus Pelagibacter. Next base: position 68,796 of record CACNVR010000003.1, read on the forward strand.
TAAAACTTTTTCCACCTGATTTGATGTCAAAAAAATCAATAAATTCATATTGATCTACTTTTTTTTGTTTAAATTTATCAAATGCTAAACGTTGACCTCTTTTTGGATCTCCGTAGTAGCAATTCCAGTCATCAAAAACAATCAATGAACCATGCAACAATTTATTATCAATAAAATTTAAACAATCACTAGTAGAAGAGTAATAATCACAATCAATATAAGCTATCGCAATTTTGTCACCACTCTCTAATTTATAATCTTTTAAAACCTCATTATAAAATCCTTTTACAATTTTCATTCTATGTAAATCTTTTTTAAAAATTTTTTTAAAATCTTCAATTGAAGTAGTATTTAAACCTTTTTCCCAAATCTTTTGCTTATCTATTCCTTCTGGTTCTGGCATACCTTCAAAAGAGTCAAATGCATAAAATCTATTTATTTTATTAGGTTTAAAAGGAAGACCAATTGTTCGTAAAGCCATTTTAAAAGTGCTCCCAGTATGACATCCAAATTCACAATAAGTTCCATTTAATCTATTTGTCTGTAAGTAACTTTGAGCAATTTTAAAAAAATCATATCTTGTCGATAGATTAAAATCTTCGTTTATATTTTCAGGTAAATCTGTAATTTTGTTAAGCTCAAACCACCTTGTAAATTTACGTTTAGTCAAATAAAGGAATGAATTAAAAAAATTTTTGTCTATTTTTTTTATAAATTCAATCATTAATTATGGATCTATGCGAATATTTATAATTGAACAAGATGAATAAGTAAATTTTTTTTATTTTAACTCCCCAGGTTCTAGTCTAGTTCTAGTTATCCCATATTATCTTATAGAGTTTTAGTTAAATTTACTAAAATGTATTTGCAATTTCTAGGGTTGCACCATATTCAGGTATTTGACTCATCAAGCTATAATTCGAACTCATTTTGATATCGAAACCATTTAAATCTCTCTTATAACTCAAAGATGCTTTATCATTATCTAAAGTCATAGCATATTCAATATTGTCTGTAGGTATATAACCAAATCCCAAATATAAAGTATCGCTATGAGCATTGTCACTTTGATTTCTTTCATAGATAGCCATTATGGAAAAACCATCATCGGTTACCAAATCAAATCCAATGTTTGCTCTTAAATTTTTAGAATCTTGATCAACTGATTTTGTATATTCTGTAGTTTCCGATAGGTAACGATAAGTAGCGTCTGAAGATGGGCTAAAATCTACTCCAAGCTCTAATCCACCATTTGGTTTAAAAGTAAAAGTATTAAAATTTAAAATATCACTTATGGTAAAACCAGCAGATATCATTCCAGTTTCAATCGTTTGAGCTTTGTAAACTAAAGCTGCAGTACCTTTTTCTCTATATTTGGATAATTCTGCATAGCTTAAATCAATTCTTAAATTAGGAGTAATATTAAAATCTTCTTTTTTATATGTTGTTAAGTAGTTAAGTGAACCAAATATTTGTGCACCATCTCTTTCTCCTGTTCTAGTACTACCTCCTCCTTTTCTAATATGATCAGTCTTTAAAGTGCTCACTCCAATGATACCTTCAGTAAATTTTTCATCATCATGAGGAAAAGTTCCATAAACAGATAAACTAAAAGACTCAGTATCTAAATTAGTCCCGGATGTGCCTACATCAACATCATCATTACCAAATCTAAGAGCATAACCATATAATCTATTTTTGCTTATCTTTTTATCCATGCCAAGTGTAATGCCCTTGGTATTAATTTTTTTAGATGATGAAGTAGATGTATCTCCAGTTCTACCAATACTTACACTACCCTCACTCCAAAATGACCAATCATCTGATAATTTGTCTAGAACTTCATTTGTTTTATTTGATATAGAAATAATGTTAGAAAGTGATGCCACCATCGAATTAGAAAAGTTTAATCTAATATTTTGGTTACTTAATTGATCATTATTTCTATGTCTTCTTAACCAATACATTCGGTTAAGAACTGGTGTACTTGCTTGAATAGTAATTTGTTTTGCTGTTGCAGTTTGAGATTCGATTGAGCTTAAAATATCTTTACCCCCATCAGAGGTAGTTATTGGATCATCACAAGCACCATCGATTATGCTCCAATTGCAACTTAGGTTAAATTCATGAACTTTATTATTACTAGCATCCGAGGGACTATCATCAATGATAAACATTTTACTTCCATCATTACTAAACACAACTTCTCTTGAATCTGCACTAACAGAACTTGTATCGAAGGTACCTTCAAGGGATCGAGTAGAAACATCATAAGGTGTAGTTAATTTAAACTGAGAAATCTTATGCAAATTTTTTACTAAATCTCCAATACCTCTAATGGTATACATTTTAGTACCATCGTAATTAAAAGTAACTCCATCTATATAATTGTGAGTAGAACTTAGGTCTTCAGTATTAAGATGAGTAACTGTGGAGCTAAGATCAAATCCTGTGCTTAGTGAATATTCATGAATACGATGTTGGGAGTTATTTCCTGCACCAGCAATAATCATTCTGGTACCATCATTATTAAATGCAATTGAATTTGCTCTCTTTTCTTGACCAGAGATAAAATATTCGCCATCAAATGTAGCAGTTGAAACATCAAATGCAGTGCTTAGTGAGTAGTAATCTACTGACTTTCTACCAGCATGGTTAACAATAAACATTTTTGTTCCATTTTTATTGAACACTACTTGTGTTGCTTGTGTATCACCACCTCTACTTACTCCAAAAGTGTTATTTACGATTGCCGTTGAAATGTCATATGGGGTAGTTAATATATGTTCGATAACTGCATCCGATGCTCCAGCATTTACAGTATACATTTTTGTACCATCATTATTAAAGTTAAGTCCCAAATAAAAGGCGTTATCAAGTGATTTGCTTTGCACAAAGGTTGGCTCCGCTATAGCTTTAGAAAAAAATAAAGCTAAAAAAAATACAATGTAATGAATTTTATAAATATTTTTCACAACAATTAATCATCAATACCTCATAAAAATTAGAGAAATGAGTGTTAAAATTTAAAACATTACAGTTGAAATGTCTAGGTAGGACAAAATTCATGATGAATAAATATCTTTAATAGTTATTATTATTTAATGAAAAGCAATATTGTTAAATCTCACTTAAAAAAGAAATCACAGGCAAAGCTTGCTTTATCAATTAGCCTATTTTTCGTGCTTTTAACTGCAACTGGATACCTCTTTAATTCTAAAGAAGTAATTTTTCTATTTTATATTTTTTGTTTTGTATTTTTCTATAATTTAGTAATCCAATTTTTATTAGAAAGGTTTGATATTAAATCATGATAAAAACACTTATTAAATTAAAGATTTTAAAATTAATAATAATTGGTGGGGTATCAACAGCTTATGCTTTAAAGAGATATTGTGATCAAAAAAATGGAATTACAAGTAAAAAAGGTAAGAAAACTTTGCTTCTTACTCGATAAAAATTTTACTATTATTTATAGTAATATAAATAATGAAAAAAAAACTTACTGTCGTAATTTTTACTGATTTAGACGGATCTCTTTTGCATAGAGATACTTTTCAATTCGATAGCATCAAAGATTATATTAAAAACCTTGTAAACAATGAAATAATCATAATTCCAAATTCCAGTAAAACTGAAAAAGAGATAGAAAAGTTTAATAATGAACTAGGTATAGAACTGCCTTATATCTCAGAAAATGGCTCGTTTATACATGGTCTAAATCTAATTAATAATAATTTTCCAAATAAAATTGTTCTTAGTAGAGAAAAAGAAGAATTACTAAAAATTTTTAATGACAACGTGCCGGAACAATTAAAAAATAAATGTACTCAAATTTCAAAAATAAAAAAAAAGGAACAGGAAAAAATATTTGGTCAAAAAGGTAGTAAACTAAAAGATGCTTTGGATAGAAAGTATACTTTGCCTTTTTTATTTAACGGTGACAAAAATGAAAAAAACAAATTAATAAAAATTTTAAATTCTAGTTCATTAACTGTCCAGGAAGGTGGACGTGTTTTAAATCTTTGTGATAATATTAATAAAGTAAAATCAATGAACAGGGTTATTAAAATTTTAAAAAAAACTAAGGATAAGATTAAGACGATTGCAGTTGGTGATAATTATAATGATTTAGATATGCTAAAAAACTGTGATATTCCCTGTTTAGTATTTAATGATCAGTTTAGATTAGATCAAATTAACATAAATAACCTTATATTTACAAACAAGCCATCACCTGAGGGCTGGGCTGATGTGATTAAAACGGCACTGGTTAAATTGGAATATTAAGACTAAAAATCCGCCATGAGTGATTTCTCACAAAATGGAGTAATTTCAACTTTACATGACTTTGGCACCAAGTCGACATCAGTCATTGAAAATGAATTATCTGAATTTTCTAAACAAAGAAAAATGGAATTAATTTTGCCATGTCTTTATTCTGAATTAGAAGGAACAGCCTTACCTAAAATAGTTGATGAGATAAGTAAAACTAAATATTTAGATCACATAATTATTGGACTAGATAAAGCTAACGAGACACAGGCTAAAAAGGCTTGGAAATTTTTTAAAAAGATAAAAACTCCATTTTCTATTCTTTGGAACGATGGTCCAAAATTAAAGAAACTAGATCAAGAACTTAAAAAAAATAATCTTGCTCCAAGTGAGCTCGGAAAAGGTCGAAATGTTTGGTATTGTATTGGAATGTGTATTGCAAGAGATAGTGCAAGATCAGTTGCATTACACGACTGTGATATAAAAACTTACGATCGAAGAATGCTTGCAAAACTTTTTTATCCAGTTGTAAACCCTCTGTTTAACTTTGAATTCTGTAAAGGTTATTATCCTAGAGTAGCTAACGATAAAATGAATGGACGTGTGGCAAGGTTATTAGTTTTTCCTTTATTAACTGCCTTAGAAAAAACTATAGGTAAAAGTGACTATTTGGAATTTATGAAATCTTTTAAGTATCCTCTTGCAGGTGAATTTTCATTTAGACGAAATGTTTTACCTGAGTTGAGAATATCTTCAGACTGGGGCATTGAAGTGGGTATTTTATCTGAAATGCAAAGAAGTTTTTCACCTCAAAATATTTGCCAGGTTGATTTAGCTGATACTTATGATCATAAACATCAAGTTCTTTCAATTGATGACGAAACAAAAGGGTTGTCAAGAATGTCTATTGATATCATTAAAACATTTATAAAAAAATTGGCAACACAAGGTAATACTTTTAGCAGAGAAAAATTTAGATCACTGAAAGCAACCTATTATAGATCGGCTTTAGATTTAATTGATATATATAGAAGTGATGCTGTAATGAATGGATTAAAATTTGATTCACACACAGAGGAACAGGCTGTTGAATTATTTGCAATGAACATAATGAAAGCAGGTGAGGCTTTTATTCTCAATCCAATGGATACACCTTTTATCCCAACATGGAGCAGAGTTAAAAGTGCTATACCTGATTTTCTTGGAAGACTTGAAAAAGTGGTAAATGATGATAATAAAAAATATTCTTAATGCTTATTCAAAAAGATCAAAAAAAAATCAGATCTGTATTAGAGAATATATATAAACCAATACTATCAAAAAAAGACATTTACTACTTAAAAGATGAAATAATTCAATTAATTAAAGACTTTAATAAAAAAAATACTAAAAAAAAAATAATTATTTCAGAAAAAACTTCATTGCTTATTTGTTATGGAGATACTGTTTATTCAAATCAAAAAAGTTCGATTAAAGTCTTTCAAAATTTTTTTCAAAAAAAATTAAAAAAATTCTTTAATACAATTCATTTTTTACCTTTTTACCCTTCTAGTAGTGATAGTGGTTTTGCTGTTAAAGATCATTATAAAATTGAAAAAAGAATAGGTAATTGGTCTGATTTAAAAAAGATTTCAAAGTTCAATAATATTATGGCTGATGTAGTGATTAATCACTCTTCAGCACGAGGTTTGTGGTTTAAAAATTTCTTAAAAAGAAAAAAACCAGGTAAAGATTATTTTTTAACAGTGGATTCAAAATTTAATGTCTCTAAAGTGGTAAGACCTAGAGATCATAAATTACTTAAAAAAATTAAAATTTTTGATAAATCAGATTACCTTTGGCGAACTTTTAGTCCAGATCAAATAGATCTAAATTTTAAAAATCCATCTGTATTACTAAGGTTCATTAAGATTATGATCCATTTAATCAATAATGGTATTACAATTTTTAGACTAGATGCTATTGCGTATCTTTGGAAAGAAAATGGAACTAAATGTATAAATTTAAGACAAACTCATGAAATTATAAAACTCCTAAGAATTATCAGTGATCATTTAAATGTGGAAACTATTATCATTACCGAAACCAATTTACCTGAAAAAGAAAATTTAAGTTATTTTGGTAAAAATGATGAGGCCAATTGGATATACAATTTTTCTCTACCACCGTTATTAATTCATGCTTTTTTGTTTGAAAATAACACGTATCTCAAGAAATGGAGTGAAAATCTTCCAGCTAGAAAATTAGGGAATAATTATTTAAATTTTATAGCATCCCATGATGGAATTGGTATACGGCCTACTGAGGGAATATTAAACGAGAAGTCATTAAACAATTTTCTTAAAAGATTAAAAAAAAATGGATCAAAATTTTCATACAGAAAAGTTCAAAATAAATCCAAAAAAGTATATGAAGCAAATATTACAGTTTTTGATGCCTTAAAAAAATCTGATTACGATCCACAAGGAAAATTTTTTTTAGAACGTTACGTTGCCGCTCATAGCATAATGATATCTTTTGAAGGAATTCCAGCCATATATTTCAACTCTTTATTTGGTAAATCAAATGATGAAGCAAAGTATGTAATTACTGGCAATAATAGAGATGTTAATAGATATAAATGGAATTATAAAAATATTACAAAAAAGCTCAGCGATAATAAAACTAAACAAAGTATTTTTTATCATAACATCGTGAATTTATTAAGTATCAGAAGAAAACAAAAGGCCTTTCATCCAAGTGGTATACGGCACAATATAAATCTTGGACCAAAATTATTCTGCTTCAAAAGAGAAAGTATAGATAAAAAACAATCGATTATTTGTATTACTAATTTATCTTCAAAAAATCAAAACGCTAAACTTTCTAAATCACTTTCAAATTATAAAGATTTATTGAATTCAAAAACAAAATTTAAAAACGAAAACTTGTTAACTTTAAGACCCTTTCAAACTGTTTGGTTGAGTAATATTTAGAACTTTTTAATTAATAAGAGCTTTTTCAAGATATTTTTTATCAAGTTTACAATCTTTATATCCACGCTTAACTACGTTTAAATATCTTTCTGTAGGGAATTTAAAAGGACTTTTATTTACCATAGTATAAGTCATCACTTTTTTACCATAATAAAAAAAATAAAATTTTTTATACAAAATAGGAAAATCTTCATAAATATCTAATTTTTTTTCATCACTTTTTGATATTTCGAATAATCCTCCTGGCACAATAGAATTTTTTTTGGGCTCTATATCAGCTGCTCTATATTTGCTTCTAAAAGTTAATTTAAAATCTTTTAAGTTTATCTTCTTGATATAAACACTATCCTTACATCTTCGTTTCATCTGAAAATGGTGCAAATTACTTCCGTAGGCAAAATAAAGCATTAGCGATTCACAATTTCTATTTTTTTTTCGCTGACAAATTTTAAAATTTGAGAATTACATTGATCAATTTTAGATTGGTTTTCAGATCTTAAAACTATTGAAACACCAAGTTTTCCTGCATGGAAAAAAGGGTAGCTACCTATTTCAACATCTTTATTTTCTTCCTGAACTTTTGTTAATGAATTAGCAATTTCACTTTCAACTGTTCTCAAACTAATTGTATGACTTAAAATAGGTTCACCACCGACTATTTTATTCTTTAATCCACCTAACATTGATTTTAAAATTGAGGGAACTCCAGGTAAACAAAAAACATTTTCAACACAAAAGCCTGGTGCACCACTTGTTGGATTTAATATTAAATCAGCGTTACTAGGCATCCAAACCATCTTTTGTCTGCCGTCATTAAATTCACCAGGCTTATAATATGACTCTAAAATTTTATATGCCTCTTTATGTATTTCATATTTTTTTCCAAATGCTTTTGCAACAGATTGGGCAGTAATATCATCATGAGTTGGACCAATACCACCAGTGGTGAAAACATAATCATATGTTTTTCTAAAGAAATTAAGTGTCTCAACTATAATTTTTTCCTCATCAGGTACTACTCTGACTTCAACAACTTTTATACCATTTGAATTTAACCAAGTAGCTAGTGTACTAGTATTTGTATCTTGAGTTCTTCCTGAAAGAATTTCATTACCAATGATTAATATAGCAGCATTTACTTTTATGTTTTTGGTCATTATATATGTATAATTTGAATATGGAATTTACCAAGTCTTTATTAAAAGGCAAATTAATCAAAAGATATAAACGTTTTTTTGTAGATGTTAAATTAAATAAATCAGTCATTACGGCTCATTGTCCCAATACTGGTTCAATGAAAGGTCTTCTTGAAGAAGGTAATGAAGTTTATGTTCTAAAACATGATGATGAAAAAAGAAAGTTAAAGTACAGCTTGGAAATTATTAAAACAAGAAAAAATTTTGTAGGAGTAAATACTCATTTAGCAAATAAGATTGTCAATCATGGTTTACATAATAACTTAATTAAAGAATTGAGCAATAATGATGTTATAAAACCTGAAGTCTTCTTTAATAAAGAGACAAGATTTGATTTTCAGACACAAAAAAATCAGCAAAAAATTTTTATTGAAGTTAAGAATGTTACTCTTTTTAGAGACAAAAAAACTGCTGAATTTCCTGATGCAATTACTACTAGGGGATCAAAACATCTTCTTGCCCTTATTGATGCCATAAATAAAGGGTATAAAAGTTGCTTGATATTTTTAGTTCAAATTCAAAATATGGAAAATTTTAAAATAGCTAAAGATATTGATAGTGAATATTATAAAAACTATTTACTTGCAAAAAAAGCAGGGGTTAATTTTTTAGCTTATAGATGTAAAATAAGTTCAAAAGAAATTTTTATTGATAAAAAATTAAAAATTGTAAATGAATAAATATTCTGAAAAATTCGAAAAAATGAGAATAGCAGGTAAACTTGCAGCTCAAACTTTAGATATGCTTACTGAAAATATAAAAGAGGGTGTTTCCACTGATTATATAGATAAACTAGGATATGAATTTATTCGAGATCATGGTGGCTACTCTGCCCCACTTTATTATAGGGGATTTGAAAAATCTTTATGTACATCATTAAATCATGTTGTTTGTCATGGTATCCCTTCAAAGGATAGAATTCTTCAAGAGGGAGATGCTGTTAATGTTGATGTAACTGCAATTGTAGATAATCATTACGGTGACACTAGTAGAATGTTTTGTATAGGCAAAACCTCTGTAAAGCTTAATAACCTGATTGATGCAACATATAATTCTATGATGAGAGCTATCAAAATTGTAAAACCTGGAATTAAACTTGGAGATATTGGATATGAAATTCAATCTTATGTTGAGGATAAGGGATTTTCTGTTGTAAGAGATTTTTGTGGACATGGTATCAGCACTACATTTCATGAACCACCTAACATATTACACTACGGCTCAAAAAATTCTGGCATGGAACTTAAACCTGGCATGACATTTACAATTGAACCAATGATTAATGCGGGAAAATACGATGTAAAAATGCTCAATGATGGTTGGACTGCAGTTACTAAGGATAAATCTTTATCAGCACAATTTGAACATACAATAGGAATTACAGAAAATGGTTATGAAATCTTTACAGAATCTGTTAAAGGTTATTCAAAGCCCCCGTACTTATAATTAATGATTAAAAGATACTCGCGAAAAGAACTTACTGATATTTGGTCAGAAGAAAACAAATACAAAATTTGGCTTGATGTTGAGATAGCTGCAGCACAGGCTATGGAAAAACTTGGCCAAATTCCTAAGGGCGTTTCTTCTGTAGTAAGAAAAAAAGCTAAAATAAATGTTAAAAGAATTCATCAAATTGAAGCTCAAGTCAAACATGATGTCATTGCTTTCTTAACTTCTGTTACAGAAAAAGCTGGGATTAAAGCAAGGTATCTTCATCAAGGTATGACTTCGTCCGATGTTCTAGATACAAGTTTTAACATTCAGTTAGTTCAGTCTGGAAAAATTCTTGTTAAAGATCTAGACCAAATCCTTAAAGTATTAAAGAGACAAGCAAGAAAGTATAAATTTACACCATGTATGGGGAGAAGCCACGGCATCCATGCAGAACCAATAACTTTTGGATTAAAATTAGCATCTTTTTATGAAGAGTTTAAGAGAAATAGAAAAAGATTAATTGATGCAATTGATGAGGTATCAACTTGTGCAATTTCAGGAGCAGTAGGAACTTTTGCTAATATTAATCCCAACGTTGAGAAACATGTTGCCAAAAAAATAGGTTTAAAAGTTGAGCCTATATCAACACAAGTAATTCCAAGAGATCGTCATGCATTTTATTTTTCAGTTCTAGGAATTATAGCTGGATCAATAGAAAGAGTTGCTACAGAAATTAGACATTTGCAAAGAACAGAAGTTTATGAGCTGCAAGAATACTTTTCAAAAAATCAAAAAGGCTCATCAGCAATGCCTCATAAAAAAAATCCTATTTTAAGTGAAAATCTTACCGGTCTTGCTAGAATGGTAAGAAGCACAGTAACCCCTGCCCTAGAAAATATTGCATTATGGCATGAGAGAGACATTTCGCATTCAAGTGTAGAGAGAAATATTGGACCAGATGCTAATATAACTCTAGATTTTGCAATAGTTAGATTAACTAACACTCTAGATAATATGATTGTTTATCCTAAAAAAATGTTAGAAAATTTGAATTTAACCAAAGGATTAATTTTTTCACAAGAACTGATGCTGGAATTAACTAAAACAGGTTTAAGTAGAGAAAAATCTTACAAAATGGTTCAAACTTATGCAAAAAAATGTTTTGCAGAAAACTTAAATTTATTTGAAGTTATACAATCTGATAAATATATAATGAGTAAAATATCTCCAAAAAAATTAAGAACTATTTTTAGTTATTCTAAGCATTTTAAGAATGTAGATTTAATCTTTAGAAGAGTATTTAAATAATGAAAAAAGGTAAAAAATTATACGAAGGTAAAGCTAAAATTATATACGCAACATCAGATAAAAATTTAGTTATTCAATATTTTAAAGATGATGCAACAGCATTTAATAATCAAAAGAAAAGCACTATTGAAGGAAAAGGTGTTTTAAATAATAGAATTTCAGAGCATATACTTTCAAATTTGTCACAAATAGGAATTAAAAATCATTTAGTTAAAAGACTTAATATGAGGGAACAAGTAATTAAATTAGTAGAGATTATTCCAATTGAATTTATTGTAAGAAATGTTGCTTCTGGATCAATAACTAAGAGATTGGGAATTGAAGATGGCACAGTCCTTAAAGAACCTTTACTTGAATACTGTTTAAAAGATGACGCACTCGGTGATCCTTTAATTGCTGAAGAACATATTTATGCATTTGATTGGGCTAGTAAAAAAGAAATTGAAAAAGTAAAAAAAATGATCTTAAGAATTAATGATTTTATGATTGGTATGTTTAGAGGAATTGGAATTAAACTTATAGATTTTAAATTAGAATTTGGAAGAATTAAGATTAACGGTAGGAATGAAGTAATTTTAGCAGATGAAATAAGTCCAGATACCTGTAGATTGTGGGACTCAATCACTGACAAAAAATTAGATAAAGATAGATTTAGAAAAGACCTAGGAGATTTAATTCCTGCTTATACTGAAGTAGCAAAAAGATTAGGTATTTTACACGAACAGTCAAATATAACTGCGGTAAATGTCACAAAGTTATCTTCTGTTAAAAAAAAAAGAAAATGAAAATATCTGCAGTTATAACACTTAAGAAAGATGTTTTAGATCCACAGGGTAAAGTAATACACCAAGCTTTAGATGGAATGGGTTTTAAGGGTATAGATGAAGTGAGACAGGGAAAATACTTTGAAATTAATGTTAAAGAAAACGACCCAACTAAAGCAAAAGAAATTGTTGAGGAAATGTGCAAAAAACTTTTGGCAAACCTAGTAATTGAAGATTATAAAATTATTGGAACTCAATAATTAATGAAATCATCTGTAATAACTTTCCCTGGTTCAAATTGTGATAGAGATATGGATGTCGCGCTTAAAAAATTTGGATTTAAAAATAAAATGGTTTGGCATAATGACAATGAATTGCCTAAAAGTGATTTAGTAGTTTTGCCTGGAGGATTTTCTTATGGTGACTATTTAAGATGTGGAAGTATGGCTGCAAAATCAAAAATAATGCAATCTGTTATAAATTTTGCAAAATCAGGTGGTCTAGTTATGGGGATTTGTAATGGTTTTCAGATATTGGTTGAGACTGGCTTGGTTCCAGGAGTTTTGTTGAGAAATAAATACTTAGAATTTATTTGTAAAAACGTTTTTGTAAAAATTGATAATAAAGATAACCAATATTTTAAAAATTTGAACAAAGAAGTATTTGAGTTTCATATCGCTCACAATGAAGGAAATTATTTTTGTACCAATGATCAACTAAAGGAAATTCAAGATAATAACCAGGTAGCCATTTATTATTGTAATGATGACGGAAAAACTGATGAGAAATATAATCCCAATGGATCATTAAATAATATTGCTGGTATTTTTAATAAAGAGAAAAATGTTTTGGGAATGATGCCCCATCCTGAAAGGATGATTGATAAAAGTTTATCTGGGGAGGATGGATCCATATTTTTTAAAAATCTAATAAATAATATCAAATAATGGAAGTTAACGAACAAATTGCAATAGACCATGGTCTTAAAAAAGATGAATATAAAAAAATTTGTGATTTACTTAAAAGAACACCGAATTTAACTGAGCTAGGAATATTTTCTGCAATGTGGAATGAACATTGTTCCTATAAATCCTCAAGACTTCATTTAAAAAAATTACCTACAAAAGGTAAAAAAGTTATTCAAGGGCCTGGAGAAAATGCTGGTGTTATTGATATCGAAGATGGTGATGCAATAGTTTTTAAAATTGAAAGCCACAACCATCCATCTTTTATTGAACCATATCAAGGTGCTGCAACTGGTGTGGGTGGTATTATGAGAGATGTTTTTACAATGGGTGCAAGACCGATAGCTAACTTAAATTCTATTCACTTTGGATCCCCGCAACATAAAAAAACAAAAAATCTTTTAAGAGGCGTTGTGCATGGTATTGGGGGTTATGGAAACTGTATGGGTGTACCAACCATCGCGGGCCAAACATCATTTGATAGTTCATATAATGGAAATATTTTGGTTAACGCTATGACCTTAGGTTTAGTTAAAAAAAATAAGATATTTTATTCTAAAGCTGCAGGTTTGAATAAACCAGTAATATATGTTGGATCTAAAACTGGAAGAGATGGAATTCATGGAGCAAGCATGGCATCAGCCAGTTTTGACGAAAAAATTGAAGAAAAAAAACCTACTGTTCAAGTGGGTGATCCTTTTACAGAAAAACTTTTACTAGAGGCTTGTTTGGAGCTGATGGCAGGTGATTCTATTATTGCAATTCAAGACATGGGTGCTGCAGGACTCACATCATCTAGTATAGAAATGGCATCTAAAGGAAATCTAGGAATAGAAATAAATCTTAATAAAGTCCCATGTAGAGAAACAAAAATGACACCTTATGAAATTATGCTATCGGAGAGTCAAGAAAGAATGCTGATAGTTTTAGAAAATGGAAAAGAAGAGCATGCTAAAAAAATATTTGATAAATGGAATTTAGATTTTGCTGTGATTGGAAAAACAACTAACTCAAAAAATATTGAATTATTTTTTGATAATGAAAAAGTTGCAAATATACCTGTAAATACATTGGTTGAAAATTCTCCAATGTACGATCGAAAATGGAAAAAATCTAAACTCCCAAAAAAAAATAAAATTAAAAAAGAAACTTTTACTAAACTAAAAATAAAGGATGTTTTAAAAAAAATATTATCTAACCAAAATATATGTAGTAAAGAATGGATTTGGCAACAATATGATCATACAGTTATGGGAGATACTATCCAAAAACCTGGAGGAGACTCTGGTGTTGTAAGAGTACATGGAACAGATAAAGCAGTAGCTGCCTCAGTTGATTCTTCAGCAGTCTATTGTTGGGCTCACCCTTTAACAGGTGGAAAACAAATTGTTGCAGAAAGTTGGAGAAATCTAGTTTCTGTTGGTGCAAAACCTATCGCTATTACAAATTGTTTAAATTTCGGAAGCCCCGAGAATGAGGACAATATGGGTGAGTTTGTTGAATGTGTTCAAGGGATAGGAGAGGCAAGTAAATATCTTAATTTCCCTGTGGTCTCTGGAAATGTATCTTTTTATAATCAAACAAAAGAAGTTGGAATTAAACCAACTCCATCTATTGGTGGTGTTGGCTTGATAAAAAACTATAAAAAAATGATCACTATGGACTTCAAAGAAAATGATAATTTAGTTTTAGTTATTGGAAAAACTGAGGGTCATATTGATCAAAGTTTATTTGCAAGATCAATTTTAGATGAAAAGAATGGTCCACCTCCAGAAGTAAATCTATTTAATGAAAAAAATAATGGGGAATCTTTGCTCATTCTCATTGAAAATGATTATATTAGAAGTGCACATGATGTATCTTTAGGTGGTCTATTAACCGCAATAAGCAAAATGTGTATTAAGGGAAATAAAGGTATCAAGCTTAGAAAATTAAAAAATTTAATAAATGAAATTGAATATTTCTTCTCAGAAGATCAAGGAAGATATGTTATTGAAATAAATCCAAAAAATTTGAAAAAAGTAACTAATATTCTAGATAAAAATTCGGTATATCATGAGGAATTAGGAGTTATAATTGATAATGAAATGATTATTAATGAAAAGACAAAAGTTACAATTGACGAATTAAGATCTTATAATACAAGTTGGTTAATAAATTATATGAGCGCATAATGGCAATGGATTTAAAAGAAATAGAAAAACATATTAAGGATGCTATGCCAGATGCTTCTATAGAGATACAAGATTTAGCAGGAGATGGAAATCACTATTCTGCAACTATCACCTCATCTCAATTTTCAGGTAAAAGTAAAATAGAACAACATAAAATGGTATACGATTCTCTAAAAGGTAAGATGGGAAATGAGCTCCATGCTCTAGCAATTAAAACAAAGGAACAATAATGGATGATAAAACCAAAAATTTAATACAAAACCATATCGATACTAATGAGGTATGTTTATTTATGAAGGGAACTCCGGATGCACCTCAATGTGGATTTTCAATGGCAGTATCGAATATACTTAAAATTTTAGAAGTTAATTTCAAAGGTATCAATGTTTTGGAGGATCAATCTTTGAGAGAAGGTATTAAGGTTTTTAGTGACTGGCCTACTATACCTCAACTTTACATCAAAAAAGAATTTGTTGGGGGATGTGATATTATTAAAGAAATGTTCGAAAGTGGTGAAATTAAAAAAGTCTTCGATGATAAAGGAATTAGTTATAAAAAATAACTATTATCTAGAGTAGTATTCAATCACTAAATTTGGTTCCATTACAATTGGATAAGGAACTTCTTCAAATTTTGGAACCCTTATAAATTTCATTTTTCTGTTCTTAGCATCTATTTGAATGTATTCTGGTGTTTCTCTTTCTTTGCTAGCTAAAGCAATATCTAAAATTGCTAACTGTTTTGATTTATCTCTTATTTCAATTGAATCTTCTTCCTTAACTAAATAACTCGAAATATTTACTTTTTTTCCATTAACTCTTACATGACCATGATTGATTAATTGTCTTGCTGAAAAGATAGTAGTTGCAAATTTTGCCCTATAAATTACTGCATCCAATCTTCTTTCTAACAAACCTATTAAATTCTCACTAGTATCACCTTTTTGCATATTAGCTTTTTTGAAAATATTTCTAAATTGTCTTTCATTTATATTACCATAATATGCTTTAAGTTTTTGTTTTGCTTGAAGTTGTATTCCATAGTCTGAGGGTTTTGATGTTTTGGTTTGACCATGTTGACCTGGTCCATATGCTCTAGTATTAAAAGGGCTTTTGGGCCTTCCCCATAAATTTACTTTAAGTCTTCTATCAACTTTATGTTTAGAGTTTAATCTTTTTGTCATTAATAGTGGGCTTTATAAACTTACTCTTAGTTTTGTCAATCAACGTTTTTTACCTAAGTTTGCAAATACACTTGATAATATACGTGTTTCTTTATCTGATAAGTCCATCCTATAAAAAATATTTCTTAAATTTTCTAACATAATTGGTTTCTTTTCATTGGGTTTGAAGAAATTAATTATTTCTAAATTTCTTACGCAAAGATTTATCATTGATTGAATTTCTTTTTTTGAAGCAGATTTGACTTTTTTAGATTTTTTAAAAGGACTTGTTCTAACGTTAAGAATACTAGAGACTATTTGAGTGATAATTATAAGACTATGTGAAAGATTTAGAGATTTAAATTCGGGATTAGTTGGAATTTGCAATGTATAATTTGCGTAACTAATTTCATTATTTGTTAATCCTGAAGATTCTGATCCAAACAAAAAAGCAATTTTTTTACTATAATTGATTTTTTTCAAACCCTCTAAATTTATATGTTCAATATTTTTATTTCTAAATCTTGCAGAAGTAGCAATCAAAATATCAATATTTCCAAGAGCTTGTTCTAAATTTTTATGCACTTTACTTTTTCTAATTATATCTTTAGCTCCTACTGATGTGGCTAAAATCTTATCATTTGGAAAAATTGGTTTAGGATTAATCAAAATCAATTTTTTAAAACCAAAATTTTTAATTGCTCTTGCACAGGAACCTATATTTTCTGATAATTGAGGTTTGTGTAATATAAATGAAATATTATTTTTACCCATTTTACTTAATTAAACCATGGTCTCTGTTATAAGACGAAATATTTGAAGTCTTTAAACCATCCAGATATTTTCTATCAACACTCCAAATTGAAACTTTTAAAGGAAAACATTTGGCTACATCAGACGAATGTTCAGAACCACAGTCACCACCTGGACAAGCAGAAAGAACACCCAATAAATCTGTTTCAGCAAAAAATTCTAGATAATCACCTGGTCTTACGGGACTTGCTTTCATGAAATATTGCTTAGTATCATTTGTAAAACCTGTAAGCATAAAAACATTTAATACGTCATGAACAATTTTTTCAGCTTCATTTATATTCATACCCTTTTCATGAACTAATGCTCTTGTTAAATTTGAATGACAACAGTAATGATAATCATTACCTGATATTAGCTTAGAAGTATAAGGATCACATCTTGTTCCTATTACATCGTGTACTGATCCACCATCTTCGTCATAATCATACCAATCTAATGTGTCCCAAGTGATTGTGGCTAATGATCTTAAATAAGGAAAACTGCTATACATCTTATCTCCAACTGAAATATGTGTGCCATATAATGCTCTTGTTTTGCCTGAATAAAATTTTTCATCAAAATTATTTGCTTGAAATAAGTTTAAATCGCCTACTTGTGGTCCCTCCACACTTTCAACTCTGAAAAAATTACCTGATTTAACATTAAATGTTTTTGCATCTCGAGGAGGAATTATAACTTCATCTTTCTTTTTTAGATGATTTCTTGCTTTGAGAAGAATATCCAAATTTTTATTTTCTAAATTATCATTCGGATAACAAACAATAGTTTTTTTTCCTGCCCTTTCTTTGAAATTAGTTGGTTTCTTTGAAAATTTATTAATTTTCATTTATTTACTTGCAGGAGCATTATCTTTGAATAGCTTGTAATCTAAACTGTCGATCAATGCTTTAAAAGAGGCCTCAATTATGTTTGTAGATACACCGATCGTAAACCAATTTTTGCCTTGTGAGTCAGTGCTTTCGATGGAGACCCTTGTAACAGCCTCTGTACCTGTATTTAAAATTCTAACTTTATAATCAACTAATTTTAGATCTTTCAAATACTTAGAATATTTTGCTAACTTATCAACATTTTGCCTAATCGCATTATCTAAGGCGTTAACAGGTCCATTTCCCTCACCTTCACAAATAATTTTTTCTCCATCTACTTCTAATTTGGCTTTTGCAGAAGAGACTATGTCTCCAGATTTATTTTTTTTAACAGAAACATCATATTCATTAATGGATATATATCTTGGAATTTCTCCAATGATTCTTCTTGCTAATAATTCAAACGATGCATCCGCTCCATCATAGCTGTAACCTATAAATTCTCTATCTTTAACCTCATCCAATAACTTTTTAATTTTTGGATCATTTTCTTTAATATCAATTTTAATACTTTGTAACCTGGAAATTATATTTGATTTTCCTGATTGATCAGAAACAACTATATTTCTATTATTTCCAACATCCTCAGGGTTTATATGTTCATAAGTTTTTGGATCTTTTTGAACAGCAGAAACATGCAAACCTCCTTTATGAGAAAAGGCAGCCGCTCCAACATATGGTAAGTGTTGATTAGGTTTTCTATTTAAAATTTCATCTAATAATCTAGAGCATTGAGTTAAATTTTTCATATCATTTGATTTAATTCCTGTCTCAAATTTTGATGAAAAATCCTTTTTTAAAAAAAAAGTTGGAATTAGAGACATTAAATTTGCATTACCACATCTCTCACCCAAACCATTAATTGTGCCTTGTATTTGTCTTGCACCAGACAATATAGCTGCTAGAGAATTAGCTACTGCATTTCCAGTATCATTATGGGCATGTATTCCTAAATTTTCACCTGGTATAACTTTTGATACCTCAGAAACTATAGCTGAAACTTCATGTGGAAGTGTCCCACCATTAGTATCACACAAAATAATCCATCTTGCTCCCTGATCAAAAGCTGCTTTTAGACATGCCAATGCATATTGTGGATTATTTTTATAACCATCGAAAAAATGTTCAGCATCAAACATAAATTCCTTTTTAGCTTTAACAAAATGTTTTGCACTTTCACTAATATTCTCTAAGTTTTCCTCATTAGTTATTTCCAAAGCAACATCAACATGAAAATCCCACGACTTTCCAACTAAACATACAGCAGATGTGTTTGAGTCCATTAAGGCAGATAAACCAGTATCGTTTTCTGCACTTCGACCAGATTTTTTAGTCATACCAAAACATGTAAGTTTTGAATTTTTAAAATTATGCTTTTTTTGAAAAAACTCAGTATCGGTGGGATTAGCACCGGGCCAACCTCCTTCAATATAATCAACACCAAGATTATCCAAAGCAGATGCAATTTTTTCTTTATCTTCAATAGAAAAATCAACTCCTTGCGTTTGAGCGCCATCTCTTAATGTTGTGTCAAAAATATATAATCGTTCTTTGCTCATTTAAATTTCCAGTGTGTTTTACCATCTTTGTCCTCTATTAAAACACCTTTATCTTGAAGATCATCTCTAATTTTATCTGCTTCTTTATAATCTTTTTTTTCTCGAGCTTTATTTCTTAAATCAATCATTTTTCTTATTTCTGTTTCACTTATAGAAACTTTAATCTTTTTATAACCTTCCCATTGATGATTATCCTCATTAAATAAGCCAACAAACTGACAAGCTGATATAAAGAGATCTTTATCTTCCCCTTTGCTGGCTTTTTCATAAAGTTGATGCAAATTAGTTATATAACCAGGAGTATTTAAATCTTCATACAAAGGTTTTAAAACCTCATCGGGTATTTGAACATTCTTAATTTCAGATGAATAAATACGGTACCATTTATCTAAAGTATTTTGACAATCATTAATTAATTTATCATTCCAATCTAATGGTTGTTTGTAATGAGCGCTCATTAAAGCCAATCTAACAATCTGACCACTCATTTTATTTCTAAAATCTTTTATCTTTAAGATATTTCCCTGAGATTTTGCCATTTTCTCATTAGACATTGTAATAAAAGCATTGTGCACCCAATATTTCGCAAAAGTTTGTGTTTCGTTTGCACATCTTGATTGTGCTATTTCATTCTCGTGATGAGGAAAAATTAGATCTATACCTCCACCATGAATATCAAATTCTTTACCTAAAAATTTTTTTGACATCGCTGAACACTCCAAGTGCCAGCCTGGTCTTCCTTTTCCCCAAGGGGAGTCCCATGAAGGTTCATCATCACTAGAAGGTTTCCATAATACAAAATCTTCTGAATTTTTTTTATTTTCACTTATTTCAACTCTTGAACCTGCAATAAGATCTTCTAATTTCTTGTTAGATAATTTCCCGTAATCTGAAAATTTTTTAACTTCAAAATATACGTGACTTTTATTTTCATAAGCAAATCCTTTTTTAATTAGTTCATTAATCATTTCTATCATCAAGGCAATATGTTCAGTTGCTTTAGGTTGAAAAGATGGATTCTCACAATTCAAAAATTTACAATCTTCAAAAAAATTTTTTGTTATTTTTTCAGTTAAATCTTTCGTAGATATCTTTTGATCTTTTGATGATTGAATTATTTTATCATCTATGTCTGTTATATTTCTCACATAAGTAACTTTTTTATAATTTTTTTTGAGTAATCTAAATAAAATATCAAATATAATTAGTGGTCTAGCATTTCCAATATGTGGATCATCATAAACAGTAGGTCCACAAACATACATTCCAATATGATCTTTATTTTTGGGAACAAATTGTTCTTTTTTATTTGTTAAATTATTTGTAAGAAAAATATCCATATCTATTGATTAAGAAATATACCTTATTTGTTGATTTGTTAATCTAATTGATTAACTAGGAATTTTGCATACTGGAATTGGGTCCATTTTATGCAAGTTTTGTTTTCTAATTTTTTCGAATTGTGCTTTATGAGGTGAGTCGGGATTTGCCATTGCGTCTTCAAGGTCTTCATAAGAAAAACCCAATTGACCTTCATCAGTTCTACCATCGTCCCAAAGACCATCGGTTGGAGGAGCATCAATTATTTCTTTTAGTATTCCTAATTCTTTACCAAGTTCCCAAACCTCTGTTTTATTACAATCAGCAATTGGAGAAATATCAACTCCACCATCACCATATTTCGTGTAAAAACCAACACCAAAATCCTCAACTTTATTTCCTGTTCCAACAACTATGCCCTTATTCGCAGCTGCAACCTGATATAATGTAGTCATTCTTAATCTTGCTCTTGAATTTGCAAAACCATGTTCATTATCAAATTTATTCAAAGTAGATGAAAATGTCTCAAATAACTTATCTAAACTAATTGTATGAGCTTGCACATTTTTAAATTTTTTTGCTAACCAATTTTGGTGCTTAAGACTCAAATCATGTTGATGATCTTTTTGTCTTATTGGCATACTCAAAACTATAGTTTTGAGTCCTGTCATTGCACTCAGTGTGCTAGATACTGATGAGTCAATCCCTCCAGAAATACCAATCACTAAAGACTGTGCTTTAGTCGGCATTTGATCAACATATGTTTTGATCCAATTTGATATATATTTTACTTTTTCTGAAGGAGTCATACTATATATTTAATCACATTGTATTTTAAAACAATGGCCTAAGATGCCGCTTGAATAGCATTTTTAGAATAGCTGCTATTCTTTTTTATCTCGTCTGAAATTAAAAAAGCCAATTCTAAAGCCTGGTCAGAATTTAATCTTGGATCACAATGTGTATGATATCTACTTGATAGATCAGCATCTGATATTTTTCTAGCACCACCTGTACATTCTGTTACATCCTGGCCAGTCATTTCGACATGTAATCCACCTGCATATGAACCTTCCGCTTGGTGAACTGCAAAAACATTTTTCACCTCACTTACTACATCATTGAAAGGTCTTGTTTTGAAACCAGTGGTTGATTTTATTGTATTCCCATGCATTGGGTCGCAAGACCAAAGTACATTTAGGCCTGCTTTTTTTATTCCTCTAATTAATTTTGGTAAAAATTTTTCAACATTTTGATGACCAAATCTTGATATCAAAGTTATTTTACCTTTTTCATTCTGAGGATTGATAGCCTCACAAATCTTAGCAATTTCATCTGCCTTTGAAGTTGGTCCACATTTTATTCCGATAGGGTTTTCTATTCCTCTACAAAATTCGACGTGTCCTCCATCTAGCTGTCTTGTTCGATCACCAATCCATACAAAGTGTGCTGACGTATCATGATATTCTCCAGTTGTTGAGTCAACTCTAGTCATACTTTCTTCAAATGGTAAATGTAAAGCTTCATGTGATGTCCAAAAATTCACTGTGTATAATCTATTATTAAAATCTGAAGTTATTCCACAAGCTTCCATAAATGCAAGAGCATCTGCAATTTTATCTTCTAAATCTTTAAATCTTTTAGCTTGAGGACTTTTTTTAATATAATCTAAATTCCATAGGTGTACTTTATTTAAATCTGCAAAACCTCCTTTAGAAAATGCTCTTAAAAGATTTAGAGTTGATGCTGATTGAGAGTAAGCTCTAAACATTCTTTTTGGATCAGGTCTTCTAGCTTTTTCATTAAAATCTATCGCATTAATATTATCACCCAAATAGCTTGGTAATTCCTTATTACCTTGTTTTTCAGTTGGAGCACTTCTTGGTTTAGAAAACTGTCCAGCAATTCTGCCAAGTTTCACAACTGGTAATGATGCTGAGTAAGTTAAAATTAAAGACATTTGAAGAATAACTTTGAAAGTATCTCTTATTTTATCTGGATGAAATTCTGCAAAACTTTCTGCACAATCTCCTCCTTGCAAAAGAAAAGCTTTGCCATCTACAACTTTTGCTAATTGATCTTTTAAATGTCTAGTTTCACCTGCAAAAACAAGAGGAGGAAATGTTTTTAATTTATTTAAAACATTATTTAACTCCTTTTCATCATCATACGTAGGTATGTGTTTCACAGGATACTTTCTCCAGCTATTTATTTTCCAATTTTTCATATTCAACTTAAGATTGTTGTATCAGAGTTTGACTGTTATTCAACAGTTACAGATTTAGCTAAATTTCTAGGTTTATCAATATCATAACCTTTTTTGAGTGCAGAATAATATGCTAGTTTTTGTAAAGGTATTGTCAAAAGAAATGGCAATAAATCATCATTGGTACTTTCAACTTCGATAGTTTCCCATATGTTTTCAGAAACTACTTCATCTTTACTTTTATTTGTAATTAATAAAACTTTTGCGCCTCTTGCTATTACTTCCTGCATATTTGAAATTGTTTTTTTATAATAATTGTCTCTAGGTGCTAAAATAACTACAGGCATACCTTCCTCAATCAGTGCTAAAGGTCCATGTTTCATTTCACCAGCTGGATAACCTTCCGCATGAACATACGATAGCTCTTTAAGCTTTAGTGCGCCCTCTAATGCGATTGGATAGGAAAACCCTCTGCCCAAAAACATCGACCCTTTCGCCTCATTAAAAGTGTTAGAAATAGGTTGTATTTTATTGTCAGTTAACAAAGTTTGCTCAACTAGTTTAGGTAATTCTTTCAAATATTTAATTTTTTCAACAAAAACATCTTTTTCTAAATCTTTTTTTAGAGATCCAAGTTTAAGAGCAAGAATATATAAAATTAAGATTTGACCCAAAAAAGCCTTTGTGGATGCTACTCCAATTTCTGTTCCACAGTGTATTGGTAAAACAAATTCCGAATCTCTTGCAATAGAACTCTCAATTACATTTACAACAGCACATGTTTTCATTCCATTTTTCTTACATAAGTCCAAAGCAGCATATGTATCTGCTGTTTCACCAGACTGAGATACAAAAACATATAAGGTTTCTTTTTTAAATCTATTTTTTCTATATCGAAACTCTGATGCAATATCTACATCGACATCTAATGATGTTAATTCTTCAAACCAATATTTAGCCATCAAACAAGAATGATACGCAGTTCCACAACCAATCAATTTTAGTGAAGAAAATTCATCAATTTTCCAAGGGAAGTTTAATATATTAATGTCATTGTTAGCATGATCAATATATTCTTTAATACCATTTTTAAGTGTTATTGGCTGTTCCTCAATTTCTTTAGCCATAAAATGTTTATAATCACCTTTGTCATATTTTTCTTCGTCTGAAGATAACTCTAAAACTTTTTTGTTTATTTTAACTCCCTCTTCATTAAAAAATTCAACATGATCCTTTTTAATAATACAGAATTCACCATCATTTAGATAAGTAATCTTATTTGTCATTGATTTTAAAGCATAGGAGTCTGAACCTAAATAATTTTCATTAGGACCATATCCTACAGCTAACGGTGAACCTCTTCTCGCTCCAACTATTAAATTTGGTTGATCTTTAAAAAGAATTCCAAGAGCAAAACTTCCATGCAAAGATTTCAAAGTTTTTTTTATAGAGTTTACAATATTCTCAGTTTTAAGATTTTCAGTAATTAAATGTACAATGACTTCCGTATCAGTCTGAGATTTAAACTTATGACCTTTACTTACTAAAAATTTTTTTAGTAAAGTTGAATTTTCAATTATACCATTATGCACAACAGATACATTTTGTGATGAATGAGGATGTGCATTAACGCTATTTGGTAATCCATGAGTTGCCCACCTTACATGACCAATGCCTATTGTACCTTCCATGCTTTGAACTAAAGAATTTTTTTCCAAATTATCAACCCTACCCTCAGATTTCACTTCATTTATATGACCATCGGAAAGGGTTGCTATACCAGCAGAGTCGTATCCTCTGTATTCTAACTTTTTTAAAGAATTTATAATTGATGATGAGACAGATTTATTACTATTTATTCCAATTATTCCACACATGATTATTTTTTCTTTTTCTTATAGTTTTTTACTTCGGTTTGTAAACTTCTTGTTAAAGCAAGTGATCTTTTTCTTACATTCTTTGTTATAACTGAACCTGCGCCTACTACACTATCTGACTCAATTACTATAGGTGCAACTAAAGATGAATTCGAGCCAATAAAGACATTATCTCTTATTTTTGTTTTACTTTTTTTAATTCCATCATAGTTACACGTAATTGTACCAGCCCCAATATTAACTGATTTTCCAATTATGCTGTCTCCAATATATGTTAAGTGATTTGCCTTAGATTTTTTTCCCAAAGTACTTTTTTTTATTTCAACAAAATTTCCAACTTTAGATCCCTCTTTTAAGATTGAACCTGGTCTTATTCTAGCATACGGACCAATATCAACTTTGTTTTCTATTTTACAGTTTTCTAATTGTGAAAAAGATTTAATAGTTACATTATTGCCAATTTTTACTTTTGAGCCAAAAACAACATAAGGTTCAATAACAACATTTTTTCCAATTTTAGTATCTTTTGAAAAAAAAATTGTCTCAGGGCCAATCATCTTTACACCTAATCTCAAGAATTTGGTTCTTAAATATTTTTGGGAATTTTTTATATTTAACTGTTTCATCTTTGAAATTCTTTATATTAAGTATATATCTTTCTTAATTCACAAAATATTTCTTAAAAATACTTTTGATTATGAATGATAAATTTACAATTCTTTTTGATTTAGATGGGACTCTAGTGGATACAGCGCCTGATTTAATGAGGGCGCATAATCATGTTATGAATCAATATGGTTATCCAACTAAATCTACAGAGGAAATTAGAAACTTAGTTGGACAAGGTGCTGGTGCTATGCTTGGACGATCTATTTGGGGTCAAGCTAAAAAAGAGTTTGGAAAAATTGAAGATGAAAAGATCAAAAAAGAAATGGTTAAAGAATTTGTAAATTTCTATGGAAAAAATATAGTTAATGAAAGTACTCTTATAAATGGTGTTAAAGAATTTTTGATTTGGGCTAAAAAAAGGAATATATCAATGGCAGTATGCACTAATAAGCAGGAACATCTGTCAATAGATCTTTTAAAGAAGATTGGTATTTATGATTTTTTTGAATATGTAGCAGGTCACAATACTTTTGATTATTGTAAACCTGATCCAAGACACTTAACTTCAGTAATTGAAATTTTAGATGGAGACGTAAAAAAATCATTAATGATTGGTGATAGTGAAACCGATGCGAATGCTGCAAAAGAAGCAGGAATACCTATTATTTTATTAGAAGACGGTTATACAGAAAAAAATACAACCGAAATTTATCATAATCACTTGATAAAGGACTTCATTGGAATTGAAAAAATAGTAGAAAAATATCTTTAATATTGATTATTTTTTTTTAACTATTAAAAACAATTTCGTTAATTAGGAGTTATTTTGAAAGTACATAAGGTTAAAGTTTATCCATCAAAAATACATTTACCAAAAAAAAACCAGCTCGCATGGAAAATAGCTGAAATAGCTAGTGACAATGCAAAATTAAATAAAGACGCAATAGAAATGGTGATTAATAGAATAATTGATAACGCCTCTGTAGCGATCGCATCACTTAATAGAAAACCTGTAGTTTCTTCAAGAGAAATGGCACTTAAACATCCAAAAAAAAACGGCGCAACATTATTTGGTATAAATAGTAAATTAAAGTTCGATTGTGAGTGGGCTGCGTGGTCAAATGGAACAGCTGTAAGAGAACTTGATTTTCATGACACATTTTTAGCTGCAGATTATAGTCATCCTGGTGACAATATTCCTCCACTGATAAGTGTAGCTCAGCAAAATAAAAAAAGTGGTTTAGATCTTTTAAGAGGAATAATAACTGCTTATGAAGTTCAAGTTAATTTAGTAAAAGGAATTTGTTTACATAAACATAAAGTTGATCATATAGCTCATTTAGGTCCCAGTGTTGCTGCAGGATTGGGTACAATGTTAAAACTAAATACTGATACAATTTATCAAGCTGTGCAACAATCTCTTCATACTACAATTTCAACTAGACAATCTAGAAAAGGAGAAATATCAAGCTGGAAAGCTTATGCACCTGCTCATGCCGGAAAACTTGCAATAGAAGCGGTTGACAGAGTTATGCGTGGTGAAGGAGCTCCAAGTCCAATTTATGAAGGTGAAGATAGTGTTATTGCAAGAATTCTAGATGGTAAAAAAGCGCTTTACAAAATTCCCCTTCCAAAAAAAAATGAACCAAAAAAAGCTATACTTGAAACTTACACAAAAGAATACTCTGCAGAATACCAGTCTCAAGCTTTGATTGATTTGGCTAAAAAACTTAAAACTAAAATTTCAAATTTGAATCTTATTAAAAAAATTGACATATATACTAGTCATCACACACATTATGTAATTGGAACCGGTGCTAATGATCCTCAAAAAATGGATCCAAATGCAAGTAGAGAAACATTGGATCATTCGATAATGTATATATTTGCTGTAGCTTTAGAAGATGGTAATTGGCATCATATTAAATCCTATACAAAATCCAGAGCTAAAAGAAAAAGTACTGTAAAAATATGGAGATCAATAAAAACTCATGAGGATAAAAGATGGACTAAAAAATATCATAATCCAGATCCTAAAAAAAAATCTTTTGGTGCCAAAGTGATAGTTACACTTAAAAATGGGAAAAAAATTATCGAACAACAAGAAAGAGCTGATGCACATCCATATGGTTCACGTCCATTTAAAAGACAAAACTATATAAATAAATTTATAATTTTGACTGAAAATATAGTAGATAAAAAAGAAAGTAGTAGATTTCTAAAAACAGTACAAAATTTAAAAAAATTAAAATCTGGACAATTAGATAGATTGAATATTGAGATTAAAAAAAATAAGATTAAAAGAAATTTTAAAAAAGGAATTTTTTAATGCACTTTGTTGAAAAAGAACCTGTTCAAAAAAGAAAAGATTTTTCTGAAAAATTAAAATCCAATAAAATTTTAAGAGTTCCTGGAGCATACAATCCTTTAACTGCAAAACTAATAGAAGAAATAGGATACGATGCTGTTTATGTTTCAGGTGGTGTAATGGCAAATGACCTTGGTTTTCCTGATATTGGTCTAACAACCCTACAGGATGTAAGTACAAGATCCTATTTAATTTCAAGAGTTACAAACCTTCCAACAATTGTTGATATTGATACAGGTTTTAAATCTTGCAAAGAAACTATTGAAACATTTGAAGAATTTGGAATTACTGCCGTTCATCTTGAAGACCAAATAGAAAGAAAAAGATGTGGGCACTTAGATAATAAGGAATTAATTTCACCTGATGCTATGGTTAAAAAAATTAAAGAATGTGTGTCATCGAGAAAAGATCAAAACTTTAAAATTATTGCCAGATCAGATGCTAAAAGTGTTGAGGGTATCGATAAAATGATTGATAGATGCAAAGCCTACATTGATGCTGGAGCAGAAATTATTTTTCCAGAAGCACTGGAAGATGAAAAAGATTTTGAAAAAGTTAGAAAAAGTTTGTCTTGTTACTTACTTGCTAATATGACCGAATTTGGAAAATCTAAATTATTCAATTATAAAAAACTAGAGGAACTTGGATATAATATTGTTATTTATCCAGTAACAACTCAAAGACTAGCAATGAAAAATGTTGAGGACGGACTTAGAGACATTTATGTAAATGGACATCAGAACAATATTATTGATAAAATGCAGACTAGGAAACGATTATATGAACTTGTTGATTATGAAAAATATAATAGTTTAGATGAAAAAATTTATAATTTTAGTACTGAAGGACATGAATAATGAGTGAAGATATAAAAAAAGGTTTATTAGGTATTGTTGTAGATGAAACTGAGGTTTCAAAAGTAATGCCTGAAATAAATTCTCTTACTTATAGAGGCTACGCTGCACAAGACCTTTGTGAATACTGTAGGTTTGAGGAAGTAGCTTACCTGATACTTAATAAAGATCTTCCTAATACTATTCAACTTAGAAAATTTGAAAAAGAAGAAAAAAACAATAGAGATTTATCTAAAGACCTTTACTCAATAATTAAGAGAATGCCAAAAAAATCACATCCAATGGATGTTGCAAGAACAGCTGTAAGTATTATGGGTTTAGAAGATAAAGAAACAACAGACTCTTCACCAGAAGCCAACATGAGAAAGTCAATTAGAATTTTGTCTAAAACTCCCACTGCTTTAGCAGCCTTTTACAGATTAAGAAAAGGTAAAAATATTATCAAACCAAAAAAAAATTTAAATATTGCTGAAAATTTTTTTTATATGTGTTTTGGAAAAGTTCCTCAAAAAGAAATTGTAAAAGCTTTTGATGTTTCTTTAATACTATATGCAGAACATAGTTTCAATGTCTCAACATTCACAGCAAGAACCATCACAAGTAGTCTTTCAGATATTCATGGTGCTATTACAGGTGCAATTGCAAGTCTTAAAGGACCTTTGCACGGTGGTGCAAATGAGGAAGTAATGCATATGATGAATAAGATTAAGAAGCCAGAAAATGCCTTAAAATGGATAAAAAATGCTTTAAAAAATAAAGAGGTAGTGATGGGTTTTGGTCATAGAGTTTATAAGTCTGGAGACTCAAGGGTACCAACCATGAGAAAATATTTTGCTAAAGTTGCAAAAATTAAAAAAGATAAAAAATTTGAAAAAATTTATGACATTGTTGAAAAAGTAATGATTGATGAAAAAAATATTCATCCAAACGTAGATTATCCCACTGGACCAACTTATCATTTAATGGGATTTGATACAGATTTTTTTACACCAATATTTGTTATTTCAAGGATAACAGGATGGTCAGCGCATATAATGGAACAACATGCTGCAAACAAACTTATTAGACCTTTGGCAAGTTATAAAGGTAACAAGCACAGAAAAGTTCTTGAACTCAATCAAAGATAATTTAATTTTTTTCTATTCTTGCAAATCTATTATTTTGTAATAAATCACACCGAAAATTATTATTTTTCACAAATTCGTCTATCGCTTTTTTTACACCAGGTGCGTATGATAAGTTATAGTCATCACATAAAATTGTACCATTATTATTGATCACACTTTTGCAGTTTTCTAAATCATTTTTTACAGTTTCATAATCATGTCCACCATCTAAAAAAACATAGTCAATTTTTGACATATCAATTTCTTTTAATATTTGATTTGAATTACCCTTAATCAAATCAACATTTTTTTCGAATTTTTTTAATAAATCTTTGACTGCTTCAAGACTGTAAGGGTCTTGTCTTTTTAAATATTTAAAATACAATTGTTTTAAGGGATTAGAAAAGTTTATATTAGGTATTACTTCATTTATATTTTCATCATTCTTCTCAAATAAATCTATTCCAATATATCTGAAATTTTCATGATGTATTTGGCTAAGTAGTTCACAAATATTTCTTCCGGTCACACCGTGAAAAACACCAACTTCTAAAAAAAATTTAGGTTTTTTATTTTCTATTTCTTTTAAAAAGAAATCCCCATCACTTTTTTTTTTAAGGCTAGTTTTTCTAAAATATTTTTTATATGACATTTAATTAATTAATAAAGTTACTACACAATATTCTTTTTGACTTATGCACTGTGTCAAAGTCAGTCTTTATAACCTCTACTTTTTTAAAAATCTCTTTAAAATATTCAGCTCTGATGGTATCAAAAATAATTCTTGTATCAGGTTTTGAAACTTTCTTTAAATATTCCCTGTATAAGTGAAAGTCATAATGATAATCCAATGAAAATAACGAAATTATGAAGTCAAATTTCATCATTGGTAAATTATCATTATCATAATCTATTAAATGAAAATTTTCATTTCTTAGACCGTTATTCTCTAAAAATAATTTTTGTAATTTAAAGCTGTTATACGCTTCATCATTTATCATACCGCCCCAACCATATTTAACTTTTTTCGATATATAATTTCTTTCAATAAAATAAAACAACTTATCTTTAAATTTTTTATTTATTAATGCTTCAAGGCCACCAATACCTCCACCTATACTTAAAAATAAACTATCATTTTCATTAATATATTTTTCGATCGTAGACAATTCTTTAGACATCTCATGAAAATATTTGGTGGCAATATCATCAGAATTTAAGAAAAATTTTGTTATGATATTTGAAAAAATATATCTTCCAAATAATTTTCTTAATCTTTTAATAAATGGACTTACTAAATCTACTCTTTGTAGAACAATTATTCTCTCAGCTTTTTTTGGTAATAAAAATTTTTCAACCAAATGTTTTAACTAAACGCTTCAGCCCACGTTCCTTGAGTAGATGCCTTAGAATACTCAGTTGCACGACCCTCAAAGAAGTTCATATGCTCAACTGCATTTAACATTGTGTCTAGCCATGTTAAAGGATTTTTATCAACTTTATAAATTGGCTCCAGACCTAGTTGATCTAATCTTCTATTAGCAATAAATCTAATATAATCTTTAACTTCTTGAGCAGTTAGTCCTTCCATTGGTCCCATTTCAAAAGCTAAATCAATGAAAGCATCTTCATGTTCAACTATTATTCTGCATGCTTCATAAAGTTCTTTTTTTAATTTTGGAGTCCAAATTTCTGGATTTTCCTTTATGAATTCTTTGAAAATTCTTATCATTGAATTACAATGAAGAGTTTCATCTCTTACCGACCAAGTAACAATTTGGCCCATTCCTTTCATCTTATTATGTCTTGGAAAGTTTAATAAGATTGCAAAACTTGCAAATAACTGCAAACCTTCAGTAAACGCACTGAAAACAGCAACCGTTTTAGCGATATCCTCTTTTGAGTTCACGTTAAACCCTTGCATATAATCGTACTTATCTTTCATCTCCTTATATTTCATAAATGCTGAATATTCAGATTCTGGCATTCCAATTGTATCTAATAAATGAGAGTAAGCTGCCACGTGAACAGTTTCCATTGCTGCAAACGCAGTCATCATCATCAAAACTTCAGTTGGTTTAAAAACAGTTGTGTAATGTCTTAAATAACAATTGTTAACTTCTACATCTGCTTGAGTAAAAAACCTAAATATTTGTGTTAACAGATTTTTTTCAGGCTGAGATAAGTTTTTTTGCCAGTCTCTAACATCATCGCCTAACGGAACTTCCTCTGGTAACCAGTGAATTCTTTGTTGCGTCAACCATGCATCATAACACCATGGATATCTAAAAGGTTTATAAACTGGATTTTCTACTAATAAACCCATCTTTTTTGGTTGAATTATTTCCTTGTTTTGTACTTTAGTTATTTTCTCTGCTACTGACATGATAGACATTCCTCATACTCTTGTTGATCGTTTGATTGTTGATTTTTAGATTTATAAACATTAGCTGTAACATCGGTCGATTTAGCATCATTGATGTTTTCAGCTCTTTGGATTGATTTTGACCTACAGTAATAAAGGCTTTTTAAACCTTTTTTCCAAGCATCAAAATGAATTTTATGTAATTCTTTTTTATGAACATCAGCTGGTAAGAATAAATTTACTGATTGAGCTTGAGATATAAACGGTGTTCTGTCACCGCTTAACTCTATAATCCAATTTTGGTTTAGCTCAAAAGCAGTTTTGAATACGTCTTTTTCTAAATCAGTTAAAAAATCTAAATGAGATACTGACCCTTGATTAGTAGTAATCGTAGACCAAGTTTCATCATCATTTTTTCCATGACTTTCCAAAATTTCTTCTAGATATCTATTTCTAACATTGAAAGATCCTGATAAAGTTTTATGAGTATAACTATTAGCAGCAATTGGCTCAACTCCTGGAGAAGCTCCACCACAAATTATTGATATTGAGGCTGTTGGCGCAATAGCAGTTTTGTTTGAAAATCTCTCTTGATAACCGTATTCTGCAGCATCTGGACATGCTCCTCTTTCCTCCGCTAAATCCTTCGATGCTTGATTAACTTTTTCATTAATATTTTTAAAAATCTTTTTGTTCCACGCTTTAGCCATCACAGACTCAAGTGGAATTCTATTTTTTTGTAAAAACGAATGGAATCCCATCACACCTAAACCAACACTTCTTTCTCTTTCAGCAGAATATTTGGCGTCTTTAAATTGTTCAGGTGCTTTATCAATAAAATCAGTTAGAACATTATCTAAAAATCTCATAACATCATTAATCATATTTGGATCATCTTTCCATTCTTCATACTTTTCAATATTCAAAGATGACAAACAACAAACAGCTGTTCTATCTCTTCCATCTTTATCCACCCCAGTAGGTAAAGTTATTTCACTACAAAGATTAGAAGTCTTAACTGTTAAATTTGCCAGTTTATGATGTTGAGGAATTTGTCTGTTAACCGTATCAATATAAATTATATATGGTTCACCTGTTTCAATACGGGCAGTCAGTAATCTAATCCATAAATTTCTAGCAGATATAGTTTGTTGAACTGTTCCATCAGCAGGACTTTTTAAAGCCCATTGTTCATCAGTTTCAACTGCACGCATGAATGCATCTGAAACTAAAACACCATGATGTAAATTCAAAGCTTTTCTGTTAGGATCTCCTCCTGTTGGTCTTCTCATTTCTATAAACTCTTCTATCTCTGGATGATCTATAGGCAAATAGCATGCAGCAGAACCTCTTCTTAAAGAACCTTGGCTTATAGCCATAGTTAAAGAGTCCATTACTTTTATAAACGGAATTATTCCTGAAGTTTTTCCGACTTTACCAATTTTTTCTCCTATCGATCTCAAATTTCCCCAATAACTTCCAATACCTCCACCTTTTGCAGCTAACCAAACATTTTCGCTCCATAAATCTAAAATACCACCAAGACTGTCAGATGCTTCGTTTAAAAAACAGGAAATAGGTAATCCTCTTTTAGTTCCACCATTTGAAAGAACAGGTGTAGCTGGCATGAACCATAAATTACTAATGTAATTATAAATTCTTTGTGCATGTAAATTGTCATCGGAGTAAGTGCTTGCTACTCTTGCAAATAAATCTTGGTAAGACTCGTTGTGGCCAAGATATCTATCTTTTAAAGTTGCTTTGCCAAAATCAGTTAGGTTTGCATCTCTAGATCTATCAATTTTGATGATTATGCCTTTGTCGTTCTGAAAAAGCTCTGTGTCGTTACTTAACGAAAAAAGATCAGGCCTAGTATCCCTAGATACCTCTTTTACTTCAGGGCTATATTCAGAGACAGCTTTCTTTAAGGCCTGAGATAGAATTTTATTCATATTTTATGTATTATATTTGTTATTATAACGAAAACAACTATATGTTGTGTGCGCTATGAGTTAATATACTATATAAACAGTAAATCAACAGAACATTTATAGAACATGAAAAAAAAATATCAATAAAAAAATTCAAAAAAAGGTAAGTAATTAACAAAATGTCTGAAAATTTAAAAATAGACCCGTTCGGATTTAGAGAATATGACGCCAGATGGTTGTATGAAAAGGACATAAATCTACTTGGAATAGCGAATCTTGGTAAAGGCTTAGGAACACAAATTATAAAACACACCAAAAAAAATAATCCTAGAGTAATAGTTGGACATGACTACAGGTCGTATAGTGAAGAAATCAAAACTGCACTCAAACAAGGTTTAATCTCAACAGGATGTTACGTAGAAGATATAGGTCTATCGTTATCTCCAATGGTTTATTTTGCTCAATTCGAACTAAATAGTGATGCTGTGGCAATGGTCACGGCTAGTCATAATGAAAATGGATGGACAGGAGTTAAAATGGGTATCAAAAAAGGATTAACTCATGCCCCAGATGAAATGCAAGAATTAAAAGAAATAACTTTAAGTAAAAAATTTATTGTAAACACTGGTCAAGAAAAAGAAATTAAAAATTTTAATGAAATTTATAAAAAAAATTTAATTAAATCTAATAAGATTAAATCAAAAATAAAAGCAGTTGTTGCCTGTGGAAATGGAACTGCTGGAATTTTCGCGCCTGATATTTTACAAGGAATAGGTTGTGAAGTAATTAAGTTAGATTGCGATTTAGATTGGAATTTTCCAAAATATAATCCAAATCCTGAGGATTTACAAATGCTGCACGCTATAGCTAAAGCTGTTAAAGATAATAATGCAGATATAGGTTTTGGTTTTGATGGAGATGGAGATAGAGTTGGTGTGATTGATGATAAAGGTAATGAAATATTTTCAGATAAAATAGGATTATTAATAGCTAGAAATCTTTCAAGCAATTATCAAAATTCAAAATTTATTGTTGATGTGAAATCAACCGGATTATTTTCTAAAGACAAAGTTTTAATTCAAAATGGATGTAAAACAATTTATTGGAAAACTGGACATTCACACATTAAAAGGAAAGTTAATTTAGAAAAAGCTTTAGCCGGATTTGAAAAAAGCGGTCATTTCTTTTTTAATCCTCCATTGGGTTATGGTTATGATGACGGAATCAATTCTGCTATTCAAATTTGTCACTTATTGGATAAACAAGATAAAAGAATGAGTGAAATAATAGATGACTTACCCATTACTTATCAATCACCAACAATGGCACCATATTGTAAAGATGAGGAAAAATATAAAATTGTTGATGATATTGTAAAAAAAATAGAAGAAATAAAAATGCAAAAAATTAAGATTGATAATCAAGAAATCAAAGAAATTTTAACTGTAAACGGAGTAAGATTTTCTTTTGAAGATGGTTCTTGGGGATTAATTAGAGCATCTTCGAATAAACCCTCGCTAGTAATAGTTACTGAAAGCCCTAAATCTAATGAAAGAAAAAAAAAGATATTCGATTTTATTGATGGTTTACTCCAAAAAACAGGAAAAATTGGCGAATACGATCAAAAAATTTAATCTAATTCAAATTTTTTTTCATAATTTTTTTTTAATTTAGGATCTTGTTGAGTTTTATCTAAAATACAATTACCTATTATTAGATAATCCAATTCTGTGCCCATAAAACAATTAAAAGCATCAGTTGGAGTATTTACTATTGGCTCACCTCTTACATTAAAAGATGTATTCACTAAAACTGGACATCCAGTTTTTTCTTTAAATTTTGAGATTAAATCATAATAAGATTTATTAGTATCTTTGCTAACAGTTTGAATTCTGGCGGAATAATCTACATGAGTTACTGCGGGAATTTCTGATCTTTTTATATTCAGCTTATCGATCCCAAATAATTTCTTTTGTTCATTATTCATCTCAATTTTTTTTTTAGAATTTATATTAGCCACAAGTAACATATATGGACTGTCTTCATTTATATCAAACCAGTCAGTTAAATCTTCTCTAAGAACTGACGGAGCAAAAGGTCTAAAACTTTCTCTATACTTTACTTTCAAATTTAAATTTTTTTGCATTTTGTCAGATCTTGGATCACCTAAAATTGATCTTGCCCCCAAAGCTCTTGGTCCAAATTCCATCCTTCCTTGAAACCAGCCAACAGCTTTTTCATTTGACAAGTAATCTGATGTCCGATCGATTAATTCGTCATATTCAACGCTGTCAAAGTTAGCTCCAATTAATTTTAACTCATTTTCAATTTGATCCTGTGAGAATTCTGATCCTAAATAAGATCCATTCATATCATCATTAATATTTACAATTCTTTTATTACCTTGTTCTATGTACCATAATGCAAGAGCAGCTCCCAAAGAACCACCTGCATCACCAGCCGCTGGTTGTATCCAAATTTTATCAAAAATCCTTTCATTAAAAATTTTTCCGTTAGCAACACAATTTAATGCAACACCCCCTGCAAGACATAAATTTTTAATTCCATATTCTTTGCGTATAGACTTTGCTAACTTTAACATAATTTCCTCAGTTATTTTTTGAATTGATGAAGCAACATCCATATGGAATTGTGTAATCTTATCTTTTTTTGGGTTTCTTGGTTTTTGGCCAAACAAATTATGAAAGTGATCATTTGTCATTGTAAGGCCTGTAGCATAATTGAAATATTTTTGATTCAATCTAAATGTTCCATCATCCTTTATATCGATTATAGTTTTTATTTTATCTTCAAAGGTAGGATTTCCATAAGGAGCTAAACCCATTAATTTATATTCACCACTATTTACTTTGAACCCAGTGTAATAAGTAAATGCAGAGTAAAGAAGTCCAAGAGAGTGAGGAAAATGAATTTCTTTTTTTATATTTAACTCATTTCCTTTTCCTATAGCAACAGTTGTTGTTGCCCATTCACCTACCCCATCTGCTGTTAGGACTACAGCTTCCTCAAATGGTGAAGGATAAAAAGCACTTGCTGCATGACTCAAATGATGATCTGAAAAAAAAATATTTTTATCAGATTTATAATCATGATCGTGTTCTTTTAGTTTATTAAATAAAAGATTTTTCTGAAATAATTTTTCTTTAATCCATATTGGCATTGCTTTACTGAAAGAGACAAATCCCCTAGGAGCGAATGCAACATAAGTTTCTAATAATCTCTCAAACTTTAAAAAAGGCTTCTCAAAAAAAACTATTTGGTCAACTTCACTTAATTTCAGTTTTGCATAATCTAAAACGAATTGAATAGCATTTTTTGGGTAACTTGAATCATGTTTTATCCTGGTAAATCTTTCTTCTTGAGCTGCAGCAATTATAGAACCTTCTTTCAAAATACAAGCAGCACTATCATGATAAAAAGCCGAAATTCCCAGAATTTTACTCATTTTTAAAGATTAAACTTTTAATTTCTTTTGCTATTTTTTTATTAGTTTGTGGAGAATAATGCACAGCATCAATAAATGAAATCTTATCATCATTTTTTAAAACGTATTGTAAGTCTATAACCTTATTTTCAGCTTTTTTTAATAAGTTATATTTTTCTAAATGATAATTTAATTGTTCTGAACTAATCAGTTCCTCTAAGTGTAAACCGGTCACCCCTGGAAAAGGTTGAAGGAAAGTATAACAGTCAATTTTAAATTTTTTGCATAATGACTCTCTTAAATCTAATCTTTTTTGAAATAACACATCCAAAGTAATTTCTTTATTACAACTTTCTATTGATAGATAAGATTTTAAAAAACTATTTTTTAACCAATCTTTTGAACCAAATTTCAATGATAGTTGGTAAATTGGTAAACTATATACAAAATTTATTGATGATTTCTTCCAAAGTAAATATGGTTTTTCCGAGAATGATGAAAAATTATTTCTTAGACTATTTACTGCAAAATGTCCTCCGCATACTTCATTAATACCATCTAAAAAAATCGCATAATCAATTTTTTTATTAGTTTCTAAATGGCTATAAAATAGATTATTTTCTTGTAAAGAATAATAACTAGCTCTTCCATGATTAAAAACACAATAATCTTTTAAAGATTTCTGTAAATATTCTGAAATAGTTTGATAGTCTGTTACTCCATATCCAAAGGTAGTACTACCACCATACATATATAAATTTTTTGTGCAATTTTTAGGTCTATCTACTTTTCTTCCATTTTCAAAAGTAAAATTTACAAATTTACCACTTTTGTCTATTTCTGTATGTCCAATAAATGGCTCATATCTAAACTTATAATCTTTTCTCCAAGTTTCATTTTGTAAAACTATTAAATCTTCCTCACTTAAATCTAAAAAATTACTTACCTTTTCATTGTATGAATGTTTGGTATTTCTTTTATCAGATATGTAGGGCCAAGAAAAAGCGATCAATACATTGATTAACACAAAGAAAATTAATGTATTTAAAATTATTATATTTAAATTTTTCACTTAATCAAAAAATTGTGTAAATAAATGGGGCTACAGCTGAACCTTGAGTTAAGACAATTAAGCCACCGAATAAAGCTAAGATTATAATAATTGGCAAAAGCCAATATTTTTTCCTTATCTTTAAGAATTCCCAAAACTCTTTTATGAAATCCATATTAAAATTGATTTTTCATTTTACTTTTTGGCTCTGTTTTTTCAATCCAATAAGTCTCTTTATCTTTTCTTACCTTAAGGTTTAATAGGTCTTTTTTTATAATTTTCATTATCAGACCTATTGGTGTTACTACCAGAAAAAAAATAAGTACCATTATAAAAGGTGAAATTAATTTACCTAATAAAATTCCAAATTTAATCCAAATTTTATTCAATGGGGTTAGTAAATTTGAGTTTAATAAACCCAGTGTCAAAAAAATCACCGAAATGATCAGGGACCAATATCTTATGCTTTCATTTATTGTTAAAGGATAAAGTGAAACTAATAGAAATAATATAAAAAATACTATTCCAAAACTTTTATTAGAACCTATCTTGATATCATCCATTTAAAGATTTTTGAGGTTTCATATCCGCCTTTTTTATACCAGCTACTCTAACTGGTTTTTTCATAGCATCTCTTCTAAAAGGCTCACCAAGTTCTTGGTTAAGAATAACCTCTATAAATGTTGTTATACCTTTCTTTTGATCCTCACAAGATTTTTTAATTGCTGCAGTTGTCTCTTCCATAGTTTTAACAGTTACTCCTTTTAAACCACATGCATCTGCTACTTTTGCGTAGCTTAATTCTGGATCAAGCTCTGTTCCAATAAAATTATTGTCAAACCATAAAGTTGTATTTCTTTTTTCAGCACCCCATTGATAATTTCTAAAAATCACCATAGTAATTGCTGGCCACTCTTCTCTGGCACATGAGCTCATTTCATTCATACTAATTCCGAATGCACCATCTCCTGCAAAACCAATTACTGGTGTATCAGGACATCCAATCTTAGCACCTAAAATAGATGGAAAACCATAGCCACATGGACCAAATAAACCTGGAGCTAAATATTTTCTAGGCTTTTCAAAGGTAGGATAAGCATTTCCTATTGCACAATTGTTACCAATGTCACTAGAGATAATTACATCTTCTGGCATGCCAGCTTGAATTGCTCTCCAAGCTTGTCTTGGTGACATTCTATCAGCATCTCGCTCTCTAGCTTCTTTGTTCCAAACCGTGCCTTCATCATCATCCTCATGATCTAAACTTGATAACTTTTGCAACCAAGCAGATTTAGTTTGATGAATTAAATCTTTTCTTTTTTGTCTATCAGTATCTCCAGCACTAGCAGATAATTTTTCTAAAATTTGTTTTGCTACTAATTTCGCATCACCACTAATTCCAACTGTTACTTTTTTAGTTAAACCAATTCTATCAGGGTTAATATCTACTTGAATAATATTTGCTTTCTTGGGCCAATAATCAATTCCATAACCAGGTAAAGTTGAAAAAGGATTCAATCTTGTTCCTAAAGCTAGTACTACATCAGCTTTTGATATTAATTCCATTGCTGCTTTAGAGCCATTGTATCCAAGTGGACCCACAGCCAAAGGATGGCTGCCTGGAAAACTATCATTATGTTGATATCCTGAACATACTGGCGAGTCTAACTTTTCTGCAAGTTTTTTAGTTTCCTCTATCGCTCCTCCAATAACTACACCTGCTCCTGATAATATAACAGGAAATTTTGATTTTGATAAAAGTTCAGCTGCTTTAGAGATTGCATCAGAACCACCAGCTTGTCTTTCTAATCTCACTATTGGAGGTAAATCAATATCAATAACTTGACACCAATAGTCTCTAGGCACGTTAATTTGTGCAGGCGCAGATCCTCTAATAGCTTTTTCTATTACTCTATTCAAAACTTCAGCCATTCTTGATGGATCTCTCACTTCTTCTTGGTAACAAACCATATCTTTAAATAAGTTCATTTGTTCAACTTCTTGAAAGCCGCCTTGACCCATTGTTTTATTTGCTGCCTGAGGTGTAACTAATAATAAAGGTGTATGATTCCAGTAGGCAGTTTTAATTGGTGTAACTAATCCAGTTATCCCTGGTCCATTTTGTGCGATGACCATCGACATTTTTCCAGTTGCTCTTGTGTATCCATCTGCAATTAATCCACCGTTTGTCTCGTGAGCAACATCCCAGAAAGTTATTCCGGCATCTGGAAATATATCAGAAATAGGCATAAATGCAGATCCAATAATTCCAAAAGCATGTTCGATACCGTGCATTTGCAAAACTTTTACAAAAGCTTCCTCTGTTGTCATTTTAGTCATTGATAGAACCTTTCTAAACTATTAACTGTAATTTTTTTTAAAATTTAATTGTTAATTTTCGCGATTAATATATAAGATTTTGGAAATTTCAAACAAACAAATCGACACGATTTAATGGCTACAGATATCATTATTCACGACCAAAAAGACAATGTTGGAGTAGTTGTGATTGAAAAAATCACTCCAAAACAAGATTGTTCTTGTTGGATTATGGAGAATGATAGCACAGTGAGTATTCAATCAGTAGATGAAATTCCCTTGGGTCACAAAATTGCAATGATAGACCTTAAAGAGGGTGATACCATTTTAAAATATGGTCATGATATCGGTAAAGTAGTAAAATCAATTAAAAAAGGTGAACATGTTCATGTTCATAATGTGAAAACAAAAAAGTGGTAAGATAATGGAAATTCCAAAAAGTTTTTTAGGTTATAAAAGAGAAAATGGAAGAGCAGGAACAAGAAATCACGTAATCATTCTTCCTGTAGATGATATTTCTAACGCTTGTGCAGAAGCTGTAGCAAATAACATTAAAGGAACAATTGCTCTTTCACATTCTTATGGAAGGCTTCAGTTTGGTGCAGACTTAGAATTACATTTTAGAACTATGATTGGTACAGGATGTAATCCTAACGTAGCAGCTGTCATAGTCATAGGTATCGAACCAAAGTGGACAAAAAAAATTGTTGATGGAATTGCAAAAACTGGAAAACCTGTTGAAGGTTTTCATATTGAGCGTACTGGTGATATTGGAACTGTAATGAAAGCATCTAAAAAAGCTCAAGAATTTGTAATGTGGGCATCAGAAAAACAAAGAGAAGAATGTCCAATCAGTGATTTATGGATTTCTGTAAAATGTGGAGAGTCTGATACCACATCAGGATTAGCAGCAAATCCTACTGTTGGAAATCTGATGGACAAGCTTGAACCATTAGGTGTTCATTTATGTTTTGGAGAAACATCTGAACTTACTGGTGCTGAAAAAGTATGCGCTACTAGAGGTGCGACTAAAGAGGCTTCAGATAAGTTTATGAAAACATGGAGTGACTATAATGATTTCATTTTAAAAGAAGCAACAGATGATCTTTCAGAAAGTCAACCTACTGCTGGT
Organism: uncultured Pelagibacteraceae bacterium; assembly: GCA_902623975.1. Classification (GTDB taxonomy): domain Bacteria; phylum Pseudomonadota; class Alphaproteobacteria; order Pelagibacterales; family Pelagibacteraceae; genus Pelagibacter. The sequence continues at coordinate 110,876 of CACNVR010000003.1, forward strand.
AATATTGCAGGTGGTTTGACTACAATTGAAGAAAAAGCTTTTGGAAATTTTCAAAAAATTGGTAATTGCAAATTTGTAGATGTACTTGAACCAGCGGAAGAACCTAAAAAAGGTAAAGGTTTATATTTTATGGATACTTCCTCTGCAGCTGCTGAATGCGTAACACTTCAAGCTGCAGCTGGATTTAATATTCATTTATTTCCAACAGGACAAGGGAATATAGTTGGTAATCCAATTGAGCCTGTTGTTAAACTTACAGCCAACCCGTTGACTGTAAAAGGAATGGGTGAGCATATAGACTGTGATGTTTCAAAAATTCTCTCAAGAGAAATGAATATGTCTGAGGCAGGAGATAAGCTTATTGAAACAACTTTGAAAGTAGCCAACGGAAGATTAACCTGCGCAGAAGCTTTAGGTCATAGAGAGTTTGTAATGACTAAACTTTATAGAAGTGCATAACTAAAAAACAATCTGTAAATGCTATATAAAAAATATTTGGTAATTATACCAGGTATTATACTTGCTTTTGTTCTTTACACTCTTTCACAAGGTTTTAATAATATTATAGGTATTGAACTTCTAGGATACTCTAAAAGCCCAATTTCAACTGCGATGATTGCAATTTTATTGGGAATGATTTTTGGAAATATATTTAAAGTAAGAAATAGTATTCAAAAAGGGTTAGATTTTACACGCGAATATATTCTTAAATTAGGGATCATTTGTCTTGGGATACAACTTAAACCATTTGAGTTTTTAGACTTTGGTAAAATTGCTATTCCATTAATAATAATATGTATAGTTAGTGTTTTAATAGTAATAAAACTTTTAATAAAAAAATTAAGAATTCCAACAAGGATGGCATACCTTATATCTATTGGGAGTACAGTTTGTGGAACTACTGCGATAATGGCTACTGCTCCTGTTATTAAAGCAAGCAAAACCGAAATATCTTATGCAATAGCTAACATTACTTTATTTGGAATACTGTCCATGTTGTTATATCCATATTTTGCTAACTTATATTTCGATGGTGAATCTTTGTTAGTTGGGCTTTTTTTGGGAACTTCTATACACGAAACTTCACAAGTTGCTGCTGCAGGATTAATTTATGAACAACAATTTAACAGTCCTGAAACATTGAATATTGCTACTGTTACGAAATTAATTAGAAATACCTTTTTAATAATAATGATACCTCTATTTGCATTTCTTTATAATAGAGGTCAGTCAATAAAAAAGGACTATTCTATTATAGATATTTTTCCTTTTTTTGTTCTTGGTTTTGTTGGAATGATTATTTTTAGAAACATTGGAGATCAAACATTTATTTTTCAAAATAAAGATGAATGGATTGAAATAATTGACATAATTAAAATGCTCTCAAAAATTTCACTAACAATGGCAATGGCTGCTATTGGATTATCAACTAATTTGACAGATATAAAAAGTATGGGCTTAAAGCCTTTTGTTGTTGGATTTATAGCTATGGCAACTGTGGGAATTGTTTGTGTTTTAACAATAGAAATTTATTTAAATCTCATTATTTAGATGGTTTTGGTGATTTGTTAAAATATTTTTTCCTTAAATCTGATAAAAATCTTCTTATAAAAGCAGCAGCTACTCCTAAAGCTATTGCAAAAAATATAGAAAACAAACTATAAGTTATTGGCATGTCAGAGGAGAATTTTTGCACAAGTATCGCCAATGGAGTTAAATCTTTTTCATCAACAGCTATTGTGCCGTTTAAAGCATGTTCAGCAAAAAAAGTGTCATAGGCTATCGCAATACCAACTATTAGTAATAAAATAGCTAGCAAAGCTTTTAACCCTGAACTTTCAATTGACTGGCCAAGTTTTTGACCAGTTTGTACGCCTATTATTGACCCAATGACTAACATTAAAACTAATATTAAATCAATTGAACCATAGTTAAAAGCATGAAGAAAAGTTACAATTACACTTACAAAAATTGTTACAAATAAAGATGTTCCTGGAACCAACCTTGTTGGCATACCAATTATATAAATCATGGCTGGAACAAGTATAAACGCGCCACCGATACCCATTATAGCGGCTATAAAGCCAACAAATAATCCAATTATTATTGGTGTAAATGCACTTTCATATAATTTTGATTTTGGAAAACGCATTCTAAATGGAAGACCATGTATCCAATAATGAACGTGAAGTTTTTTTTTAATTACAATATTTTTTTTAGCTTTATCAATTTCACCTAAACTTTCAACCAACATGAGAGTTCCTATGATTGCAAGTATGTACATATAAGCAAGTGAAATAACTGTATCTATTTTTCCGATACCCTTAAAATAAGTAAATGTATAGATGCCTAAAATAGTTCCTATTGCACCACCTATCACTATCATGAAACCCATTTTATAATCTAAGGTATTCTTTAAGTAATGAGTAGTTGATCCAGAAACAGAAGTAGCTAATATATTGTTAGCTTCATTAGCAACTGCATAAGCTGGTGGGACTCCTAAAAAGATTAGAAAAGGTGTCATCAAGAATCCTCCACCTACTCCAAATAATCCTGATAATATTCCAACAAGTGCACTTAAAAGTATTATCTCAAGAGCACTAATATTAACTTGAGCTATTGGTAAAAATACTTCCATCAAAAATTAAAACTTTAAATATTTTTTATTTAAAAGTTAAAAAAGTTCCAACTATTATTACACCCCAACAGGCTGCTATTGCTGAAAAAATCCCTGTTTTAATAAAAGTTGTCTTATGATTTAAAATTCGTTGAGGGACTTTTTTTATATTTGAGAAGTGCATCTATTCCTTCAATAACACCAGTGTCAAAATTGTCAAACTTTAATTAATTTAAAATGATTTTTTTTAATAGATTGTAGCTCCAAAGACTTTGACCTCACCATCCTCGACACCAAGGACTAATCTGCCTAAAAATTCGCCAGGAATTTCTTTGTTTGTTTGTTTAATTAGCACTGTAATATGCTCCCCTCTTCTAAGAGTGCCAAAGGGTTCATAGGTTTCATTTAGGTTGGTAATAAGCTTATTATTAGCCCATTGTTTTCCAAGTTCTACTTCATTAGCTCCAAACAACATTTGAGTTGAAAAATCTCTTGTAAAACCTCCATAATCTTTCAGATTTGATGATCGAACTAAATTTTCCCAGAAAGGTTTACCAATTACAAAAATCTCCTCATCTGTTTTTGATAATAAATCCATAAAGATTATCTGTGATTTAATTGACTAAGAGGCTTTTTTCTTCTCATTCTCATCTACGATATGGTAAACTGGAACTTTTTCCATCGTAAATTTTCCCGTCTTAGGGTCTCTTCTTGAAACTGTTAAACAATGCCAATTTTCATCATCTAATTTCATATGATCACCTCTATAATAATATCCAGGCCAACGCGTTTCCTCTCTAAACAAAGTGTGCTCTGTTACACATTGGGAAGTTAATGCTCTATGCTTCAATTCCCAAGCTCTCATCAATTGATGATAGTCCTCAGCTCCCACATTCTCCAAGTCTTCTTGGAGCCAAGTCAAAAGTTCTAAAGCTCTTTTTAACATATTTCCATTAGTCATGTAGTTAGATGTAATTCCACCAACATACTCATCCATTATTTTTTGAAGTCTTTGTAATCCTTGTATCGGAGAAATATAACTTGGGGATACAGTACCACCCGTAATTTCATTTTGAGCAACTGTATAAGTGTCTAAAGGTTTATAAATTGCTGATTTAAAATTCTCACATTGTTTGTCAGTAACATTGACACCCTCGGCCTTTTTATCTTGAATATATTTTACAGCTGCTTTTGCTGCTAATCTTCCTTCAGTAAAAGAGCCAGATGAAAATTTATGAGCACTACCTCCAACGGTATCTCCTGCACCAAATAGACCATCTATTGTTAACATTCTGTTATAGCCCCAGAAATATTCTGGGGGAGATAAATCCTCAGGTCCGCTAACCCATGCTCCTGAACAAGTTGCATGTGAACCCATGACATATGGTTCTGAGGTTGTTAATTCTGGATTTGTATATTTAGGATCAATATTTTGAGAAGCCCAAACTACAGCTTGTCCAACCGTCATTCCTAGAAAATTTTCCCAACCAACTGTCTCTAAGTGTGGATCTTGAAACGCTTCTTTTGTTACCATATGAATTGGTCCACCTCCAGCAGCTACCTCTTGAATAAAAGCATGATTTCTTAAACAAGTTGGTGTCGGATGATGATCAATATATTCACCAACAAGTTCTTTAGTTTGATCATACCATTTTTTTTCATAGTTCTCACCGTTGGCATTTTGTGTATAAGTTTTTAAATGTAAAAAATATGCACCAACTGGACCATAACCATCTTTAAATCTACATAAGACAATTCTGTTTTCCATTTGAGTCATTTTAGCACCTGCAGCTATAGGTAGAGCATAAGCAGATCCATTACTCCAAGGAGCGTACCAGGTTCTACCCATTCCTTCTCCAACAGCTCTTGGTTTAAAAATATGAGATGCACCTCCAGCAGCTACAATCACAGTTTTTGCTCTAAAAACATGGAAATCACCTGTTCTCATATTAAATCCAACAGCTCCACCTATTCTATTCTCTTGTGACTCATCCATAAGTAAATGAGTAATCATTATTCTATTATATATTTTATCAGCAGATTTTTTTGCAGCTTCAGCAACTATTGGTTTATAGCTTTCTCCGTGAATCATAATTTGCCATTTACCTTCTCGTAAATATCTTCCAGTTTTTTCATTTTTCATCATTGGAAGTCCCCATTCGTCAAACATATGAACAGTTGAGTCAACATGTCGTGCCATATCGTAGCCTAGGTCTTCTCTGACCATTCCCATTAAGTCATTTCGAGCATAACGAACATGATCCTCCGGCTGATTTTCATTCCATTGCATTCCCATGTAACAATTAATTGCATATAATCCTTGAGCTACAGCTCCACTTCTGTCAATATTTGCTTTTTCAACGCAAATAATTTTTAAATCTCTCCCCCAGTGTCTAGCTTCAAACGTGGCTCCAGTTCCTGCCATTCCACCACCAACGACAAGTACATCACATTCTTCATAGCGAGTTTTGTGTTTAGCCATTAATAGTAAACTCCTTTTTTAAAAGACTCTTTTGGAACTGATGGTAATTCTTGATTAGTATTTAAGCCCTCGGGCTCACTATACAATCTTTGAGAATTTATTTCTCCTTGGTTTGGATTATCACCTTCGGCGAGTTTTGGAATAAATTTTCCCCAAGGTTTAGTTGTTATAGGGGATACAAAGTTTTTTTCAGTTCCATTTCTAAATTTAATTTTCCAAGAAATAGTTCCTTTTTCTTCTTCTCTTCTCACTCTTACGCTGTGACCCATTGGTGCAAAATCAGCATAACCTCTGACATCAATAGCATGGTTAGGACAAGCCTTAACACATGAGTAGCACTCCCAACAAAAATTTGGTTCTATATTTTTTGCTCTTCTGATGTTCTCATCTATATGCATGATATCTGAAGGGCAAATATCTACGCAATGACCGCATCCATCGCATCTTGTCATGTATACAAAAGTTGACATAATTTTTATTTTTCTCCTTATTTTATTAACATATTAATAGTGTTTTGGCTCTTCTCTTTTTATACCTAGGCCAAATTGCTCAGGTGCATCTGCTGGTGGAGGCAAGTTATCTCTTGATCCATCAGCTTCAGCTAAATTTTTTTGTATTGCTGCTCCTGGTTTATAAAACATGTGAGCAAATTTAGACCAATAAACACCACCAAATAAAATTAAATTTGAAGCAATAAACAAAGTTAAAAATAAAAATGAAAATCCCACTTGTCCATTAAATTGAGTGTATGACCAAGCTAATCCAAAAGTTGCACATGCAAGTAAAGCTAATACAAAAAGATCTGCTTTAATAACTCTATACCAAGGATGAGCCTCAGCAGAGACGTCTACTCTTAAAAAAAACCAAAACCAATATCCTCCTACACAAGTTAGAATTGCCCCAACGTGCCATAACACTGACCATGTTTGAGAACTTGATTTATCTGCACCAGTGTAACAAAAAACTAAAATTGCTGATGACAGCCAAAATAAGATTGTTCCATACATTCCAAGAACATGAGCTAGTCTTCTTTTACCAAAACCTAATTCAGAGGTTGTTCCAATGTCAACTACAGTTGTTTTAGCGATGACGGAAGCTTTCTCACCTAAACCTAATTTTTTTGTTGCTGAAAGTTTTGCTTTTTTTGCGTTATTAAAAAAGTAAATAAGATTCTTATGATGAATCATCTGAATGATTGTTCCTAATGCAATCAATAAAACCATTGCGATTATGAAAGACTGCATTGCAAATGGCGAAATAGTTTCTGATAAAATTGAAAATGGGTTATTACTTAACATCTCCGCTTTTTTTTAAAATTTCGAATTTACTTTTAAGTTTTATATATAGTTAAGTTTATAGTTCAACCTCAAACTAGGGTCAATTTGTCGTTTATAATAGGCTATTTGTTTCTTTTATAATGTTGTTTTTGAGGAATGACTGATCTAACTCCTCCTTGAGGATTATTAACATCTCCTTTTCTTCGGGGAATCAGATGAATATGACAATGTAAGATAGATTGTCCAGATACTTCTCCAACATTCGTACCTAAATTAAATCCTTTTACTAATGGGTCTTTATTTGTAATTTCTTTTTTTACAATTTTTATCAGCTCATTACATGCAACTAACTCATCATTTGATAAGTCAAAATAATTTTTAATGTGTCTTTTAGGAATAATTAAGCAGTGATAAGCAGAAACTGGATAAGAGTCATAGCTTACATAAGCTAATTCATTTTCATGAGCATATCCACTTTTTTTAATATTACAAAATAAACAAGGATTATTTGGATCTTTCATTATTAAAATTTATAAGAATTACATTTATTTGTAACATCATCATAATATTTTGAAAGAAGTTTGAATTTTTCTAATTTTTTTCTTTTCCATTTTATTTCATTAATAGTTTTCACTGAGGTAACTCCTTTTCCAGAACCTAGCAATAAGATTTCATCATAATTATTAATTTCATTTAGTAAGATATCTTTTTTGGTTATCTTTTTTATTTTTCTTTTAAAAAATTTATAAGTATTACCCTCATAATAATCTTTTTTTGGTGTAAAGAATTTTTTATCTTTAACAAATAATAGATTTGAAGTTCCAGTTTCTAGTATTTTTTTATTAAATATAAGTGCAATATCTGATTTTGAATTATCCATCTTAGATAGATAAGATAATATTTTTTTATATTTCAAATTTTTATACTGTGGTTTTTCTCTTTTAAATTTAACCAACTTGAGATTAAAATTGAGTTTTGGTCTAATTCTTTTTCTTAAGGATATTGATATAATTTTTTTATTTACAGCCACTCTTAATAAATGATTATATTTTCTGTTTTTTGATAAATTATTATTAATTACTTTTATAATGTCAGTTTTGAGAGTTTTTTTTGTTATTTGATATTTCTTCAGAGATAAAATTAGATTATTCAAATGGTTTTTAAAGAATAGAATCTTTGCTGGTTTACCAAAAATCCACATTGTTGTAAAAATTCCATGATCTTCCCAAAGATCATGAAACTTGGTCTGTTTAAGATCTTTAAGCTGATAAGATTTTTTTAATAAGTATGTTACCATTGATAGTTAAAAAAGACTCGGGGTGAAATTGAAATCCATATATTTTTTCTTTGTTATTTTCAAAAGCCATTGCAACTTTTGAAGTTAGACATCTCATAGTTATCTCAAAATTATTAGATTTAAAAGGTTCTTTTAATTTTAAAGAATGATATCTACCGACTTTATATATTTTTCCTCTTTTAAATAAAGACTTGTTGTTAATTACTTTAATATCTGATTGAAAACCATGATATATTTTTTTTTGTTCAATTATTTTCGCACCCTCGCAAAAAAGAATGTGCTGAAACCCCAAACAAATACCTATAATTTTTTTTTTACCCTTAAATTTTCTATAAATTTTAGAGGTGGTTGGATAATTTTTTGGATTTCCAGGTCCTGGTGAAAAAACTATTGTTGATGCCTTACTAATTTTTTTTTCATTTACTCTATCATAATTATCACACTCAACTTTATCAAAAAGAGAAAGTTGATGAACTACATTGTGAGTAAAGGAATCGTTATGATCAATCACATATATCATTTGAATAAATCTATTAATGCTTTAGCTTTGATAAAATTTTCATTAAATTCATTGTTTGCATTACTATCTACAACAACACCTGATGCAACTGAGATTTCAGACATATTCTTAAAATTTAGAATTGATCTTATAATTATATTAAATCTCATATCGCCATTAAATTTTAAGTAACCAAAACTTCCAGTATAAATATTTCTATTTTCTTTTTCCTGATTATTTAAAAGATTAAGCGTATTTATCTTTGGGCAACCAATGACTGAACCACCTGGCATCATTGCTTTAATAATATCAAAGTTATTAATATTTTTTTTTAATTTTCCCTTAATAAGGCTGACGTAATGAAAAAGATCTTTGTACTCTTCCACAATTTTCTGTTTAGACAATTTTACTGAACCAACCTTGCAAATTCTAGATAAATCATTTCTTTCCATATCAACTATCATATTATGTTCTTTGTTTTCTTTTATATTTTTTTTAAAATAATTTAATGCCTTAATCTTATTCAAATTCTTTGTCTTTTTAACAGTCCCTGCTATTGGTTTTGTTGATATATCAATCCCTTTTTTCGTTATTAAATTTTCAGGTGAACAACTAATTATTGAGTAATTATTATCCTTAATCATAAAAGCCTCTGGAGCTAAATTGGTGTTAGATAGCCTTGAAAAAAAATCTAATGGATTAATTTTTGATTTAGTTTTGTATTTAGTGCAAATTTTAATTTGGTAGGTTTCGCCACTTTTAATTTTTTTCTTAAATTTATTAAATATTTTTGTATAAGTTTTTCTATTAATATTGATTTTAAAACTTCCAGATTCAAAATTTTTTAAATCATACTTTAAATTATTACTCAGTTTTATCTTTTTTTCAGG
>CACNVR010000004.1 GCA_902623975.1 uncultured Pelagibacteraceae bacterium
GAGTTTGGCCTTATGTGTTCTTCTAATTCAATTCTTGTGAGTATTAAAAGATCATTAATTAAATTTTCCATTCTATTTGATTGATCAGTCATTATTTTCATAAATTTTTTTTTAGCCTTTTCATCATCAGACGCTGGGCCCTCAATTGTTTCTAATGATCCTTTGATTGCCATTAAAGGTGTTCTTAATTCATGGCTTACATTAGCAACAAAATCAGTTTTAAATTTTTGTGCTTTTGTAATTTCAGTAAAATCTTTTAAAAATAACACAACAGAATCTGGTTCAGTAAATAAATGAGTTGGACCAGGAATAATATAAATTTTATAAAATTGATATGATGGGAGGTCTATTTCAATGTCAATATTTTTTGTTTTATTTTCAACAATAGCTTTTTCAATATTTTCTATTAATTCTGGTTTTCGAATTACAGAGGATATGTTTTTATCAATTAAATTACTTCCAAATCTTTTTAATGCACTTGGATTGGCATATTTAATTATGTTAAATTTATTTAATGCAAAAAACTGATCCTCAAGTTCGTCAATAATTACTCTTTTGGTTTTTTCCTCTCTTTTATTAATTATTGTAGCGGTATTTATTGATTTGTTTTTTTTTTGATTAAGTAAATAGAGAAGATAAACTATTACAGCTATGAGTAGAATGATGAAATATTCCATAAATTTAGATAGGTTAATTTTGCATCATTACACTTTTTAATGCAAATAAATTAAGGAAAAATTAACTAATGATTTGGTGAAATATTGTTAAAAAATATTTTTGCTGTTTCTTCCCAAGTGAATTTTTTTGCAAATTCAAGACAATCATTTCTATTAACTTTCAAGGCTTTATGGGCCGAAACTTTAAGATCATTATCTAAACAATTTATTTTGGATCCTTCAAATATATCTTTAGGACCTGGAACAGGATACGCAGCAACAGGTGTTCCACAATTTAAAGCTTCTGTAACTACAATTCCAAATGTATCTGTTTTACTAGGGAAAACAAAAACATCAGAAGATGCAAAATGTGATGCTAATTCCCCATTTGTTTTTTCCCCTAAAAAAATATCTTTAGGAAATTCTTTTTTCAATTTTTTTAAATCAGGTCCTTTTCCTATAATTATTTTTGTACCTTCTAAATCACATTCTAAGAAAGCTCTTATGTTTTTTTCAACTGCAACTCTTCCAACATAAATCCAAATAGGTCTTTTATGAGGTAAATCAATTTTTTTAGGGTTCTTAAAAGCTCCATGATTTCCTCCTCTAGTCCAAGTAATCATTTTATTGTCATCTATACCTATATCGATTAATTCTTTTCTCATAGATTCTGTGGTTACTAAAATTCTCTCAGCTTTATTATGAAAATTTGCTAAGAATTTTTCAGCCCATTTTGCTGGTATAATAGGAAAGTAAAGTTTTAGATATTTGTCAAATCTTGTATGGAAACTCGTAGTAAACTTTAGATTATTTTTTAAACAATATCTTCTTGCCATAGTGCCTATCGGGCCTTCGGTAGCGATATGAATTGCATCTGGATTGATTTTCTTTATTAAACTACCAACTCTTGGCCATACATTTATAGACAACCTAATTTCATTATATTTCGGCATCGGAAAAGTAAAAAATAAGTCAGGTGTAATATATTCTATTCTATGACCTTGTTCTTTTAATACATTGCCTGTTTCATGTAAGGTTCTTACGACACCATTTACTTGTGGAAAATATGCATCTGTAGCAATTAAAATTTTCATTAATTATGAAGCTTTTTTTAATTCTTCAGTTTTAATTGGTTCAATTATTTCTTTATCGTCTAAATATTGTTCTCTTATTTTGTCCCAATATAATATTTCAAAACTACCATCATAATTTTCGGCTAATGCGGTACAAGATTCAACCCAGTCTCCACAATTTAAATAATTGACCCCATTAAAATCTCTATCCTCAGCATGATGGATGTGACCACAAATAATTCCATCAAATTTTTTTCTTTTTGCATAATCTGATACTGTCTTTTCGTATTCACCAATATATTTAACTGCGTTTTTGACTTTATATTTTAAATATTTTGCAAGAGACCAATATTCTTTTCCTCTCAACCTTCTAAAAAAGTTAATTATTACATTTAATTGTAACAATAAATTATAGGCTATTGATCCAAGTTTAGATAACCATTTAGCATGTTTCATAACACCATCCCAAGCATCACCATGAACAACAACATATTTTTTTCCTGCATTTGTTTCATGAATAACTCTATTAACCATATGGATGTCACCAAAATGCATTGGAATAAATTTTCTTAACATTTCGTCATGGTTACCCATAATGTAGAAAACTTTAGTACCATGTCTTGCTTTTCTTAAAATTTTTTGAATTACATCATTATGTTCTTGAGGCCAAAAAAAACTTTTTTGCATTTCCCAGATATCTATAATGTCTCCTACAAGATAAAGATTTTCAGATCTTGAGTTTTTGAAAAACTCTAAAAGTTTATTTGCCTGACAACCCTTAGTACCTAAATGTACATCAGAAATAAAAATACTTTTGTATTTAAGCATATTAAGCATTTAAAAAACCTTTTTTTAACACAACTGTAACACGAATCATTTAATTCTTATCTCATTTGAATGTTACAAATTTGTTAAAAATTTTTTAAGGAATAATTATGTTATATTGTTTGATTTACAATCTAAACTCTTCTTCAGGAAGAAAATCAAAGTTCATAAATAGAGTTTTATCTAAGTTAAAAGAAAACAATTCTGTTGACTACTTTGAGACAAAAACAATAAATCAAGCTAAGAAAATTTTTAAAGATTTTAATCAAAAAAATTATGATAGACTAATAGTAGCTGGTGGTGATGGTTCAGTTTCTTTTGCAATTAATGAATTAATTAAAAATAATTTTGATTTTAAAGACGATTTTGCCATAGGTTATATTCCTGCTGGCACTGCAAATTTGCTTCAAGCTGAATTATCAATGAATAAAAAAGTTGATGATATAGTAAATGTGTTGGTTTCTAATAATTATAAATCCTCTAATCTTGTAAAAATTAACGATAATTATTTCTTTTTAATGGCTGGTATAGGATGGGATGCAAAAATTGTTCATTCAATTAATTCAAAAATTAAAAAGATTCTAGGTAAAATTATATTTGGTATCAAAGGTTTTCAATATTTCTTGTTTATGAATAATAAAAAATTAAATGTCACTTTTGATGGTCAATTTTATCAAGCAGACTGGATATTATCCTCAAATACCAAATATTACGCTGGACATCATAAAATAAATAAAACAAATATTTTTGAAGACAAATTAGTCACCTATATATTTAAAGATTTGACTAGGATTAGTTTATTATATTCAATATTTTTAATAATTCTTAATGGTGATTTAAGTAAAAATAAAAATGTTATTACTACTTATGCACAAAACATTACAATTGATGGAAATGATTTGATACCTGTTCAAATTGATGGAGATAATTTTGGTTCATATAAAAAAATTCATTTAAATCAATCAAATAAAAAAGTGAATTTTCTTGTGAAATAATTACTGCGAAATAATATTATAAATATCTTTTTCTCCAATTTTTACAGGATTATTACCAAGTCTCAATAAATTTATACCTTTTATAATATCATCTGAGCTTTGCTTTATATTGATATTTAGAGATTGAAGATTATCCTCTAATTTTGCTTGTCTTTTTATTAATGATATTTTGGAACTAAAATCATTAATTCCTTGAACATCAAATAGATTAAATATTAAATCAAATCTTTTTTTTAAGTCAAAAGAGGTTTCTGATTTATCTTTGTTTTCGTAATTAAACTTAAAAAATTTTTCAAAAAATAAGCCCACAGCATGACCATGGCTTACATTAAATAAAGAAGTAAAAGGATATGAAACAGCATGAGGTGCGGTTGTTTTTGATATGTTTATTGCCTTACCTGCTAAATTTGATGCAATAGCCATTTCAGTTGCATTTTTTAAACTAGGATCATTTAAGAAAGAAATATAACTATTTATTGATACTCTTAATGACTTAGATGCGTATTCAACACTCTGATCATTTGATTTTTTAGAAACTAAAGACTCTAAGGCTTGTGCAATAGCATCAAAACCTGCTGAAGCTTTTATTTTTTCAGGTGCAGACATTAAAAATTCAGGAATTAGAAAAAAATTGTCAGGTATTAATAATTGGCTTTCAAAAGAATGTTTAATTCCATCGACATAAATAACTGCATTTGAAGTTACCTCAGCGCCAGATCCAGCTGTGGTAGGTATAGCGGTTAATTTAGTATATCTTTTTTTAAATGGATAAGAATAATTTATAATTAGATCAGCCAAATCAGGTCTGATATCAACCACATTAGCTATCTTAGCATAATCGATTACTGCACCACCACCTACTGCAAGAATTAAGTTTGGTTGGAAATTTCTAATATCCTTAATTATTTCAATTAATTCTTCTAATATTGGAAGATCTGAATTTTTATAAAAAAACTTTATTTCTTTTTGTTTTATATCTTTTTTAAAAAAATTTTCAGCCCCTGAAGTAATAAATGATTTTTTTCCACATAAAATAAATATTTTTTTAAAGCTTTTATCATCGATAAACTTTTTTAAATCTTCAATTTTATTTACTGTCATTTCATAAATTGGTTTTTGATTTTTATAAGATCTTTGGGCCTTGGTAGTTTTGATATTTTACTATTGGCAACCCTTACTTCTAAAAAACTCAAACTATTTCCATTAATAAATTTTTTGATATTTTTATTTAAATCAATCTTATTTTTAATGCAAAAAAACTTCTTAAAACCCAAACTTTTTGATAATTTTTCTAAATTAATATTTTTTGTGTAAGTATTTTGCCCACCAACTGAGTCGTGAGTATTGTTATTCAAAAGTATATATTTCAGATTTTTATTTGCAAAAGTACCCATGGTTTTGATCGATCCTAGATGCATAAGAAAAGAGCCGTCACCATCGATGCAAATTGTCTTTTTTTTATTTGATAATGAATAACCTGTAGCTACTGAGGAAGTATGACCCATTCCGCCTACCATATAAAAATCTTTGCTATTTTCAATTTTATACTTTTCTCTTAAATACATTAATTCTCTAGAATTATAGCCAGTGCTTGAAATAATTTTTGAATTAGACGGTAAAGACTCTAATAATGATTTGAAAAATATTTCTTTATCTAAATTAAAATAATCTTTTTTACTTATTTTGCCTTTATTTTTCTCTAAAGTTCCTCTTTCTATTAAACAGGCAACAATAGTTTTATTTTTCTTTGCAAATTTAATTTGTTTATCAAATTTCTTTAAATCCTTTATGGATCTGACAATAGTGTATTTGATATTAAGTAATTTAAGAATTTTTTCAGTAATCTTTCCCTTAACTTCGTGTTGTGGTTCGTCTTTGATTTTGGGAGAGCCACGCCAACCAATTATAAGAATGAGTGGAATTGAATATACCTTAGGATGAGCTATTGAAATAAGTGGATTTAAGGCATTTGAGAGACCTGAGTTCTGCATATAAACACTTGGAATTTTTTTTGTCGACAAATAATGACCAATCGCAATAGAAATAGCAGAACCTTCATTGGTTGCTATTATGTGATTATTTTTACTTTTATTTTGTAAAAACTTTGAAAGTTCTTTTAAAACACTATCTGGAACACCTGTAAAAAAGGTGCTGTTATTATTTTTTAAAACTTTAATTAAAGAATTAATTTTAATCATTTTTAATTAAATTGATTATTTCTTTAATTGGAATAATTTTTTTATCTATTTCAAAAGCTCGACTTTTATTAAGAATACTTTTTGCAGCATTTTCCATTGCTGGGTAAGCTGCCCTTAGTAATTGATTTGCATAAATAACTAATTTAAATCCATTTTTTATAAGATCTCTCTCATAAACTTTTGAATATGTAGATGGAACTGACACCAAAGGGACGTAATTTCTACTTTTTTTGAATTCTTTAGCAAAAGAAAAAATTTCTTTAGGAGTTTTTTCTTTACTATGAATTAAAATACCATCTGCACCTGCTTTAGAATAAATTTCAGCTCTTTTAAGAGCGTCTTTTAATCCTTTGCCTAAAATAAAGCTTTCAATTCTAGCTATTACCATAAAATCTTTTGATTGTCGGGTTTTACAAATCTTTTTAATCTTTTTTGCAAATATTTCTGGCTTATCTTGTTTGGCTCCAGTTTGATTTTTAAATAAAGAATTTTTTTTTAAACCAATTTTATCTTCCATTATAATTGCCGAAGTTCCAGCTCTTTCCAAAGATCTTATTAAAAAAGGTAAATGTTCTAATTGCCCTCCATTATCAGCATCAAATACAAGTGGTTTTGAAGTGACATCTAACATTTCATTTAATGAAGTTATTCTAGATGAAAAGTCTACAGATGAATTATCTGGTTTACCTTTAGTTGCAGAGTCTGTTAAACTTGAAGACCACATTCCATCAAACTCAATTTTTTTATTATTTTTAATTATCTTCAAATTTTCAATAATCAATCCTGTTAGGGAATTATGAGATTCTAATATTCTGACAATATTTTTTGAAGAAATTAATCTTTTCAGACGTGAAACTCTATTTTCTGGCGTTGAAATAATTTCAGTAATTTTATTTTTTATTGAAGTAGATGAAATATTTTTTGTATATTTTGGTTCAATAAGCTTACCAGACCATTTTTTTAAAGTCGAAACTACTCTTTCTCTTGTTTTCTTTTGGACACCAGATTTCCAATCATCACCATGAACAACGTAATCGGGTCTTATTAATTTTAAGTTTTCGACATAATCTAAGGTTTTTTGTGGTATAACTTTTTTAACATATTTCATATTTTCTATGACAACTTTTCTTTTTTTATAATCTAAATATGGAATATTTTT
Source organism: uncultured Pelagibacteraceae bacterium (assembly GCA_902623975.1). Classification (GTDB taxonomy): domain Bacteria; phylum Pseudomonadota; class Alphaproteobacteria; order Pelagibacterales; family Pelagibacteraceae; genus Pelagibacter. The sequence goes on from CACNVR010000004.1 coordinate 6,907, forward strand.
ATAAGATGCGATTGCTTGATCAGTTAACAAACCTACTATTACATCACCGTAAGAGTTTGCAATTTTAAGAATATTTATATGACCTTCATGCATTATATCAGCAGATAAGCCCACATAAACGGTTTTTCTTTTTTTCATTTTATTTATACTAATATTTTTAAATTTATTTATTACTCAATACTTGATCTTCTATTATTAATGCAAAATTCTTTTTTGTACTACCAAAATTAAAAAAATTATCATTTATAAAATCGTTTAATAACGGAATTTTTCCATCTAAATTTTTTATAGATTTATCGATTATAAGATCCAAATTTGTGAAGTCTTTTTCAGAGAAATTATATCCAAAATTATCTTTTGTGAGGTAATCGATTGATTTTAATTCTTTAAAATCATCAAATCTTTCATTATGAATTTTATCTTTGCTATTAAGATATAGGACTGGTCTTTTAAACAAAAGTAAATATTCAATGGATATACCTGATGCATCTGTGATTAAACATTTAGATCTCTCCATAGATTGAAAGTTTTCATGAGAGTTATCAAAATTAAATCTATTTTCAGAACCAAATTTATTTTTGATTTCTAATAATATCTTATTTGATCTCTTATAGTGTTCTGGATGAGGTCTAAATATTACGTTTAATTTTTTTTTTAGCAAAATTTCAATAACTTGAATAAAATTTTCATCTATAAAATTTTTATAACTATAGTTCCATGATGGTGCCACTAATATATCGTTTGGATTTTGTACTTTTGAAATTTTTTCCGATAAATAATCAAAATAAAAATAGCCTGTATTAATCAATTTTTTAGCAGGTAAATTTTTAAGCTCTTCTCTTTTTCTTATTTCCTGAACATGAAACTTTCCATTACATAAAATGATGTCGTAATTATCAAAAGCTGTTTGGGTATAATTCTTAAATGTACTGACTGGTGCATGAAAATAGTAGATATATTTTTTTATATTTTTAGTTTTTTTGATAAAATGATTGTCTAAATCAGTCAGCGTTAAGAAAAAAAAATCAGCTTTTATTATTAAAAAAAAAAATCTCATCAAAAAACCATCTCCAATATATAGATTTTGTAATCTAAAATTATTAATTTTGTCATTTGGATCAGAGCTAACATATAAAATTTCATCAGGATATTTCTTAGTAATTACCTCAATTATATCTAATGAATATTTTTGATAAGATTTATTTTCTGAAAAAAACAAAAATTTTTTTTTTTTATTAGATAAGGCTAAAATATTTTTGAAAATAAAAAAATTTGATTTAATTTTGTTGATAAATGATTTCATTTAATCAATTTCTTTTTTTTACTCTTCCATATACATCATGAAATCTTACAATATCAGTTTCTTTTAAAATTGAACCAACCTGCGCTTCTATAATCTTAACAGGTTTTTTGTATGGATTCTCTATTCTATGAACAGCACCTAGTGGAATAAAAATTGTGTCATCTGGTTTTTTAATAAAAGATTTATTATTTAATGTAATTTTAGGCCTACCTTGTGTTACTACCCAGTGTTCTGCACGATGAAAATGTTTTTGCAGACTCAAGATTCCTTTTGATTTTACATATAATTCTTTAATTAAAAATTCTTTACCATTAAATAAGTTTACGTAGTGACCCCAGGGTCGATAAAAAATATTTTTTTTATTAAAATATTTCTTTTTATTTTTTCCATACATTTTACAAATTTCTTTCCAAGAGCCCAGATCGGACCAAGGGATGTCTAATTTGATAGCATTTATATCTTTAGTTTTCTCTAAGATCGCATAATCAAAAGATTTAGCAGTCGCTTGGATGAAAGATGCCTTATTTAAATAATATACTTTACTCTTAAATCTCGCTTTTTTAACAGCTTTATTGCAATTTCGATAAATATTAGGTTGGTATTTTTTGAAATTATTAATGATTGAATCTTTTCTTAAATAAAACATTCCTGAATTCCAATAACCTTTTTTACTAATTATTTGTTTAGCTTTTGTCTCACTTGGTTTTTCTAAAAATCTAGAAACTTTATTATTTGACGTTAAAAAATAACCAAATTCACTGGAGGGAATTGTTGGTTTAATCCCAAAAATAAAAATATTATTTTGGGTAAGTTTGTTTTGATTTTTTTTGATGGCTTTATTGAATAAACCAACCTTTTCTATCAAATGATCAGCAGCTAAAAAAATCATAGGTTGCTCATTTGGGATATCTTTTATTAATGCAGAACTTAATATTGCGGGTGCGGTATTCCTCTTTGCTGGTTCAAGAATTATCTTAAATTTTGTTATCTTATTTTTTTTTAAATGCTGCTTTACTTGTTTGAGATATTTTGAATTAGTACTTATAATTGGTTCATCAAAAATAGACGCTTTTACTCTCTCAAGAGTTTTGCCTAATAAAGTCCAATTACCAAAATTTATAAACTGTTTTGCTTGATGTTTTTTTGCTTTTGGCCAGAGTCTTGTACCTGCTCCACCACATAAAATAACTGGGCGAATTTTCATCAAATTTTCGAATAATCCTTAACTTCTTTTTTCTTACCTGGATGTGTCGGTGCACCTAAATATGCAGGTCCAACAGTTTGTGCGTATTTCCAAAGCGTTCCTGATCCAAAATCAGATTTTCTAGCCCTCCATTTTCTTCTTCTTGAAGCTAGTTGTGCTCTAGTTAATCTAACATTTATTGTTCCTTTTTTGGCATCTATATCAATCACATCACCATTACGTAAAAGAGCAATCGGTCCACCTAACGCTGCTTCTGGTCCAACGTGACCAACACAAAATCCTCTCGTTGCACCTGAAAATCTTCCATCAGTTATTAAAGCAACCTTTTCTCCTTTTCCTTGACCATAAATTGCACCAGTTGTTGAAAGCATTTCTCTCATACCAGGTCCACCAACTGGACCTTCATATCTAATAATGATCACATCACCATCTTTATACTTTCTGCTTTGAACCGCTTTCATTGCGCTTTCTTCATTATCAAAACATCTTGCTTTTCCAGTGAATTGTAATTTTTTTAATCCTGCAATTTTAACTATACCACCTTCTGGGGCTAAATTACCTTTTAATCCTACAACCCCACCATCTGGTGATAACGGTCTATTATATGCTCTTAAAACTTTTTGTTTTGGATTGAATTTTATTCCTTTTAAGTTTTCTTTCATTGTTTTCCCAGTAACTGTCATGCAGTTGCCGTGAATATAACCTCCATCGTAAAGAGTTTTTAGAAGCATTGGTACACCACCTGCTAACCACATATCTTTAGCAACATATTTTCCCCCTGGTTTTAAATCTGCAAGATAAGGGGTTCTTTTAAATATTTTTGCAACATCCATTAAATCAAATTTTATCCCTGCTTCATTGGCAATTGCAGGTAAATGTAATGCAGCATTAGTTGAACCACCAGTTGCAGCAACAATTGTTGCAGCATTTTCTAATGCTTTTCTTGTTACAATGTCTCTTGGCTTGATTTTTTTTGCTAATAATTCCATTACCATTCTACCACTTGCTTTTGCATATTTATCTCTTTCTTCATATGGAGCAGGAGTTCCCGCTGAGTAAGGCAAAGCTAAACCAATTGCTTCTGATACACAGGCCATAGTATTAGCGGTAAACTGACCACCACACGCTCCTGCTGTTGGACATGCAACTAATTCTAATTTTCTTAATTCTTTAGCTGACATTTTTCCTGAAGAATGTTTACCAACAGCTTCAAACACATCAACTACAGTTACATCTTTTCCCTTATATTTACCTGGTAATATTGATCCTCCATAAATAAATACACTTGGTACATTTAATCTTACCATGGACATCATTAAGCCTGGTAAAGATTTATCACAACCAGCAATACCTACTAATGCATCATAACAATGACCTCTTACAGTTAATTCAGCACTATCTGCTATTACTTCTCTTGAAATCAACGAAGATTTCATTCCCTCATGACCCATTGCGATACCATCAGTAACAGTAATTGTGCAGAATTCCCTAGGTGTTCCGCCTGATGCTCTTACACCCTTTTTGACTGATTGAGCTTGTCTCATTAAGGCTATATTGCAAGGAGCTGCCTCATTCCATGTAGATACAACTCCTACAAAAGGTTTTGAAACATCTTTTTCTGTCTCACCCATTGCATAATAGAAAGAACGATGAGGAGCTCTATCAGCACCTAAAGATGTGTGTCGACTTGGTAATTTTTTTTTGTCAAATTTCCGCATTATAAACTTTCAATTGTTAAAGATATCTTTTTGATATCATCTTGCAAGTTACTATAGTTAGTTTTTTCTTGTTCAACAATATTTTTTGGTGCTCTATCTACAAATCCTTTATTTGATAATCTTTGTGAAATTTTGTCTAATTCTTCTTGATATTTATTCTGCCTTTTTCGTAAATTCTCTTTAATTAAATTTAAATCAACATTTTCATCAAAATATACTTTAAAAATATCGCCTGAAATGACAAGAGTAGCTGACGGCTTATCTTGTTCTTTATCAAAAAAGTTATTAATACGACCTAATCTTTTAAGAATTATCTCATTACTACTCATTAATAATTTATTTTTTTTTGCTACTTTATTAATCGATATATCAACATATGAACCCGGACTGACATTTAGTTCATTTTTAAATGATCTTAATTCTGAAATTATATCAATTATTTTTTTAACTTCTTTTTGAGATTGATCCTTTTTAACTTTGCCAGAGGGCCAATTTTTATACATTAGAAAATTCTTATTTGATTTATCAAACTTATTTTTAAGCCATATTTGCTCGGTTACAAATGGAATGAATGGATGAAGTAATACCAATATTTGTTTAAAGATATAAGCTGATACTTCTTTTACCTCTTTTTTAGCCTTTTTATCATTTGAATAAAGTATTGTTTTTGAGAGTTCAATATACCAGTCACAATATGAATGCCATGCAAATTGATAAGCATTTTTAGCAGCTTCATCAAATCGATAATCCTCAATATTTTTTTGAATTTTATTTTTGATATTTATTAACTCAGAATAGATCCATTTATTAATATTTAAATTAGTTTTAGGGATTTTATCTGTTTTATTAAAGTCACATTTATTTGTAATTAAAAAATTATTAGCATTCCATAGCTTGTTTAAAAAATTTCTATATCCTTTAACTCTGTCCTCAGAAAGCTTAACATCTGTTCCTGGGGAGGCCATTGAAAGTAAAGTAAATCTTAATGCGTCTGCACTATATTTTTCTATTAAGTTTAATGGATCAATTACATTGCCTTTAGACTTAGACATTTTTTGTCCTTTTTCGTCTCTTACTAATGCATGTACATAAATATCTTTAAAAGGTTCTTTGTTTAAAAATTCCATTCCAAACATAATCATTCTTGCTACCCAGAAAAATATAATATCAAAACCAGTAACTAAAACTGTTGTTGGATAAAATTTTTTCACATAATCTTTGTTATCTGGCCATCCTAAAGTTGCAAATGGCCACAATCCAGACGAAAACCATGTATCCAAAACATCAGGATCTCTTATAAGTTGTACATTTTTTTTATAATGTTTCTTAGCTTGTTTATTTGCCTCCTTTTCATTTAAAGCAACAAATATTTTTTTATCAGGTCCATACCATGCTGGAATTTGATGTCCCCACCATAGCTGTCTTGAAATACACCATGGCTCAATATTATTCATCCATTGAAAATAAGTTTTTGACCAATTATTTGGAAAGAAATTTGTTTTTTTTAATTTTACAATTTTTTTTGCCTTAACAGCCAATTTCTTTGCATCAACAAACCATTGTTCAGTCAAAAAAGGTTCTATTACAGAATTAGATCTATCACCATAAGGGACTTTATTTTTTATGTCTTCCTCTTTCACAAAAAAATCTTTTTCTTTAAGTTGATTTAATATTTTTTTTCGAGCATCAAATCGATCAAGTCCCACATAATCTTTTGGTCCATTATCATTTATTTTTCCATCTCTTGTAAAAATATTTATGATTTTAAGTTTATTTCTTTGACCAACATCGTAATCATTAAAATCATGTGCCGGTGTTATCTTTAATGCTCCAGTGCCTTGTTCAGGATCTGCATAATTATCTTTGATAATTTTTATTTTTCTACCAACAATAGGTATTATGACTGTTTTACCAACATAAGACTTGTACCTCTTATCTTTAGGATTGACTGCAATTGCAGTATCTCCAAGCATTGTTTCGGGCCTTGTTGTAGCAATAGTAATAAAATCAGGTGAATTTTCAATTGGGTATTTAATGTAATAGATCTTAGAGTTCATTTCTCTTTGATCAACTTCTAAATCTGAAATAGCAGTTTTTAAAACCGTATCCCAATTAACTAATTTTTTTGCCTTATAAATTAACTTTTTTCTATGGAGTTCAACAAATACCTTAATTACCGATTTTGAGAGATTATCATCCATTGTGAATGCATTTCTTGACCAATCACATGAACAACCAAGTTTTTTTAGTTGATTGATTATTATGTCTCCATACTGATCTTTCCATTCCCAAACCTTTTTAACAAATTCCTCTCTTCCTAAATCTTTTTTGTTTAAGTTTTCTTTTTCCAATTTTTTTTCAACAAGTGCTTGGGTTGCTATACCTGCATGATCTGTTCCAGGTTGCCATAATGTTTCATAATTATTCATTCTATAATATCGAATAAGCATATCTTGAATCGAATTATTTAATGCATGTCCCATATGAAGACTTCCAGTTACATTAGGTGGTGGAATAACTATTGAAAATTTTTTTGAATTCTTTTTTGGTTTAAATAATCTATTTTTTTCCCAGTAAGAGTAAATCATATCTTCTACTTCAGAATGTATATATTTATCGGTATTCATGGATGTAAGTAGTTTATAATTTAATAATCCAAATTAACAATAATGAAATTGTATTGTTATTTAATAGACTAATGCTAAATATTTAATATAAAATTATTTGAAGTTATTGATAAAATACAAGGCAACGTGGCGGAATGGTTACGCAGAGGATTGCAAATCCTTGTATCCCGGTTCGATTCCGGGCGTTGCCTCCATAAAAAATCAATTAACACTTTCGTCATTATTTTTTTTTAAATCATCCTCTTTTTGTTTTTTATTAAAAATTTTTGACAAAAAAATTTTAACTTTACTCCACATCATTGTCGCTGTTGCTAATCCGGCTGCAAGAAACCCTAAAATAGCTTGAATTATAAAACTACCAGTGCCTGGGTCAAAATATGCATAAGCATTGGCAGAAAGAAAAAATAATAAAAAAAATATGTTTAAAAGAAATTTAAGATAGTATTTCATAGAATCAAATATAAAACTAATTGTATTATATATAACTTATGAGCATTATTTCAAACATTTCTCAATCTAAAATCTATGCTTTAATAATAAGTTTTTCATTAATTTTTACTGAATTCTATTTCTTTAATTGGAAAACTCAATTTTTTGTCTCTAATGGTTATTTAATATTTAATACAATAATTTTGTTTTTTTTTTCTCTTTTTTTATTTTACTTTTTGTATTTAGTTTACTCAAAAATTAATCTTTTGATTTCAAAAAAAATTTTAAAGATTATTGATACTTCAATAATAACTTTAGTTCTTTTTAAGTTGATACAAATACCTTTTTTTTATGCGAATGTAATTGATTTCAAAACTTTAATTACAATTTTTTTGAGTAAAATTTTATCAGGAAATTTATTTTTTTTGGTGTCTTTTTTAAAGATTTTATTTCCATTAATCATAATATTCATAGTACTATTAATTTTAAATAATAAATATTTAGATATAATCATAAATTTTATTATTTCATTTAGTTTAGTTTTTTTCTTATTCATGATTTTTGATATTTCAAAAAGATCTGCAAATATTTTTTATAATGACTTGACAATGAATAGATCAAATATGGAAAAAAAAGTCATATGGATTTTATTAGATGAATATGATCCAAGCTATATTGATAATAATTTTGGATTAAATTTAGAATTTACAAAAAAGATCATAGATAAATCTATTATTCACAATCAAACCTATTCACCATCTAGTGCTACATTATATTCTGCTCCCTCTACATTAATGAAAACACAAATAAAAGACTTAATTTTTGAAGATTATAAAATGAAAATTTTAGATGATAAAAATAGAAAAATTGATTTTAATATTGAGAATACTATTTTTAATACATTAATTAAAAAAAAATTTTCTTTTCGGATATTTAGTGAAGCTTTACCTTATTGCACCATGCTGAGAATATCCAAAAATAATTGTGAAAAAAACTATAATCAATTAAAATTTTATTTTGATGGCGTAATTAACACTTTAACGCCTATAAGATATATTTCCAAAATTCATGATTTTTTTAATAAAAGAGCAGACTTTGATATAAATCAGTTAAACAATTTAAAAATTGAAAATCATCAAAAAATATTTCTTAGTAAAGACCTAGATATTGATACGGACAGATTTGCTGATATTATCAAAAGTAAAGATAATTTTTTTTATTTTCACCTTTTTTTGCCACACACTAACAACTTAGGGCACCTTGTTTCATCAAAACATATTAGAGATGAATTTAATATGAATGCTAAAACTGATACCGAACATTACTTAATGAAATTAAAATATTCAGATTTTTTGTTAAAAAAAATTTTTAATATTTTAGATAAAGAAAAAGATGTTTTGTTATTATTAACATCAGATCACTGGCGAAGAGTAGACTCACCTAATAGTGCAAAACCTTCGTTATTTATTGCTAAAATTTTTGGAGATAACAGAAACTATCAATTAGAGAATAGTATTTCTAATATTTTCATTCCAGATTTAATTATGTCTTTTTTAGAAAATGAAATTAAAACACATGAACAATTAAAGATATTTTTACAAAATTTACCTTTATATGATTATAAAAAAATACACTTAAATTAGATAAAGAGATTAGAACAATTTATATCTAATTTATATTTTTTTTTTGACAGTCATGAAATTTTCAAATATGTATCTTTAGTTTGACATTCCTCGGTAGCTCAGTTGGTAGAGCAGTTGACTGTTAATCAATTGGTCGCAGGTTCGAGTCCTGCCCGAGGAGCCATTGATTATCCCACTTTAGATATGTTGCTCTGAACCTGTAAAGATTTATTAAATTTTAATTTTTGATCAGAATTTAGCTCTGAATACAATTTTACTAAAAAGTTATAATTTACATTCATATGACCTTCTTGAGATTTCTCTAAATTTATTAAATATTCTGAAAAATCTTCAAAAAAATAGTTTATCGGAACTTTTAGGTAATTTGAAAGTTGTAGCAACCTTAATGAGCTAACTCCATTAGTACCTTTCTCATATTTTTGTATTTGTTGAAATGTAACATTAATTGCTTTTGCAACTTTTGTCTGGGTAAGACCCAAAGCTAGTCTTCTTAGTTTAAGCTTATTGCCTAAATGTTTGTTAAAATTATCTTCCATTAAGACCCCTCTTAATTTTTTATAAAAACTTATTCAACTAGTTTTTGATACCTACTGCAACAATATTTTTTTTTATTTTTAACAAAAAACCAATAATACCAGAAATATGTCAAGCAATACTTATGCTATTATTTGAGAAATATTCCTTGAAATTAATATTGACTATAGTATCTGGCTCAAAAAAAGTTTAGTCCTATCACTCTTAGGATTAGCAAAAAATTCCTTAGTATCGGCTTTTTCTACTATCATCCCTTCATCCATAAATATCATTTGATCAGCTACTTCTTTAGCAAAACCCATTTCATGAGTTACAACAATCATAGTCATTCCTTGTTTTGCTAGATTTACCATTACATCAAGAACTTCTTTTATCATTTCTGGATCTAAAGCAGATGTTGGTTCATCAAAAAGCATTATTTTTGGTTCCATACATAAAGCTCTAGCTATTGCAGCTCTTTGTTGTTGTCCACCTGATAATTGGCCTGGATATTTTTGAGCTTGATCAAGTATTTGAACTCTTTCTAAATGTTTTAAAGCTAATTCCTCTGCATCTTTTTTGGGCATTTTTTTAACCCATATAGGTGCTAACGTACAATTATCTAAAATAGATAAATGCGGGAAAAGATTGAATTGTTGAAAAACCATTCCAACCTCTGCTCTAATTTGTTCTATATTTTTAGTATCCTCAGTAAGCTCTGTTCCATCAACAACTATATTTCCTTCTTGATGTTCTTCTAGTCTATTAATGCATCTAATTAAAGTTGATTTACCTGATCCAGAGGGACCACAAACTACAATCTTTTGTTTTGGTTTTACTTCTAAATTTATTCCTTTGAGCACTTGGAAATCACCGAACCATTTATTCATGTTATTTATTTGAATTATATTTTCTGACATAAATTCTATCTATCGGTTTTATATTTTTGTTCTAAATTATAGCTATATTTACTCATTGCATAACAAATAATCCAGAAAATTATTGCAGCAAAAACATAACCTTCCATTGCAAAACCCAACCATTTTGGATTAGTTTTAGCTAAATTTAACATTCCAACTATTTCTAACAGACCTACTACAAAAATTAATGGAGTATCTTTTACTAAAGCTAAAAATGTATTTGCAATTCCAGGAATTACTAATTTTAAAGCTTGAGGTAAAATTACAAAAATATGCATTTTCCAGTATCCCATACCTAATGATTTTGCAGCTTCGTACTGACCTCTTGGAAGTGCTTGTAACCCCCCACGAATAACTTCTGCAACATAAGCAGCTTCAAATAATGAAATAGCTATTATTGCTCTGACCAACTTATCAATGAAAAAATCCTCTGGTAAAAACATTGGAAACATTACAGCAGACATAAACAACACTGTAATTAAAGGAACTCCTCTCCAAAATTCAATAAACCCAACTGAAATATATCTTATTAAAGGAAAACCAGATCTTCGACCTAAAGCAAAAGCCATACCTATTGGAAAACAGAATATCAAACAGAAAAAAGATATTATAAATGTTAAAGATAAACCTCCCCAAGCTCCAGTTTCTACCCAATTTAAACCATCTAATTTTCCTAGTTCAATATATTCTTCAAAGAAAATGAAATACTTTAATACGATGTAAAGTAAAATTGGTACTATTAGAAAATAATAAAATCTAAACTTACTAGGTATAAAAAAACCAATTATTATTGATAAAATTGCAGCAATTATTCCATATGAAAAATCAAAAAATACTGGTCCACCTGATATAAAGAAAAAAATAAATAAAAAAGCAATTAATGGATAAATTACAACATAATATAAGGTTAAATATTTTTTAAATCTATCAGTAGCAAAATATCCTACAGCGCCAAGCAAAACTAGAGAGATAAACGATAGATTAATTCTCCATTGTTCTGCATTTGGATACATTCCATACATAAATCTTCTCATCCAGACTTTTATATAGGTCCAACAAGCACCAGAACCCGTACAAACATCCTTAGTGTCTCCTGCAAAACTTGCATCAATTACAAACCAACTGAGTATTGGTGGAAGTGATTTAATAATTACAAATATTATTAATAACGATAAGATAGCATTAAAATTATTAGTATTTATATGTTTGTTTAAAAGATCTAAATTTTTTATACCACTGTATTCTATTCTAATAAAATAAAGACCAATAAAACCAAGTATTAAAGGTAATAAAAAACTTAAAAAGTTAGGCAAAAAACCTGTCAAATTTACGTTAAAAAAAGAATTTAGAAAAACATCAAAAATACTAATGAAAAATAGAAATGTACCCAGATATAAAAAAGTATTCAAATTAGCCTTATCAGGTTTTAAAAAATTTACTTTAGACATTATTTCTCCTGAATAGCTATTTTTTTATTATACCAATTCATTAAGATTGATATTGAAATACTTAAAGTTAAATAGGTAAACATTGTAATAGAAACTATTTCAATAGCTTTACCTGTTTGCATTAAAGCAGTTCCTGCAAAAACCAAAACCAAATCTGGATAAGCAATCGCAGCTGCTAAAGATGAATTTTTTGTAAGATTTAAATATTGATTAGTAGTAGGTGGGATTATAATTCTTAAAGCTTGGGGCATTATCACAAGTTTTAATACTTGGTTTGGAGTAAGACCTATAGAGGCAGCGGCCTCTTTTTGGCCTTTGCCCACCCCCTGAATCCCTGCTCGTACACACTCTGCAATAAAAGTAGCTGTATACAAAGATAAAGATAATGTTAAAGCAATTAATTCTGGAGGCAAACTTACACCACCTTCATAAATAAATGATGTTGTTGCTAGTTGTTTTAAAACTGGAACTTCAAATGAAAGACTTACTCCACCGAGTAAAAAACTTAAAAGAGGAAGAATAAATATTAATCCTATTGAAATAAAAAAAACTGGAATTTGTTTTCCTTGACTTTCTTGAACTTTTTTTGCATGAATTCTGATTACGATAATCGCAATTACTGCAGCAACAATCGAATAAAAGAAAACATTAAAATTTTGCCAAATAAATGCTGGAACATACAGTCCCTTTATGGTCAAGAAAAAAATACCAAATATTGCTTCAGCATCTTGTGGTAACGGCAAAGCTCTTAATGCAGCAAAATACCAAAAAAAAATCTGAAGTAATAATGGAATATTTCTAAAAAATTCAACATAAAAAGCTGCAAATTTATTTATTAAATAGTTTGGAGATAATCTTGCGACACCAACTATTACTCCAAGAATGGTTGCAATTATAATACCTATAACAGAAACAAGTATTGTATTTAAAAGACCAACTAAATATGCTCTAAAATATGAATGCGATCCATCATATTCTATTAAAGAAAACTGAACATCAAATGAAGACTCTTGAGATAAAAAACCGTAACCAAAATCAATACCTCTATTTTCCATGTTGATTTGAGCATTGTATGTAAAAAAACCGAAGATAAGTACTACAGCTATAACTGTAATTAATTGAGGAACTATATCTTTAGGTCTAAAATTCACGATGTGATTATATATGAGTTTATAAAAAAAAGGGCTAGAAAAATCTAGCCCTTTTTAAATGTTTTAAGCTACAATTATCTTGCAGGTGGAACGTAAAGTATTCCGCCCTTAGTCCATAATTGGTTTGGACCTCTGTCTGGTAAAATTCCAGTGTCAGCTATATTTCTCTTATAACTTTCACCGTAGTTACCAACTTGCTTGATAATTCTTAGGCTCCAGTCATTATCTAGACCAAAAGCAGCACCTAACTCACCTTCAGCTCCAACTAATCTTTTAATAGCTGGATTATCAGAAGTTTTCATTGAGTCTGCATTAGCAGAAGTAATTCCATACTCTTCTGCTTCGATCATAGTATTTAATGACCATCTAACGATATCTTCCCAAACTGCATCACCTTGTCTTACAACTGGTCCTAAAGGTTCTTTAGAAATAGTTTCTGGTAAAACAATATGTTCGTCAGGGTTCTTCATTTTAGTTCTTTGAGCAGCTAAACCAGATTTATCAGTAGTGTAAGTATCACATCTACCAGCATCGTAAGCAGCTACAACTTCGTCAGCTTTTTCAAAAGCAACCGGCTCATAAGAAATTCCTTTAGAGTTAAAGAAGTCTCTCATGTTTAACTCAGTTGTTGTACCAATATTTGTACAAGCTGAGATACCATTTTTGAATTGGCTTGTTGAAGTAATACCTGAACTTTTTCTTACCATGAAACCTTGTCCATCGTAAAAGTTTACACCTACGAAAGTAAGTCCGATATCAGCATCTCTAGAAAGAGTCCAAGTTGTGTTTCTAGATAAGATATCAATCTCACCAGAAGTTAAAGCTGTAAATCTTTCTTTAGCACTTAGTGGTGTAAACTTAACTTTGTTTGCATCACCTAGAACTGCAGCAGCTACCGCTCTACATACATCAACATCAACACCAGTCCAATTTCCTGCAGCATCAGCGTTAGAAAATCCTGGAAGACCTTGAGATACTCCACATCTTACAAAACCCTTTTTTTGAGTGTTTTTAAGTGTCTTAGATTTTTTAGCAGCCATAGACTCTGTTGTAAAAGTGAACAACACAGCTACCATAGCAACTAAAGAAGTTAATTGTTTTAAGTATTTAAACATTATTCTTCCTTCTGTTATTTATTTGTTAACAAATAATTCAAAACATCGTTTTGAATATTCATAATTTAAGCATGTTAAAAATAACTGTTCAAGATAAATTTAAAGAAGAAGGAGAAATTTACAGATTCAAGTCAAGTAAATTATTTAAATTTTTATTGAAAAAAAGACATAAATGGCGCGCCCTGAAGGATTCGAACCTACGACCCTCGGTTTAGAAAACCGATGCTCTATCCAGCTGAGCTAAGGGCGCTTATATAAAATATACATATACAACAATATATTAATTTTTAAAAAGAAATTTTTTAAAAAGTAAAAGGATTGTTAACAACTCTAATCTACCAATAATCATAAATAAAATAAAACAATATTTAGTAAAAAAATGTAAGTTATTAAAGTCAAAATTACCTATTCCATAAATTGAAGAATTAACAGTATTCATTAAAGTCAAAATTGATAATTTAAATGAATTCTCGAAATTAATTCCACTTAAGCTCAACAAACAAGTAAGTATGATTAGTGACAAAATAAAAATTAAGACAGTTAAAAAATATCTATTTATTTCTTCAAAAGTAAAACTAATTTTACTAAAAATTAATTTGTTCATAAAAATGTTCTTAGGTTTACTAAATAAAAGAATTTGGTTGAGTGAATATTTAAATAAAGAATATATCTTAACAAATCTTAACCCAGAACTTGTTGAAAAAAAAGAACCACCAATTATAACCATAATCAAAAATAAAAATGATAAATTTTTTTGTTCAATCTCTATGGAAAAACCGATATTGGAGATGCTACTCGATATTGCTAATAAATTCGGGAAAAAATCATTATTAAAACTGAAAAAAAGAAAGAAAATTGATATAACAATTAAATAATAAATAATTAAATGAAAATCCTCATAGAAAAAATTAAAATTTCGACTTTTAAAAAAAATTAAATTATAAATAAAAAAAATACTAAAAAATGAAATCAGCATTAATATTGATAATATTATTAATTGTGAATTCTCTCTTATTATATTTGAAAGGTCATTATCAGGTAAAAAGCCTCCAGAAGATATTAAAGTTAAAGCTAAGTTTAACGAATTAAATGATCTAATTGAAAAAAAATTTAAGATTATAAAAATTAAAAGTGTTAATGACGAGTATAATAAAAAAACTTTTAAAGTTTGTTTAAATATTTCTGAGCTGTCAAATGAAATAAAATTTGTAAGAGTTTTTTTTAAATTTTCGTCATAAATATCTATTAAAAAGATGATAGAAAAAAGAAAGTACAAACCTCCCAACCACTGAGTCGATGATCTCCAAAGTATTAAACTTTGATCGATATTTCGAATATTTTCAAAGATACTAAAGCCCGTTGAGGTAAAACCAGAAATTGATTCAAAATATGAATTCAAAAAAGTTAAATTATAAATACTGAAATAGAACGGAATTGATAAAATCACAGGAAGAAAGATATATCCAAAAAAAACAGTTAAAATTTTATCAAATATCGATAATTTTTTTTCGTATAAATTAATTTTATAAAAAATTATTGATAGCAATAATGATGTAAATAAACTGTAATAATAAGTATTAAGGTTTAAATAAAGATTTAAATAATAAGAATATAATATATTAAAAAAAGATAAAATTGAGATTAATCCCAAAAAAAAACTTAAATAACGAAGTTGTAATCTTAACATCAATTAAACTGAACTTAAGCTAAAAATATTTTCTACAAAAGATATAGAATCTTTTTTTACAATAAAAACAACTCTATCATCCTTTTTAAATATAAAATTTGATCTTGGAATAATTACTTTTTTATTTCTTAAAACAGCACCAATTCTTAATTCATCAGGTAAATTTGAATTTTTCAATTCTTTATTAATTAATTCGGAAGTCTCAATGATCTCTGCTTCAATAACCTCATATTCTCCATTGGAAATCGTATAAGCATTTTCAATTGTCCCTTTATGAATATGTTTTAAAATACTAGAAACTGTAGTCATACGAGGATCTATCAAATCATCAATTTTTAAAGATGATTGGAGTAAAGAATAATTTGGTTTATTGATGAGAGCCATTGTTCTTTTTTCGTCGATTTTTTTTTCATCTTTTGTAAACTTTTCAACTAATACACTCACCATCAAATTATCTTCATCATCATTAGTAAGTGCCAACACAGTTTCAGCTTCATCCAAATTTGCCTCTGTTAACACCTCCTCATCTAAACCATCTCCATTTATTACTATTGTATCATTAAGTTCATTTGCCAAGTACTCTGCTCTTTGTTTATTCTTTTCTACAATCTTAACCCTCACAATTTCTAAAGTTTCTTCAATATTTTTAGCAAGATTAAATCCAATATTTCCTCCACCTATAATTAAAACTTTATTTGAAATTTTTTCCAAATGCCCAAAAGCTTCTAACGTTTCTGACGTTTGAGATGAGTTGATTATAACATAAATCTTATCTCCATTTTTAACTGAGTCTGTTTTTTTTGGTATAAAAAACTTTTCATCTCTATTGATACCAATAATATTTGCATCTAATTTTGGATATTTTTTCGTTAATTCATTAAATTTAATATCTATAGATTTACAATTATCTTTAATTAAAATTTCAAGAAGCCTAATTTTATTCTCTGCAAAAGGTACGCTATCAAGTGCTCCTGGTGCTTCTAATTTTCGTTGTATTGACCTTGCAATTTCTATTTCTGGAGAAATAATTACATCTATGGGCAAATTCTCTTTATTATAAACACCAGTAAATCTTGGATTTAGATAATCTTGTGATCTGATTCTTGCAATTTTTTTAGGTATTTTAAAAATTGAGAAAGCTATTTGACAAATCAACATGTTAATTTCATCATTTCTTGTCACAGCTATAATCATATCTGTTTCAATAGCATTGGCTTTTTCAAGAATAGATGGGTAAGTAGCTTTGCCAACAATAGCTTTAACATCTAAACTATCATTAATTTTTTGTATATCCTCACTAGATTGATCTATAACAGTTATTGAATGTCCTTGCTCACTCAATAATTTAGCTATAGTAAAGCCTACCCTTCCAGCACCACAAATTATTATATTCATTTTAATTAAATTCTTTTATCCCCAAACCTTTGAGTTTTCTGTGGAGAGCACTTCTTTCCATTCCAACAAAATTAGCGGTTTTAGATATATTTCCATTAAATTTTTTTAATTGAATAGTTAAATACTCTTTTTCAAATTTTTCTCTAGCTTCTTTTAATGGTATAGAAAGGCTATTTTCTTCAATTTTATCGTTTAGTCTCTCAATTTTCAGAGATTCTTTAACTATTGCTGAAATTTTTTCTTTCGTGTCAGGTTGTAGAATAGCAATTCTTTCAATTAAATTTCTCAATTCTCTAACATTTCCTTGCCAATTATGATTCAAAATATAGCTATCATTATCATCTATTTCTAATTCTTTGATATTATAACTTTCTGAGATTTTTCTAGAAAAGTATTTTATCAATAAAGGAATATCTGAAACTCTATCACTTAATGGTTTAATGTTTATTTCAAATACATTTAGCCGATGATAAAGATCTTCCCTAAAATTTCCATCTTTTACTTCATCCTTCAAGTCTTTACTAGAGGAGCATATTAATCTTACGTCAACATTTATATCATTATTTCCATTTAATCTCTTAAATTTTTGATCTGTTAAAACTCTCAATATTTTAGATTGAATTTCTAAAGGAATTTCTGATACCTGGTCAATTAATAACGTTCCTTGATTTGCTTTTTCTAATGCCCCATAAGAAATGGATCCATTATTTTTTTCCTCACCAAATAACTCTAATTCATATTTGTTTGCATCAAGCAATGCTCCATTTAAAATAACGAAAGGTTTATTATTCCTTTTAGACTTTTTATGAATTTTTCTAGCGATTAATTCTTTACCAGCTCCTGAAGGTCCATTTATTAAAACTCTACTTTCAGTCAAAGAAATTTTATCAATTTGATCTCTAATGGTTGATATATTTTTGCTTTCACCAATTAATTCATATGAATAAAATAATTTAGACTCATATTCTTTATTTTGTGATTTTAAGTTTATATTTTCAACAGCTCTTCTTACAAAATTTAACAATCTAGTTTGGTCAAAGGGTTTTTCTATAAATTCAAAAGCTCCATGTTTTAATGAATTTACAGCCATCTCAATATTAGCATGTCCAGTGATAATTATGACGGGAACATCTTTGTTCTTTGACTTGATATGAGATAATAATTCAATACCATCATTATCTCCTTTGTCTAATTTTACATCTAAGATTGCAACGTCAGGAATTTTTTTGTCAATTTCAGATAATGCTTGGTTATAATTAGCAGCGACTCTTGTTTTATAGCCTGCATCAATTATTAATTCATTAAGGATATTTCTAATATCCGCATTATCATCAACTATTAAGATTTCTGTCGCCATTTAATTTAAAATTAATTTCTATCTTTGCACCGTTTGATACAGAAAAAAAATCAAGTTTACCGTTATGATCATTAATTATTTTATTTACTATTGATAATCCTAACCCCGTACCATTTTTTTTTGTTGTAAAATATGGATTTAATATATCCTTAATGTTTCCTTTTATTTCATTAAAACCAATACCGTTATCAATCAATATGAATTTAATATGGTCATAATTTTGGGAAATTTCAATTGTAATTTTCTTTGCGAAATCTGGCTCTTTTTGAGCTTTCTGCTGTATACTTTCAATTGAATTTTTTATTAAGTTTAAAAATACTCTACTAATTTGTTCCTTGTCACAATTTAATAAAATTTCATCTTTATTTTTGGAAAGAATAATATCAATAGAACTATCAATCTCTGATAATAATCTTATATTCTCTTTCAAAATTCTTATCAGGTCATTGTTTTTTAATATTGGTTTTGGCATTCTAGCAAAATCTGAAAATTCATTGACCAAGTTTTCAATTTGTTTAATTTGATTGTTTATAATTTTCAAATTTTCTTTAAAATTATTTTGATCTTTTTCTAAAACTTGGTTTAAATATTTATCTTTTATTCTATCAATAGTTAATTGTATTGGTGTAAGAGGGTTTTTAATTTCATGAGCAAGTTTTCTAGCTAAATTTTCCCATGCTTCATGTCTCTCATTAATCAAAAGTTTTTCTTGTTGATTTTTTAATTGATAAGTCATCATGTTAAAATTTTTGTTTAAAACTTCTAAATCTTTGTCTGTCTTTACCTCAGGAACTTTAGTATTCAAATTACCAAGACCAATTTCTTTTGATGCTATAATCAAATTATTTATAGATCTGAAAAATCTTGATGAAAATCTAATAGCAATAGTAATAGATACAAATAATAGTAGTGAGACAATTATAATATAAATGATTGCGAATGAAATCTTAATCCCTGTACTTCTTTCTTCAACATTATAATAAAAACTTATAGCCTCTTGAGATTCATTTAAATATGATGAAATATTTTTATCAAGATATTTTACAACATATAAAAATCTATCATCAAATTCTTGTAATCTTATAATTGCTGCAGAAATATTTGCTGGAGCATTTATTATTTTTAATGGACGATCATCCTCCAAAACTAAATTTAAAGCTTTATCAACTGGAGGTATGTACTTATCAAGCGTTTCGCTAGAGTAAAGTAATTTTTTATTTTGATCAATTATATGGATCTCATCAACATTTCTTATAAGTTTTTGAGTTTTCAAAAATCTGAGATATTCATTTGAGTTATCATTCAAAAAATTAGCACTTTTATTAGTATCAAAGGCTATTAAAATTATATCAGCTTCAATCTTATTTCTTACCTCTTGAACATAATTTTTAGCTAACTCATATGAATTGTTAACAACAGTAGTAACTTTTTTATCAAAATATTTTTCTAATGCGTAAGAAAACAAAAACAATGAAAAAACAGAAATTAAAATTGATGGTATTAAAGTAAATAAAGAAAAATAAGTGATATATCTTTTATTTGACGAGAGCCCATCTTTATCTATATCATTTTTGATAGATCTTTTAATTTCAACAAAGATCAATACAAATAAGAGTAAAAGTAAAAAAACATTTGAAATTAATAAATATTGTAAATTATTTTGATTTAATTCTATAAAACTTCGATCAATAAAGGTTAAAAATGTTAAAAAACCAATAAATAGTGTGATACTAGATAGAATAATTATGAATATATTTTTTTTCAAAAATTCTAACATGATTTAGAATTATAGCATTTAAACAAATGAACAACTATTTTGTAATACTAGCTGCTGGAAAAAGTAAGAGATTTCATAAAAATCTATCTAAACAAATATATTATTATAAAAATAAAGAGATTATAGATTACTCTGTTGAAAAATCATTAAATTCTAAGCTTTTTAAAAAAATATTAATAGTAACAAATAATCTTAATTATTTTAAAAAAAAGATGTATCCAAAATCAATAAGTGTCATCAAGGGTGGAAAAGAAAGATCAGACTCTTCTTTAATAGCCTTAAAATATCTAAAAAAATATAAACCAAAAAATGTATTTATTCATGACGCTGCAAGACCAAATTTTTCAATTAAATTACTCAAAAATATATTAAAAAATTTGAAATCAAATAAAGCTGTTGTTCCTGCTGTTTATTCTAGGGACTCGATAAAATATAAAATAAAAAATCAGATATTTAACCTCAATAGAAATAATTCTTTATTAACTCAAACTCCACAAGCCTTTAGATTCAAAGAATTATACAAATTCGCAATTAAGGAAAAAAGGAGAGTCAACGATGAGGCTACGCTTTTTATAAACAATAATTCTAAGGTCAGATTCATACTGGGTGAAAACAAAAATAATAAAATTACATACTTAAGTGATATTGAGACTGTCAAAACTTACTTTGGCATAGGCTTTGATATTCATAAAATGATAAGAAATAAAAATCTTTATCTTGGTGGAGTAAAAATTCCTTTTCATTCTGGTCTTAAAGGACATTCAGATGGAGATGTAATTTTGCATGCAATAATAGACGCAATTTTAGGTGCTATGAGAAAAAAAGACATTGGTGCTTATTTTCCAAATACAAAAAAATTTAAAGACATAAGGTCTCCAAAAATGTTAAGACCCATAATTAAAAATCTTTATAAATCTAATTTTTCAATAAATAATTTAGATATAAATTTAATTTGTGAGAAGCCAAAAGTTTCAAAATATCGAGACAAAATAATCAATTCAATATCAAAACTGACAACTATAAATAAACATCAGATTAATTTAAAAGGAAAAACAGTAGAAAAATTAGGTTTGATAGGAAAAGAAAAAGCAATAGCTTGTGAGGTAATAGTATCAATTTCTAAATATGATTAAAACTTTAAATACATTATTTGTTACAATGTTTGGTCTAGGAAGAATTCCAAAAATTCCTGGCACTTTTGGGTCATTAGCTACAACAATAATTCTATACATTTTTTTTCATATACTTAATTTGTCATCAAACATTATATTAATTATTTTAATAACAATTTTTATTTTGTCCTTTTCGGCTATTGCAATCTAC
Source organism: uncultured Pelagibacteraceae bacterium (assembly GCA_902623975.1). Lineage (GTDB taxonomy): Bacteria > Pseudomonadota > Alphaproteobacteria > Pelagibacterales > Pelagibacteraceae > Pelagibacter. The sequence goes on from CACNVR010000004.1 coordinate 28,517, forward strand.
ATTAAAGATAATGAAAACAAGGATCCAAAAGAAATAATCATAGATGAATTCATTGGTCAATCCTTGCCAATTTATCTTTACGAAATTTCTCATGGAATAGAAAAATCATCTAATGAGGCAATTATTTTTTATGGTATTTGCTTCGTGTTATTTAGATTTTTTGATATCGCTAAACCATTTCCTGTAAATTATTTTGATAGAAATTTCAAAAACAGTTTTGGAGTAATAATGGATGATGTTTGTGCAGGTTTTTATGTTGTTTTGTCTTTAATATGTTTTATGGTTTTAACTACTTATTTAATATAATGAAATCAATAATAAAACTATTAATCAAAAAAAAAATTAAAATTTCTTTTGCAGAGTCATGCACAGGTGGATTATTGTCAAGTACAGTTACTTCAATTAATGGTGCATCCAAAATATTTAATTTAGGTCTTGTTACATATTCTAACAAAGCAAAAATTGAAGTTTTAAAAGTAAATAAAAATATTATTAAGAAGTATGGTGCTGTAAGCCATGAGTGTTGTTTAGCAATGGTTCAAAATTTATCTAAAATATCCAAAGCTAAAATCAATGTATCAATAACTGGTATCGCAGGACCTGGGGGCGGCACTAAACAAAAACCGGTAGGTTTGGTCTATATTGGATTAAAAATAGGTAATAAAACACAAATAAACAAGTGTTTATTCAAAAGTAAAAAAAGATCCTTAATACAAAAAGCTACCGTTAAAAAAGCTTTAGAATTAGTTTTTAGAACTGTTAAATAAGTCCTCAGCCCTTTTCTGAAAAGCATCAGCTATTTTTTCTAAACCAAATTGAAAAGAAACGACCATTAAAGAATTTAGAAATTTATTTTTAATTTCAAAATCAATATCAAAAGTAACCTCTGTAATTCCGTTTTTTTTATCTGAAAATGTCCAATTATTTGAAAGATGATTTAAAGGTCCATCAATATTTTTGACAAATATTGTGTCTTTTTTTTTATTGAATACAACATCACTTTTATAAGTATCTTTAAAAGGTCCCTTGCCAATTGTAAGATCAGCGATTATTTTTTGTAAGTCGTCTTTATCTTTATTTTCATAGATCTTGGCATCATAGCAAAAAGGAACAAATTGAGGATATTTTTCAATATCAAGTACAAGATTTATTAAATCTTTTTTTTGACATTCAATTAACCTCTTTACAGAAGCTTTAGGCATTAATTTAAATTTAATCTATTTTTTTGAAGTTTAGCAAAATCTTCATCTGCATGGTAAGAAGATCTAGTTAAAGGAGAAGATGAAACTAAAAGAAAACCTTTTGATTTTGCAATAAGTTCTAGTTCTTTAAATTCATCTGGATGATAATATCTTTCAAGAGGATGATGTTTAACAGATGGTTGAAGATATTGACCAATTGTAATAAAATCTACATTTGCAGATCTCAAATCATCCATAACTTGTAATATTTCATCATGCTCTTCTCCAAGACCAACCATTATTCCTGATTTAGTAAATACTTTAGTGTTATCTTTTTTTGCATTTTTTAGAAGTTCTAGTGATGCAAAATACCTAGCTCCTGGTCTAACTTTTAAATAAAGTCTCGGTACAGTTTCAATATTATGATTAAATACATCTAAATCTGCTTCAAGTAATTTTTTATAGGAATCTCCTTTTCTTAAAAAATCTGGTGTTAATACCTCAATAGTAGTATCTGGATTTTTTTTTCTGGTAGTTTCGACTACTTTTTTAAAATGATTTGATCCACCATCTGGTAAATCATCTCTGTCAACTGAAGTAATAACCACATGTCTTAAATTCAATTTTTTAACTGCATTAGCTATCTTAATATCTTCAAAGGGATCTAGTTTTTCTGGTTTACCAGTTTTAACATCACAAAATGCACAAGCTCTAGTACATGTGTCACCCATAATCATAAATGTGGCGTGTCTTTTACTCCAACACTCAGTGATATTTGGACAATTAGCTTCTTGGCATACTGTCACAAGATTACTTCTGTTAACAACAGTTTTTGTGGTAAAAAATTCTTTACTATTAATTAATTTAGATCTGATCCAGTCTGGTTTTTTTTTAATTGGATTTATAGGATTTTTAACTTTTTCTGGATGCCTAGGTCTAATTTTCTTTGTCATTATTTTTAATTATATAAATTTTTTCATTTTTTTTTCCAAACATAAATCTCTCTCTAATCAAAGTTTCTACATAATCAAGATCCAGATTGTCACTTAATAACGAATTTTTAAAATCCAAGGCTTTAATTTGATTGATAAGTAAAGATTTTTCTTCTTTGAGATCATTTAAAGTTTGTTTTTTTTCAAAATATGAGATTAGACCTCTTTCTCCTGATAAAAGATTAAAAAAGAAATATAATATTAGAAAAGTTGAAACTAAAATAAAATAATTTTTTTTTAATCTTTTAAGCATTAATGAATTTTATTCATTCTAGCTTTTTTTCCAAGTTCTTCTTCAATGCGTAATAATTGGTTATATTTGGCTACTCTTTCAGATCGAGCCAAAGAGCCAGTTTTTATCTGATTTGAATTAGTTCCCACAGCCAAATCAGCTATAAAGGTATCTTCACTATCACCTGATCTATGGGAAATAACAGTTTTAAAACCAATAATTTGAGCAAATTTTATTACCTCAAGTGTTTCTGAAACTGTACCAATTTGGTTAAGTTTTATAAGTATTGCGTTAGATGAGATGTTCAAAAACCCTTTTTTTAGCCTTTCTAAATTTGTTACATAAAGATCATCACCAACTATTTGAACTTTGTTAACTGATTTCATAAGTTTATTCCAAGCAATCCAATCATTTTCAGCAAAAGGATCTTCTATTGATTTGATTTTATATTTCCTAATCATTTTCTTATATTCGTTGATAGTTTTATCTACAGATAAAAAATTTTTTGAATGAATGGAATATTTATTTTTTTTAAACAATTCATTAGCAGCTACATCCAAACAAATTGAAACATCTTTACCATTAATAAATCCAGATTTTTTTATAGCTAAAACTATTAATTCTAAAGCTTGTTTATTGTTACTAATCATTGGTGCAAAACCACCCTCATCACCAACAGATGTGGATAATCTTTTATTTTTGATTAATTTGCTTAGATTTTTTATTACAAGAAAACATATTCTCATAGCATCAGTAAAACTTTTTGCAGAGTCTGGTCTAATCATAAATTCTTGAATTCGCAAACCATTATTTGCATGTGCTCCACCGTTAATTATATTCATTAATGGGTAAGGTAACTTAAAATTTTTTTTTACTAAAAAAGATTTATATAAGGGTATCTTTTTTTGTTTAGCAGAAATTTTCTTAACTGCCATTGAGACTGCAAGAATTGAATTTGCCCCCAGCTTCATTTTTTGTCTTGTGCCATCTAGATTTATCATGATTGAGTCAATTTTTTCTTGATTATGAATGCTTTCACCTTTAAGTTTTTTAGAAATTTTTAAATTGATTAATTTAATTGCACCAAGCACACTTTTACCAAAATATTTTTTATTTTTATAATCTCTTTTCTCAAATGCTTCATATGTACCTGTTGATGCACCTGAAGGACAAATAGCCTTTGCACTATCATTTTTTATAAAAACTTCAGCTTCAATTGTTGGATTACCTCTACTGTCAAAAACTTGACGTGCTTTTACTTTTATAATCTTACTCACTATTTTTTTATTAAATTATCTATGTCTATAAGTTGTTTTAATAAATTTTCCAATTTATTTAATGGAACCATATTCGGTCCATCTGAGGGAGCATTATCTGGATCTTGATGTGTTTCAATAAATACTCCAGCAACACCAACAGCAACTGCTGCTCTAGATAAATATTCCACAAACTCTCTTTGACCTCCACTTTTTTCACCAAGTCCTCCTGGTTGTTGAACTGAATGAGTAGCATCAAAAATTACTGGATAGCCATTTTTTGCCATTATCGGTATTGATCTCATATCTGAAACCAATGTGTTGTATCCAAAGCTTGCACCTCTTTCTGTAACTAAAATGTTTTTATTTCCCGAGTCTGAAATTTTCTTAGTTACATTTACCATATCCCATGGCGCTAAAAATTGACCTTTTTTTTACATTAATTATTTTATTTGTTTTTGCTGCTGCTATTAATAAATCTGTTTGCCTACACAAAAATGCAGGTATTTGCAAAATATCTACATGATTTGCAACTACAGAACATTGTTCTATATTGTGAATGTCGGTTAATACTGGAACATTCAAATCTTTTTTAATCTTATCAAATACAGGAAGTGAAGCATCCAACCCAGCTCCTCTTTTACCTTTTAGACTAGTTCTATTTGCTTTATCGAAAGATGTTTTGTAAATGAAACTTAAGCCTAATTTCTTTGTAATTTCTTGAATTTTACCAGCCATATCCATAGCATGTTGTTCTGTCTCAAGTTGGCATGGACCAGCTATGATACAAATTTTGTTGTCATTTGAAATTTTAATTTCACCGCAATTTACTTTAATATTACTCATTTATGATTTTTTGATGCTTTGATAAATGAAGAGAATAAAGGATGAGGAGCCAAAGGTCTAGATTTAAATTCAGGATGAAACTGAACCCCAATAAACCAAGGGTGATTTTTAAGCTCAATTATTTCTGGCAATAGACCATCTGGCGATAAACCTGAAAAAGTCATACCTTTTTTCTCAAATTTGTCTTTATAATTAATGTTAACTTCATACCTATGACGATGTCTTTCACTAATATTTTTTTTTCCATAGATTTTACAAATTTTAGAATCATCTTTTAATTTTGCTTCATACGAACCTAATCTCATTGTGCCACCTAAGTTCTTATCTGTGCCTTTAATTTTTTTTCCATCCTTAACCCACTCATTAATTAATCCAATTACGGGAAGTCCTTTTTTATCAAACTCACTAGACGTAGCTTTTTTTAAATTTAATTTATTTCTTGCAAATTCAATTATTGCCATTTGCATTCCATAACAAATACCAAGGAATGGGATCTTGTTATTTCTTGCATACTTTATCGCTGCAATTTTTCCATCTGTTCCTCTTTTTCCAAATCCTCCAGGTATCAAAATACCTGAAATATTTTTAAGTTTCTTTGGTATCTCTGATATTTCTAATTTTTCTGAGTCAATTCTTATTAAATTTACTTTTACAAGATTTTCAATTCCACCGTGAGTAAGAGCCTCATCAAGAGATTTATAAGCGTCTTTCAATTCAACATATTTTCCAATAATTGCAATATTAACTTGTTTTTTTGTTTGTAAAATAATTTTAGTAATTTTTTTCCAAGGATTCAAATTTACTGGTTTTTTAGATTTTAATTTAAAATAGTTTAAGACTTGGATATCAAGTTTTTCTCTATAAAAACTAATTGGAGCTTCGTAAATAGTTCTTACATCTACTGTTTCAATTACATTTTTAATATCAACATTACAGAATAACGAAATCTTTTTTCGATGTTCTAGTGGAATAGATTTCTCTGTTCTACAGATTATAATATCAGGTTGAATACCTATACTTCTTAGCTCTTTTACTGAGTGTTGAGTTGGTTTAGTTTTAATTTCATCTGAAGATTTCAAATAAGGCACAAGTGTTAAATGAATAAATAGCGCATTTTTTTTTCCAATATCATTTGCAAACTGTCTAATAGCCTCAATAAAAGGTAAGCTCTCAATATCACCAACAATTCCTCCTATTTCACAAATTACAAAATCTTCTTTTGAGGAGTCGTTTTTAATAAATTCTTTTATACGATTAGTTATATGTGGAATTACTTGAACAGTTTTTCCCAAATATTTTCCTTCACGTTCTTTTTTCAAAACATCGCTATAAATCTTACCAGTTGTTATGTTGTCTGATTTTTTTGCAGAAACACCAGAAAACCTCTCATAATGTCCCAGATCAAGATCTGTTTCTGCGCCATCTTCAGTCACAAAAACTTCACCATGTTGGAAAGGACTCATTGTGCCAGGATCAACATTTAAATAAGGATCTAATTTTCTTAATCTTACTTTATATCCTCTTGATTGTAACAGATATGCTAAAGATGCAGAGGATAGTCCTTTTCCTAAAGATGAAACCACGCCGCCCGTGACAAAAATAAATCGCGCCATGGAAGTATCTTATAGCGAATAAAAAACTAAATTGAAAGTGTTAATTATTACTTTCAGGAATGGCTGGTGTATCCTCGTTTTTTTCCTCAACAGTATCTAAAACAGATGAGGTTGGAGTTAGATCTGCTCTTGAGATTATCGTAAGACCTAAGCTGCAAATTATAAATAAAGTGGCTACTATTGCGGTAGCTTTAGTCATAAAATTACTAGCAGATCTTGAAAACATAAAATTTTCTTGTGAAACACCAATACCCAAAGCACCACCTTCAGATTTTTGCATAAGCACTAGCAATACCAAGATAAATGCTAATACGATATTCAACACTAATAATATATTTTCCATGGGGGTTAATTATATGTTTTTTTAATTATATCAATAAATTTTTTTGGGTCTTGCGATGCTGCGCCTATTAAAAAACCATCGATATTATTAATTGACTTTAATTTTAAAATATTTTTAGGGTTTACAGATCCTCCATATAAAACTTTATTTTTTCTAAATCTCTTTTTTATAAATTCTATTGATGCTTCTAAATCTCTTTCTCTTGGAATAACTCCTGTTCCAATAGACCAAACCGGCTCATAAGCAATTATGATATCTTTTTTAGTTTTGATTCCACTTAATCCTAAGTCTATCTGTTTAATTAAAACTTTTTTAGTAATTTTTTTTCTTTTTTCATGAATTGTTTCTCCAATACAAAAAATAATTTTTAGCCCTGATTTAAGAGCACTTTTTATTTTAAGATTTATCAATTTATTCGTTTCTCCAGATCTTCTATTTTCTGAATGGCCTATTATCACAAATTTTGCACCAGCATTTTTTAGCATCCTAGAATTTATCGAACCAGTAAAAGCACCATAGTTTTCATTTTCATGACAATTTTGCGCACCTATTCTAATCAGAGTTTTTTTAAATTTTTTGTGCATTGGATTGATTAGAGTGCTTGGGGGACAAACAATTATTTTTACAAATCTATTTTTTTTAAATCTCTTTAAAAAATGGTCTACTTTATTAAGAGAATTTATAGAATTTAAGCTTCCAAACATTTTCCAATTTGCAATAAAATACATATATTTATTTGTCATATGATGAAATTTAATCTATAGGTTTGCTTTTTATAGATCAATAAATTTATAGAGTAATGATTAATAGTTTAAGAAATTTTGCCAAAACAAAATTTGCAGGATTGCTGGTTTTTATAATGATTATCCCTTTTGTTTTTTGGGGGATGGGAGGCATGTTTAGTACAGGTAATACAAACACAGTTGCTAAAATTAATAAAACAAATATTTCTACTGAGGAATTTATAGATTATCTTAACGGTTCAGGTATACCTGAAAAAACAATTAGAGAAAATTTAGATCAAAATATAATTGAAGAATTGTTGTCTAATTTAATATCCACGACTTTATTAGCTTTAGAAATTAAAGATTATGATCTTACTATTTCAGAAAATACGCTTTTGAAACAAATAAAAGAAAACAAAAATTTTAAAGATGAAAAAGGAAATTTTCAAAGAATTAAATATGAAAAATTTTTACTTGAAAATAACCAATCTGCTCCACAATTTGAAATGAGACTTAAGGAAAGAGAGCTACAAAAAAGTTTATTTGATTATATAGGTGCTGGAACTAGTTCTCCTCAATTTTTAATAAATAAATTATTTGAGGAAGAAAATAAAAAGCTCCAACTAGAATTTATTAATTTAGATAAATTTTATAAAAAAAAAGACGCTTTTTCAGATACTGAATTAAATAACTTTATTGAGAAAAATAAAGACCAATTAAAAGTAGAATACATGGACTTAAATTACATCGTTATTAATCCAAAAAACTTGATTGGTATCAATGAGTTTAACCAATCTTTTTTTGACAAAATAGATCAAATAGAAATTGATATCGCTAATGGAATTCAATTTTCAACAATTAGTTCTAACCTAGATATTCCAACAATAACAAAGAAAAATTTTAAAATTTCGACTAATGCGAATGAAATTGAAAAAAAAATATTCGAATTAAGAAATATTGAATTAGATATATTTGAAAATAATGATGATTACATATTATATGAGGTTCAGAATCTAGAAGAAAGAAAGCCAGATATAACAGATATTCAAACCAAAAATGAAGTTAAAGAACTAATCTTTCAAAAAAACAAATACGAATATAATAGAAAATTAATAGAAAAAATTTCTAAAAAAGAGTTCAATAATCAAGATTTTTTAAAAATGGCTGAAAAAAATTTAGAAACAACTAAATTAAATTCTATTAAGGATAATAAAAAATTTGAAATAAATGCTGTAGAGATATTGTACTCTTTACCTGTAAATTCATTTACTTTGATTAATGATGAACAAGAAAATATCTACCTAGCGAAAGTAAAAAAATTTGAAAATATATTAATTGATGAAAACAATGAAAAATATAAAGAATATATAAATAAACAAAATTCAAATATCAAAAATAATATGCTAAAATCATATGACTTCTATCTTAACGATAAATATGAGATAGATTTAAATAAAAAAACAATAGAACGAGTTAAAAACTACTTTCAATGATAATGAATCGAAGCTTCGAAGATTTTAAGTTTCGACATAGAAGCAAAAAAAATCAAATTATATATACCTCAAAAAAAATCAAGGGTAATAATCAGATCTTAAATCTTATTAATAATTTTCTCGAAGAAAAAAATAGCTTTATCTTTGAGTCTGTTGAAAAAGGTAAAATCAGAGGAAGATATACAATATTTGGAAAAAACCCTGACAAAATTTGGGAATTTAATAATAAGATCTCATACATTGTAAAGAAAAACAAAAAAATTAGATTAAAAGAAAAACCAGAAAATTTAATTGAAAAAATTATTGAAGATTTTAAATTTGAAACACCTAAAAATTTACCAAATCTATGCTCTTTAATTTCAGGTTATTTTTCTTATGACTCAATAAGATACATTGAAAAAATTCCTGATAAGTGCAAAAATGATCTAAATTTACCTGATGTAAGACTTTTACGTCCAAGAATACTTGTAATTCATGATAATCTAAAAAAAGAAATTTTTTTTATAAACAATGTTTTTAAAGATGAAAAAATATTTAATTATAAAAAAAGATATAAAGAAATAAAATCAGACCTTTTAAAGTTATTAAGTCAATCATCAATAATAAATATTGAAAAAAATAAAAATAAAAAAACAAAGAATATAAAAGTTACTTCCAACACTACTAAAAAAAGATTTTTGACAATGGTTAATAAGGCGAAAAAATATATTAAAATTGGTGATATTTTTCAGGTTGTTTTAAGTCAAAGATTTGAAGCTCAATTATCAAAAAAACCTTTAGAAATTTATAAAAAACTAAGAGTAACTAATCCCTCCCCCTTCATGTTCTTCTTTAATTTTAGTGATTTCCAGATTATAGGTGCTAGTCCAGAGATTTTAGTTAGACTGAGAGACAATAAAATAACAATTAGACCAATAGCTGGAACAAGACCAAGAGGTAGAAATTCAAGAGAAGATAAGTTTTATGAAAAAGATCTTCTTAATGATAAGAAAGAACTTTCAGAACATTTAATGTTATTGGATTTAGGTAGAAATGATGCTGGAAAAGTATCAAAAATTAACACTGTCAAAGTCACTGAAAATTTTATAATCGAAAAATATTCTCATGTAATGCATATTGTTTCTAATGTTGTCGGTAAATACAATAGAAAATTTTCAAAATTTAAATCACTTTTAGCTGGTTTTCCAGCGGGAACTGTATCTGGTGCACCAAAGATAAGAGCTATGGAAATAATTGATGAATTGGAGACTACAAAAAGAAAAGTTTATGCTGGTGGAATTGGCTATTTTTCTGCTAATGGAGAATTTGATACATGTATTGCTTTGAGAACAGCAGTGGCAAAAAAAAATAAATTTTATGTACAAGCTGGAGCTGGAATTGTTGCAGACAGCAAACCATTAAAAGAATATGAAGAAACTGTAAATAAAGCTAAAGCTTTAATAAATGCTCTAAAATGAAAAAAGTTATATTAATTGATAATTATGATAGTTTTACCTTTAATCTGTATCATTATTTATCATCATTAAAAGTACACGTTGAGGTTATTAGAAATGATCAAATTTCAGCTAATGAGATATTAAAAAAAAAATATAATAAGATTGTAATTTCACCAGGCCCAGGTAACCCTAACCAATCTGGAAATTGTTTAAAAATCGTAAAATCTCTTTATAAAAAGGTTCCTATTCTAGGCGTTTGTCTAGGGCATCAAATTATAGGACAAGTTTTTGGTTCAAGGATTATACAGGCTAAAAAACTAATGCACGGGAAAACAAGTAAAATATTGTCAAATAAAATTGGTATATTAAAAAATCTTCCAAAAATCTTTGAGGCAACTAGATATCATAGTCTAATCATCGAGAGAAAATCATTATCAAAAGATCTTGAAATCACTGCTGAAACTAAAGATGGATTGATAATGGGAATAAAGCACAAAAAATATGATGTTCATGGAGTGCAATTTCACCCTGAAAGTATTAAAACTAAAATAGGAATTAAAATTTTGAAAAACTTTATTAGAATTTAAGATTAATGAGACAATTCATAGAAAAAATTAAGATTAAGGAAGATTTAACTTTTGAAGAAAGTAAAGCAGCTTTTGAATTATTAATGGAGGGTAAAGCTAAAGACCAAGAAATATTTGATTTTTTGACACTTTTATCGGCTAAAGGTGAATCTTCAAATGAAATAGCAGGTGGAGTTTTTGTTCTTAGAGACAAGTCTAAAAGAGTAAATGTAAAAAATTGTGTCGATACATGTGGTACTGGTGGAGATGGTATGAATACACTTAATATATCAACTGCATCTGCGATATTGCTTGCAAGTATGGGCGTTAAGGTTGCAAAACATGGTAATAAAGCTGTATCTTCAAAGTGTGGATCAGGTGATGTCTTAGAAGCTTTGAATATAAAAATTAACTTAGAACCTACTGATATTGAGGCTCAAATAAATAAAAATAATTTTGGTTTTATGTTTGCTCCTAATTATCATAGTGCAATGAAATTTGTTGGTCCAACTAGAAAAAAAATTGGAAAAAGAACAATATTCAATATGATCGGACCTTTAAGTAGTCCTGCTTTAGTAAAAAAACAAGTGGTTGGTGTATTTGATAAAAAACTTTTGAAGGTATTTGCTAATGCTTTAAATAGTTTAGACATTAAATTTGCTTGGATTGTTCATAGTGAGGATGGCTTAGATGAAATTTCACCTTATGCAAAAACGAATGTAATTCAATTAAAAGAAAATAAAATTTCTGAAATTATAATTGATCCAAAAGAATTAAATGTAAATGCTGAAAAATTTGAGAATCTTATTGGAGATGATGCAAAATTTAATGCAGAAAAAATGATTAATATTTTTTAAAGGTGAGGACAATGATTTTTTCTAAGGCTGTTTGCTTAAATGCTGCCGCAGGTCTAATTGTAAATGAAACTCATCAAAATTTTGCTGATGCTTATAATGATGCAAGGGAAAATATTTTATCAAATAAAGTTATTAAACATTTAGAAAAAATCCAAAATGGCTGAAAATGTTCTTGAAAAAATAATTAAAAAGAAAAATGAAAAAATAGTAAATCTAAAAAAAACTATTTCACTTGAATCATTAGATGAATTAATTAATACAAATAAAACATTTATTAATTTTAAAGAAAAAATTGAAAATAACGTTAAAGAGGATAAATTTTCAGTTATCGCTGAAATTAAAAAAGCAAGTCCCTCGGCTGGTGTAATTATTAAAGATTATGATCCTGTTAATATCGCAAACATATATAATGATAATAAAGCTACTTGTTTGTCAGTTTTAACTGAGGAAGATTTTTTTTTAGGAAACCTGATGCATATTAGCAAGATTAAACAAAAAGTTAATTTACCAATTTTATGTAAAGACTTTTTTGTAGATAAATTTCAAGTACCCTTAGCAAAAAGTTACGGAGCTGATGCAATATTAATTATATTAGCTGGTGTAAGTGATAAACTTGCTGATGATTTATACAACGAAGCACTTAATTTAAACATGTCGGTAATTGTTGAGGTTCATACTATTGAAGAAGCAAAGATTGCCTTAAGATTTAAAGATGCTTTAATTGGAATAAATAATAGAAATTTAAAAACTTTAAAAACTAATATAAATACAACTTTTGATATTCATGATGTTTTAGTTGGTCATCCTGGTCCATTAATTTCTGAGAGTGGTATTAAAACAAAAGATGAACTGTTGGAGCTCTCAAACAAAACCTCTATTAAAACTTTTTTAATTGGTGAATCGCTTTTGAAAAATTTAGATAATAATTCTATTTTTTCAGTTCTTTAACCAAATAATCCCGTAATTATTAGCTTTTTTTACTATTGTGAATTGTAGAGAACTTTTGTAGAACAGATTTTGTACGATATTTGTTCTTATGCTAACAAAAAAACAAAAAAACCTGCTTTTATTTATCAACAAGAAGTTGAGAAGTTCTGGCGTTTCTCCCTCTTATGAAGAGATGAAAGAGTCACTTAATTTAAAGTCTAAATCAGGTATTCACAGATTAATAAGCGCATTAGAGGAAAGGGGATTTATTAAAAGACTTGCTCATAAAGCAAGAGCCTTAGAGGTAATTAAATTACCAGAAACAGCTTCAGCAAATGATATTTACAACAGTTTTTCACCTAGTGTTATCAAGGGTGGTTTAGACGAACAATCACCTATGTCTAACGAAACAGAGGTGCCAGTTTTAGGAAAAATAGCTGCAGGAACTCCAGTAGAAGCTATTCAGAATGAAGTTTCTAGAATACCTTTGCCTAGCAATTTAGAAAAAAATGGTGATTATTTTGGTTTAAAAGTTCAGGGAGACTCTATGATTGAAGCAGGAATTAATGAAGGTGATACTGTGATAATCAAACGAACAGATACTGCTGAAAATGGAAAAATAGTTGTTGCATTAATTGATGAACATGAAGCAATGCTCAAAAGAATTAGAAAAAAAGGTAAAGTTGTAGCACTTGAAAGTGCAAATAAAAACTACGAAACTAAAATTTTTGGCCCAGATAGAGTTAAAGTACAGGGCGTGTTAGTATCTTTATATAGAAACTTCTAGTAAAATAGTCTAAACATTTTTAATGAAAAAAGTAGCAACAAGATTTGCTCCATCTCCTACTGGACCTTTACATATTGGTGGTGTGAGAACAGCTTTATTCAATTGGCTATATTCTAAAAACCAAAAAGGTGATTTTTATTTAAGAATTGAAGATACTGACAAAGAAAGATCAAAAGATGAATATAAAGATCAAATAGTTAAATCTCTTAAATGGATTGGTATTAATTATGACGGGGAGGAATACATACAATCGAAAAAAATTGAAGATCACATAAAAGTTGCAAACGAATTACTCAAAAACGGTCATGCGTATAAGTGTTATTGCTCAAGCGAAGAAATAGAAGAACAAAAAAAAAGAGCAAGGCAAAAAAAAATTCCTTACATTTACGATAGAAAATGGAGAGACAAAAAAGAAACTGATGCTCCTAAAGATATCAAGCCAGTAATTCGATTTAAAAGCAAAATAGACGGAACATCTATATTAAAAGACTTAGTACAAGGAGATGTTGAAATAGATAACAATACTATTGAAGATTTTATTATTTTAAGAAATGATGGCACACCAACATACAACCTATCAGCATCTGTTGATGATCATCAAATGAATATGACACATATAATTAGAGGTGATGATCATAAAATAAATACTTTTAAACAAATTCAAATTTATCAAGCTATGAAATGGGAGCTACCCTCATTTGCTCACATACCTTTGATACACACAATTGAAGGAAAGAAATTATCAAAGAGAGATAAAGCATCTACGTTAGATGATTACTCTAAAATTGGTATTATACCGGATGCTTTAAGAAATTATCTTCTTAGATTAGGATGGTCTTATAAAGATAAAGAAATATTTACCATAGATGAAAGTATTAAACATTTTAATCTTGAAGGAATTGGTAAATCTCCATCTAAGTTAGATATAAGTAGAATTTTATCAATGAATGAACACTACATTAAGAATATAGATGAAAATAATTTATTCGATCAGCTAACTGAGTATTGCAAATTATACAAAAGTGAAATTAAATCAGACAAAAAAGATAAGATTAAAAAGTCCCTTACTTTTCTTAAAAACAAAGCCAAAACCTTAGAAGATATATTTAATAATGGTCAATATATTGTTGTAGATGAGGTTAATTTTAATCAAGATGATATCAAATTAATTGATAATAATGCCAAAAAAGTCATTTCTGATTTTAATGATCAATTTTCAAAATTAGAACAGCTAACGAGGGAAAAATTAGAACCAATAATAAATGAACTTATTAAATCACATAATACAAACTTTAAAGGAGTTGGACAGCCTTTAAGAATTGCTTTAACAGGATCTAAATTTGGGCCAGGTATTTACGATATTATAATTTCTCTTGGTCAAGAAGAGGTAAGAAAAAGGTTAAGCAACAAGGTATTTACTTAATATTTTTGCAGCCTCCTCGCTTGATGATGTTTTGGATCTAATTTGTTTTAACGTACTAGTGCAATCCTCGACTTGTTTTTTTGCAAAATTTGGATTTTTCAAAAAATATTTTACAGATTTAAATATTTCTTTTGAATTGCATTCATTTTGAAGAAGCTCAGGGATAATCTCTCTATTATTTATAATATTAATTATATTTGCAAAATTTACCTTAACTAAAAATTTCATAATTAAAAAATTAATGAAATTAATTTTATATATTATAATTGACGGGACTTTAGCGTTACAAATTTCAAGTGAGACTGTACCTGATTTTGCTACTGCAAAAATTGAATTTAATAAAATTTCAGATTTAATGTCTTTATCAGAAACAACTTCTGTATTTTCTAAATGAAAATTATTTAAATTTCTATTTATAAAATCTTTATTTTCATCTGTTGAATGAAAAACAAAAATATATTCATTGAATTTTTTATTCATTAATTTAACAAAATCTATCAAAATTGGAAAAAGAGTTTTTAATTCAGATAATCTACTGCCAGGAAAAAGAGAAATAATTTTTTTTCCTTTTGAAATATTTGATATATCAATTTTAGAATTATTTTTTTCTAATAATGGATGACCTACAAAAGTATTCTTAATATTTTCTTTATCAAAAAATTTTTTTTCAAAGTCAAATAACAGTAAAAAATGATCAACAAATTTTTTAAATTTTTTAACTCTATTTTTTCTCCATATCCAAACTTGAGGGGCCACATAATGAATAATTTTTATATTAGATTTTATCCTCTTAACTTTTTCAGAAACTCTTAATGTAAAATCAGGACTATCAACACTAAAGATAATATCTGGGTCAAATTTAAGAATTTCATTTACAGTATAATCAATTTTTTTCTTAATTTTAAAAATATTTAAGATAACACTTGTAAAACCAAGATAAGTTATATCTTTTAAATCAAAAATTGATTTAATTCCTAATTTAGAAAGATTAGATCCCCCAACTGAAAGATAGTCTATTTTGTCGTTGTATTGATTAAGTTTAGAAATTACAGTTGATGCTAATTTATCGCCTGAAGCTTCGCCAGTTATAATAAATATTTTTTTTTTCATATTATATTAATAAAAATTTTATTACTATTTGCGAATTTAATAGATTCTTTTTTATCCAAAAAAATATTTTGCTTAGATTTTAGAACAATTCCATTAATACCAACTTTTTTACAATCTTTTAAAGTGTCAAGACCTATAGTTGGCAAATCAGCTCTTAAATCTTGTTTTTTTTTTAGGAAATTTAATTAATATTCCAGGGTTATTTTTATCCTTTTTTATAGATTGTATCATTTTTTTCGTACCCTTTTCAGTCTCTCTTGAGATAATCTTTTTATTTCTAACAATTAAACCTTGTACATGATTATAAGCATTAATTTTTTTTTAAAGCATTAATACCAATGTTAATATTTAAGAGGCTTAATTTCGAAGGTTTTATTTTTGTATAATTGCCTTTTGATAATGTTAATTCAGGGTTATAAAAATTTGATTTTACTACTTTAATCTTATTTTCACCTAAAATTTTTATTAATTCTTTCAAAATTGCAGCATCACCAAGTTTTGCTGCTCTTATGATTCTGGGTATATAATAAATTCCCTTAACATCTAGTCTTAATTTTGAGATCTTTGGCTTATCAATTTTTCCAGCAAATATGACTTTTTTACATTTTTTTTCATTGATCAGATTAAGTATCTGCCCAAATCTACCTATGTTTATTAAGTGTGAATTTTTATCTTTTTTGAAAATATTTTTTTTTGTTAAATCTATGATAAAATATTTTATCTTTCTTTTTTTTAATCTATTAAGTATTTTTTTAGGGAAATCTGTTTTTCCAAGAAATAAACCTATCATTTTATGAAAATGGTGTGCAAATTGATCTTTTTTTGTCTTTAGTGATAAATTCCAATACCTGTTTAACCAAAGGATTGTCTTTAAATGAACCGTTTAACTTATTCAAATTTTCAGTTAGATTTTTTGTTGCAAAAATTTCTTTATAAGCATCACTTAAAGTTAAAATATCTCTATTATCAAATTTAGCTCTTCTTAATCCAATTAAATTTAGTCCGTGTAATAAATTTCTATTACCCATAGATAATCCATAAGGAATAACATCTCGCGAAACACCTGTCATTCCACCTATCATTGCCATTTTACCTATTCTTGTAAACTGTTGGACTGCAGAATTTCCACCTATCACTACATTATCATCAATAATTGCATGACCAGCGATTGCTACATTATTTGCAACAATTATATTATTTCCCAATTGACAATCATGAGCAACGTGAGATGAAACCATGAATAAACAGTTATTTCCAATTACTGTTTTTCCTCCACCGCCAACTGTGCCTGGATTTATCGATACATACTCTCTGATTTTATTGTTATTTCCAATGATTAACTTAGTAGTTTCACCTTTATATTTCAAATCTTGTGGTTCATTTATCGAAACAAAGGGGTAAATTTTATTTCCTTTTCCAATTTCAACATCACCTAAAATATTTACATGTGATTGTAATACAGTATTTTCTCCTATCACAACATTAGGACCTATTATTGAGTATGGACCAATTGTTACATTATTAGATATTTTTGCCTTACTATTTACAATTGCAGTTTTGTGGATCATTTATTTTCCTTTATAAAACTTTTAAGATCTTTTGCTGGATAGCCCATAACTTTTGAGTTATCAGCTATATTTTTTACTACACCGCTCCCCCCACCAATTTGAACATTGTTTCCAATTTTTAAATGTCCTGAAATTCCTGCCTGCCCACCAATCATGACATTATTTCCTAATGTTGAACTTCCTGCAAAACCAACTTGACCAGCTATAATACAATTGTCACCAATTTTAACATTGTGAGCAATATGAATTTGGTTATCTAAAAAAGTATTTTTTCCAATAATTGTATTTGAAAGAGATCCTCTATCAATCGTTGAACCACAACCAATTTCAGCATTATCCTCAATAATAACAATACCAATTTGAGGGTATCTAAAATTTAATGGTTTATTGGGAAAAAAACCAAATCCTTTTTTTCCAATTATACATCCATCTAAAACATGAACATTATTTTTTATAATAGAGTTTCTAATAATGACATTAGAACCTATTGAGCAATTATCACCAATAGATACATTTTTTTCTAAAATTGAATTATGACCAATTAAACAATTAGAACCAATTTTAACATTTGTTCCTAATAAAACATTTTTACCATATTCAACTTTATCTTTAAAATTTGTTTCATCTATATTTTTTACTGTATTGTCAAAATTATCAGTTACAGAGTCTGGATAAAAAATTTTTGTTAACTGTGCTATATGAAATAAAATCTTATCTGAAATTATTACTTTACAAGTTTTCGGTAAAAAAGTTTTTAGATTTTGTGAAGTAATACAGTACGAAGCTTTTGTAGTTTTTGCTATTTCAGAATACTTTTTTGAATGGAAAAAGGTGATATCACTAGCTTGAGCTGAATTTAAATCTTTAACATCTTTTACACTATCATTTATTCCAAATAATTTTAACTTTAAAGATTTTAACAATTCATCAATTTCGTGCGGTCCAGTATTTAAAAAGAAAGGATTTTTCATCAATAAGTTTTTAATATCAAAACTTTAAGATAATTCTTATCAATAAATGTTACTAATTATTTTCTATCAACTATTGTTGCTGACCATTGAGCATCAGCCATTTTTTTATCACCAACAAATGCATCACCTTTATATTTCCAAACCCTTCCATGAGATCTAATTGCTTCGATTTTTAATTCAAGTTTACAATCTGGTATAACTGGATTTCTAAATCTAGCCTTTTCAACACTCATTAAAAAAACTAATTTATTTTCATATGTCGATTTATCAATGCCATGAGCAGTTAATGCTGCTGCAGCCTGACCAAATGCTTCAACAATCAAAACTCCTGGCATTACTGGTTGACCAGGAAAATGACCATTAACATAGAAAGCGTCTTTCCTAACATTCATGATAGCTGTTGCTGAATGTAATTTTTTAATATCTATTAATTCATCAATTAAAAGCATTGGCTCTCTATGAGGCAATAAATCTTTTATTTGTTCTTTGTTTAAACTATTCATCTTAATTATCCAAAATCTTTAAAATTTTTTGAGTTATATCATTCTCAGATTTAGTGATTATCACATTTTTTTTATCTAATAACGTCGAAATATCATTTTTTTTTGAATACTCAATCAAAATTGAATTTATTTCTTTTAATAATTCGGCAATTTTTTGATTTTTTTCTTTATTTAAAGCACCAATTGTTTTTTTTTTATTTATATTATATTTTTTTACTTCATCAGTGAATTTTAAAACTTCCTTTTTATAATCACTCTCAGATAAAACATTTTTTTTTGACTTAATATTATCTTCTCTTTCTTTAAGCTTTTTCTCTTTTAAACTAAAGTCCTCAAAAACTTTATCATTTTTAACTTTTAAATCTTTTTGAATATTCTTACCTTTTTTAGAAACTTTGATTAAATAATCAATATCAACAATTGCTAACTCTGCACTTATAGATGTAAATGGTAATAAAACTAAAATAATTGAGATTAAAACTTTTTTCATTAAAAAGTTGTACCTAATTGAAATCTAAAAGTTTCTGTTTTATCTGTTTTTGCTTTAGTGATAGCTTCCGCAAAAGAAAAAGTGAGTGGACCTACTGGAGTTAATATTTCAAGCGCTACACCGCTTGAAGACCTTATTTTATTACTGTCATCAATTGAACTTGAATAATCTACTCCCCAAACATTACCAATATCCAAAAATACCTTTAGATCCATGGACTCTAAAGTTTGTAATACAAAGGGAACTGTTGATGAGGTATTTATAGTTGCCATATAATTTCCACCAACATAGTCTGATCCATCTTTTGGTCCTACAGCACCTGTTTCAAATCCTCTTAATCTTGATGAGGGTACATATAATCTTTTTGAAACTCTTACATCTTTATCACTAAGAGAATTTACAGCTTTTACAAAAAAACCACTAGAAATAATCATGTCATCTACTGGTTCACCATAAGCAGTAAATGAGTAGGAATTTGTGATAGAGGAAGTATTTGAGACTATTGGCAGTTCTTGATACCAGCTACTGATAAAGCCATCTGATGTTTGAAACTTTTGGTTTCTTTTATCCAAACTTAAACCATATCCGAATGTTGTATCAAAGTAAGATCCCTCCTGTTTTTTATATGCTGCAGAGGCATCTGATGTAGTTTCTAAAGATTCATCAGATATTGAAATTCGAGGTGAAAAAAATAAACTCTCATATTGTTCATACCTAGTACCTAAAGAAACTGCATTTAGAGTACTTTTGTAACCAAAATCAGATAATTTATCTGTTACAGTACTTTCCAAAGATGTAGATAAAGCTCTATCAGAATATGCAAAGTTAGGATGAGTATAATCAAATAAGCCCCTGATTGAGTCGTCACTTACTGCTAGATTAGATGAAAGTTTTATTCCTTTACCATTAAAGTTATTTTCTTTAATACCAATAGCAAAAGTTGTTCCATCAGTTCCAACACCAGCACTCGCAGATATCTCGCCAGTAGGTTTTTCCTCTATTTCTAAATTTATTATTTTCTTATCACTCTCTTTAGTATCTAATATTTCAGAATTAATAGATTTAAATATACCTGTTGATTTTAAGTTATTTATTGATTTTGCGTGCAAAATTTTATTAAAAGGATCGCCCTCATCAACAATAAGATTATCTCGTATAAATTCCTCATTAGTAATATTGTTTCCAAATATATTAATTTTTTCTACAAAAACCTTTTCTGACTCTTTTATATTGAAAAGAAAATTAATATTTTCACCACTAATTTTTTCATCAATTTCAGCATTTATGAATTCATAATTTGAAATTAATGCAATTTTTTCGATTTCATCTAAAATTTTTTCAATTCTTTTATAATTGTAAACTGAACCTTTTAATTTAGTAAAAAGTTTTTCTAAGTCTTCAAATTTTTTTGGATCAAAATCTACTGGCAGGGATAATTGCATTTCACCGAATTTAAATTTTTTACCTGCGTCTATGCTAAAAGTTAGAATAAAATCTTTTTGATTAACAATTTTTGAATATGCATCATTAATCTTAACTTGATAATAACCTTTATTTAAGTAAAAATTTTTAAGAAGTCTTTTATCAAGATTGATTCTTTCAATGTTCAAATATTTTTGTTTTGATATCAATTTCCAAAATTTTTCTTCTTCAGATGTGATTACGCTATGTAATTTTCTTTTTTTAAATTTTTTATCGCCTATAAATTGTATTTCCTTAATAGTTGCTTTTTCCCCTCTGTCTATCTGGTAAATAATATTTACAGTTTTATTATCATTTTTTTGTATTTGCACATCAATTTCTACAAAATAAAAACCAGCTGTTTTAAAAATATTTAAAATTTTATTTAAATCTTTTTTGATTAATGTTTCATTAAATGGATTTTTTTCTTTTAAAGTAACTTGTTCTTTTAATTCTTTTACAGTTTGTTTTCTTTTTATTCCTTCAATTATAATTTCTTGGATGATTGGATACTCGACTACACTAATTGTAACTAAATTATTTGAAATTGAAACACTTACATCCTCAAAAAAATTTGTATCATATAGATTTTTTAATGATTTATTTAGATCGACAGAAGTTACATCCTGTCCTTTTTTAAGATCACTAAAATTTATAATCGTAGACTTTGAAACTCTATCATTACCAATTATATTAAAATCATTAATTATTTCACCAAATACGACAAAAGATTTTAATAAAAAAATTATAGTAATAGTTACTATTCTAAACATAATGGACTTATATACATAAAGACTTAATTTTCAATCTTACATACTCATTGAGAGCGTATATTTCCTTGATATTTTTAGGTTTTTTTCTTCTTAGTTTTCTAAACTCTTTTAATTTAATAAAATTTTTTAGTCTTTTTTGAAAATTTATATAAGAAATTTTTTTATCTAAAAATAAATTAACCAACTCATCATTAGCACTTACCAAGAGAGTTTCAAACAATGAGTTCGTTTCTGGAATAAATTTTAGAATTTCTATAAGAGGAAACTTTTTTTTATCAATAATTTTTAAATTTAGATTATTCAAATTTCTGATATCTAAATCTTTAGTTTTTATAAATTTCTTATTTTCGTAAATTGTATTAAATATTGGTATTTTCATACTAGTGTCATGGGCAAGGATTTTATTTAATCCATTTTTAAATTGAACTATTGCATGAACATAGGATTTTTCATGAATCAAAATATGAATTTTAGATTTTGGTAAATCAAATATCCTTTGTGTTTCAATAACTTCAAAAACTTTATTCATCATAGTTGCTGAGTCTATTGATATTTTTTTTCCCATTGACCAGTTTGGATGCTTAATAGCATTTTTGGGTAAAACTTTTTTCAATTTATTAAAAGGGAAATTTAAAAAAGGACCACCTGATGCAGTTAGATAAACTTTATCAATCAATTCATTTTGATGATTTTTGATTAATGACCAAATAGAAAAGTGTTCCGAGTCCACAGGTAAAAATTCAGTATTATTCTTTTTTAAAGCTTTTTTAATTAAGCTCCATCCACAAATGATTGCTTCTTTATTGGCTACAGCTATTTTTTTAGAAAATTTTATAATTTTCAATGTTGGTTCTAATCCATCTAATCCTGATATAGCACTCATTGAATAATCAATTTTTTTTTTAAATATTCTGTTTAAACAAGAAAAATTATTGAAAACTTTAAATCTTTTATTTTTAAATTTTTTTCTAAAAAGATTGAAACTCTTATTATTGGTGATGATTAAGTTTTTGACATTAAAAATTTTAGCTTGAGTATACAGTTCTTTATAATTTCTATTAGTAGTTAAAAGAACTAAATCAAATTCATTTTTATTTTTTTTTAAAATATCTATTGTTGATTTCCCAATTGAACCTGTTGAGCCTAAAATTGCAATTTTTTTTTTCATACACTTGTAATTAAATAGAAAAATGGAAATGCAAAAATCATACCATCAATTCTATCAAGTAAACCTCCATGACCTGGTAAAATTTTTCCTGTATCTTTTAATTTTGCCTTTCTCTTGAAATAAGAAATTATCAAATCTCCTATTTGACTAATTAGAGAAATGAATAAAATAAGTATAAAAGTAATTAAATCTTCATCAGGAAATTTATAGCCACTAAATATATAGTTGCTTAAAACTAAGCCTGCTATTAGAGACATTAACAAACCACCAAAAACACCTGAATATGTTTTTTTTGGACTAATCTTCGTTAATTTAGGTCCTTTAAAAATTCTACCAAATATATAACCTCCTATATCTGTAAAAATGCAAATTGTTATAATGAATAAAAAATCTTTATAATTTTGATTTAATTTAAATGCTGTATAAAATGAAAAAATAAGAAAAGTTATTCCTAAAAATTTCAATAAATTATTTTTTTTACTCATCATTAACCACTCATAACTTGCAGCTAAAAATAAGATACTTAAAAAAAATATAAAAAAAATTGATCCTTTGATGATAAAAAATATTGATATAGGTATCAATATTAACGAAGTGATTAATCTTTTTTCAATTTCTTTAATCATTATATATTTCCAAAATTTCTTTTTACTGATCTAAAATTATTAATTATTTTGCTATAATCTTTTTCATTAAAATCAGGCCATAATTTTTTTTCAAAAAAAATTTCGGAATAAGCTAGTTGCCATAAAAGGAAATTACTTAACCTTTTGGTATTACCAGTTCTAATTAATAAGTCAGGATCGGGGATATCTTTTGTTTGAAGATATTTATTTAAATTTTTTTCACTGATTTTAACTTTACTTTTTAAAAGATTTTTAAATGCGTTTATTATCTCAAATTTAGAGCCGTAATTTAAAGCCAAATTTATTTGTAATTTAGTATTTTTAGACGTTTTTTTTTCAGATGCATTTAACAATTTGTTCAATTTATTTGAAAAACTTTTTATACCAATTATCTTTAATTTAATATTCTGTTTATGGAGTTCATCAATTCTATTAATTAAGAAATTTTCCAACAGATTAAATAAATAATTAACCTCTTTTTTAGGCCTTTTCCAATTTTCTGTTGAAAATGCGTACAAAGTAAGAAATCTAATTTTTTGTTTAATAGTCTCCTTAATAATTTTTTCTACTGTATTTAAACCTGCTTTATGACCAGCATTTCTAGAATTTCTTTTTTTTAGACCCCACCTCCCATTACCATCCATGATAATGGCTACATGATTCAAAGGGTTCATATGGTCATTATTTCTTTTTCTTTTGCTGAAACTTTATCGTCAACGATTTGAATGTGTTTGTCAGTGATGTTTTGGACATTTTTTTCAAAAGCTTTTTCTTCATCTTCACCAATTTCTTTTGATTTTAAAAGTTTCTTCAACTCATCATTTGCATCCCGACGTATGTTTCTGATTGAAACTTTACATTTTTCTCCCATCGATTTAATCATTTTTTTTAATTCAGTTCTTCTTTCTTCATTCAATTCTGGAATTGGTAATCTTACTAACTGACCATCAATTTGTGGATTTAATCCTAACTCAGATTTTTTTATAGCAGCATCAACTAAAGGGACATTATTTTGATCCCAAACTTGAATGTTAATCATTCTTGGCTCCGGTGTAGTTATACTGCCTATTTGATTAATAGGCATTTGTTGACCATAAACATCTACTTTTATAAGGTCTAACATTGCTGCATTGGCCCTACCAGTTCTTAGTGATGAAAGCTCTTTTGTAAAAGCTTCTATAGATTTATCCATCTTGAGGCTATGTGATTTTTCATCAAACATTTATTCCCCTATTTTAATTCTGCTAAACTCCTTAATTTTTAAATCATTTATAGCAAGTTCTTTTAAAACATCTTGAACTTTTTTTTTTGGTTCCATAACCCAAGCTTGAGTCAAAAGAGCATTTTCTTCTTTAAACTTATTCATCTTACCTAAACTTATTTTTTTTAGCAATCTCCTCTGGTTTTCCTGAATTTTTAAGCTCTTCAGAAACTAATTCCTGCTCTTTATCAATAACTGCTTTATCTATTAAACTTGACTCTAAAGCTAAAGGATTTGATGCTGCTATATGCATCGATAATTGTTTACCAAATGTTTTAACTGCATCAGAGTTGTCTTTTGTTTCTAAAGAAACAATAACAGCTAATTTAGCCAAGTTATCTTTTACTACAGTGTGTAAGTATTGGTAATTAATTGATGATGAATTAGATATTGTTTTTGTTTTACCAATTGTTATTTTTTCACCAATTTTTGCTATCAAAGCCACCAAGTTTTCCTCAACTGTAATATCATTTTTCATTTTTGTTTTTTTTAATTGATCAATGTCTGAATCTTTTTGATTATTCAATTCACTCAATTCTTTAACAAAATTTATGAAATCGTCATTTTTTGCTACAAAGTCAGTTTCACAATTTACCTCAATTATAGATGTTTTTTTTTCATCTCCACTAATCGCAACAACTCCCTCCTTTGCATCTCTAGACATTTTTTTTGATGCTTTTGAAATTCCTTTTACTCTTAAAATTTCAACTGCTTTATCTAGGTCTCCGTTAGCTTCCTTGATTGCTAAATTGCAGTCCTTAAAACCTGCGCCAGTTGCTTCTCTAAGTTTCTTAACTTTTTCAATATCACTCATTTAATTTAATTCCTTAGATTTTTTTTTGGTAAATTTTTTTTCTAGCTTATCTCTATCAATTTCAGCTATTGTTTTTGTATTATCTTTTTTTTCTTTTTTTTCAGGACTTTTTGTTATTTCAATATTTGGAGCTGTCTTTTTGGCTGCAATAATTGTTTCTTTAATTAAATTACAATATAAATCAATTGATCTTCTAGCATCATCATTGCCTGGAATTGGAAAATCAATTCCATCTGGATTAGAGTTACTATCAAGAATTGCAATTATAGGTATTCCTAATTTAACAGATTCTTGTATAGCTAAAGACTCATAATTAGTATCAATAATAAAAACTAAATCTGGTATCTTTTTCATTTCGGATATTCCTCCAAGAGATCTTTGAAGTTTATCTTTTTTAACACTCATTTTGAGTAATTCTTTTTTTGTAAAACCTCTATTTTCAGCAACTAAATCAATTTCTAGTTTTTTAAGCTTTTTTATTGAATTTGAAATAGTGCCCCAGTTAGTTAGCATTCCACCTAACCATCTATAATTAACAAAATACTGATCAGTTTCTTTAGCTACTTCGGCTATAGCTTCAGATGCCTGTTTTTTTGTAGATACAAATAAAATTTTTCCATTATTAGCTATGGTCTCATGTACCTTCTCTAAAGCTACCTTTGTTAACTCCAAAGTTTGTGTTAAGTCTATTATGTGGATTGAGTCTCTTTTGCCAAAAATGTATTTTTTCATTTTTGGATTCCATCTTAAAGTTTTATGTCCAAGATGCACTCCTGCTTCAAGTAATTGTTGGATTGTAATATTTGGTATCTTCATATTTATTCCCGGTTAAGCCACCACAGTAATTTCCAATTAAGGACCGGAGGTATAAAACCAATAACTGTGTGCGTGTTAGTTTATTTTTGGAGATATTTACAAAGATTTTCAAAGATAAACAAGAATAATTTAGCTGATTATTGCTGATATTTCCTTATTTCTTAACAAATTTATAGTTTTTCGATCGATTTCTCTCTTATTTTCTAATTGAAAATTTAAATTGTGATTTTTATCGGATATTTTTATCTTGATTGTGGTGTAACCATTTTTTGGTAAAGTTTTCGAAATTTCATCCAACTCTTTCATAGATTTAAGTTTAAAAACAACTTCATTAATAGGACTATTAATTAAGTCTTTCAAAGAAGCAATTTTTTGGACATTGATTCTTTTAAATCTATTATCTTCATCTGACAAAGACTTAATTACAGTTAAAATAAATGAATTTCCTTCTTTTAACAAATCTCGATTTAGATCTAATAGATCTGAAAAAATAAATAATTCAAAAACACTTGTTAAATCTGTCAGCTTTAAAACAGCATAGGAATTTCCTTTTGAAGTTTTTCTCTCTTGAATTTTCAATAATGTTGCAGCAATATTTGTCTCTTTAATTTCGTCATTACTTACAAATTTTTGATAATCTATAATTCTATAATCATCAAAAATTTCTTTAAACTGATTTAATGGATGATCAGAAATAAAAAATCCTACAGCTTCAAATTCTTTTGATAATCTCTCTTCAAATTTCCAATCTTCAATTTCTGAAATAATTTTTTCCTGTTCCACTGAGTCACCAAATAGGTCAATTTGATTTAAAGATTTATTTTCAAATAAATTTTTTGATTTAGTGATTAAATTTGGTATAGAAACAAACATTGATTGTCTATTTTTATTGATGTTGTCAAAAGCTCCAGCCTTAACAAGGCCCTCTAATTGTAATTTATTTATATCTTTTGGATTTACTCTAGCTACAAAATCATTTACTGATTTAAATTTTCCGTTAGTAAGTCTTTCTTTTACAATGTTAGATATGGCCTCAAAACCAACAGCTTTAATACCTCCTAAAGCATAATAAAACGTTTCATCATCAGTTCTAAAATCAGCAAAACACTCGTTTATGTCTGGTCTGATTACTTTTATCTTTAATCTTTTTAACTCTTCATAAAATTCACTTAATTTATTTTGATTGGATATATCCATTGACATGGATGCAGCAATAAATTCTTTAGGATAATAAGTTTTAAGATATGCTGTTTGATAAGATATCAAAGCATAAGCAGCAGCATGACTTTTATTAAAACCATATTCTGCAAAAGGCTCAATTTTTAAAAAAATACTTGCTGCAACTTCTTTACTAATACCATTATTAACTGCACCTGCTATAAAATTCTGTTTTTGTTTCTCTAATTCTACTCTTTTTTTCTTACCCATGGCACGTCTCAAGATATCCGCTTGCCCTGCTGTAAAACCTGATAATTTTTGAGCAATTTGCATCACCTGTTCTTGATAGATAATTACACCGTAAGTTGGTTTTAAAATTTCCTCTAATAATGGATGTAAATAATCAGGTTTTTGTTTTCCATGCTTGCAATCATTATATGTTGGAATATTGCTCATAGGTCCAGGACGGTATAGAGCTACTAATGCTATAATATCTTCAATATGATTTGGTCTCATTTGTACAAGTGCTTCTCGCATACCAGCACTTTCAATTTGAAATAAGCCAACAGTTTTTCCTGATGATAACAAATCAAAAACCTTTTGATCTTCAAAATTAATATTTTCAATTTTAAATTCTCTATTTTTTTTTCTAACTAATTTTTGAGTATTATTTATTACTGTTAAAGTTTTTAATCCCAGAAAATCAAATTTAATAAGACCTGCGTTTTCAGCAGAATACATATCAAATTGTGTTGATGGTAATAATAAATTGGCTGTTGGATCTTTATATAATGGCACAGTCTCCGTCAATTTTTTGTCAGCAATTACTACACCTGCTGCATGTGTAGCAACATTTCTGTTTAATCCCTCAAGTTTCAGAGATAGATCTGCTAGTTTTTTAACTCTTGAGTCTTCCTTAATAAGTTTCTGAAGTCTAGGTTCACCTGCAATACACTCTGTTAAATTCTGAGGTCTTGACGGATCAAATGGTATCAT
Source organism: uncultured Pelagibacteraceae bacterium (assembly GCA_902623975.1). Taxonomy (GTDB): domain Bacteria; phylum Pseudomonadota; class Alphaproteobacteria; order Pelagibacterales; family Pelagibacteraceae; genus Pelagibacter. The sequence goes on from CACNVR010000004.1 coordinate 56,909, forward strand.
TTTTGAAATACTATCTACAAAACCATAAGACATTCCTAAAACTCTTCCTACGTCTCTCATAACCATTCTGGCTTTTAATTTTCCAAATGTAATTATATGAGCTACACTATTTTTGTATTTTTCAGTTAAATATTTAAAAACTAAATCCCTTTTTTCCTCACAAAAATCAATATCAAAATCTGGCATTGATATACGATCTGGATTCAAGAATCTTTCAAATATTAAATTAAATTTTATTGGATCAACATCAGTAATTGACAAACACCAAGCAACAAGAGATCCAGCACCAGAACCTCTTCCCGGTCCAACCGGAATTTCATTTTGCTTTGCCCATTTTATATAATCTGAAACAATTAAAAAATAACTGGCATACTTCATCTCGATGATAATATTTAATTCATGATCCAATCTATCTTTATATTTTAAAAAGTTTTCATTTGATAAAATGGTTTCATCATTTAATTTAAAAATATTTCTAAATTTATCCTTTAATCCTTCAAATGCCTCTTTTTTTAAAATATCTTCAGCATTGCCACCTTTCTCTGAGCTGATATTTGGTAGTATTGGTTTTGAAAAAGAAGGTTTAAAACTACAACGAAATGGAAAATTATAATTATTTTCTAATGCTTCAGGAATATCTGCAAATAATTCTGACATTTCAGTATCAGTTTTTAGATAATGCTGATCACTAAATCGAAGTCTATTCTTTTCGTTAATATAGGTTTTATTTTTTATACAAATTAATGCATCATGTGCCTCATGCATATCTTTACTCAAATAAAAAACTTCATTAGTAGCAATTATCGGTATTTCTAATTTTAAAGATTGATCTAAATTAAATTTTTCAAAAGCTATTTCATTAAGATCATTATGTCGTTGAATTTCTAAATAAAACCTATTATTAAATTTTGATTTAAGTTTTTGGTATAAATCTTGAATTTCTTGCGATTTTCCTTTTTCAAAAAGTTTACCAAACAAACCAAAAATAGTGCCTGAAAATATAGCAACACCGTTATTATTATTTAGTAATTCATCAAAAGTGATATGTGGGTCTAATAAATCATTATTATTTAGAAATGATTGCGTCGACCAATGAATAATTCTCTTGTAACCTTCTTCATTAAGTGAAAATAAAGGTACAAGACCCAATGTATCTCCAAACTTGATATATATTTGAGTTCCAATTATAGGCTGTGTTCCAGCTTTTGAAATTTTTTCAGCAAACTCTAATGCACCACATAAATTTGATGTGTCGCATAAACCAAATGATCTTATTTTATTATTTTTTGAGTAATCTTTTAACTCATCGATTCTAACAGCACCCTCGCAAATAGAATATTGCGAATGTATTTTTAGATGATTAAAGCTTTGAATATTAGACTCAGACATTAATGGTTCTTATATTACCATTAACTATTTCCAATTGGCAATCTGCCTTATTTGCAAAAAATCTATTATGAGTTGCAAAAATTATTAATCTGTTTGAATTTAATTGAGTTTTTAAAATTTTAAAAACTTCTTTTGCTGCTTCAGTGTCTAAGCTTCCTGTTGGTTCGTCAGCTAAAATAATTTGTGGATCATTGACTACAGCCCTTGCGATTGAAACTCTTTGCTTTTCACCTCCTGAAAGTTGAGATGGATAATGATCAGCTCTATTAATCAATCCAACTTTTTTTAATAAATTTTTTGATTTTTCTTTAGATATTATCTTATTATTTCCAGCTGCCAGACTTGCTAAGTAGATATTCTCTAAAGCAGTAAAATCAGGAAGTAAATTATCTTGCTGATAAATTATCCCAATTTTATTTGCTCTTAAAATATCATTTTTTTTTGAATCATTAAAATTTATTAATTTTTCATCAAAAAATATTGAGCCTGAGGAGGGTCTGTCTATTAAAGAGAGTAAGTTTAACAAAGTAGATTTACCAGATCCGGATGGACCCATTAAAGAGTAAATCTTTCCTTTTTTAAAATTGAAGGAAATTTTTTTTAAAACTTTAATATTTTTAACAGTATCAAAAGATTTATTCAAATTAGAGAGTTTTATTAAATTACTCATACTTTAGTGCCTTTATTGGATCTAATTTTGCTGCTTTTAAAGCAGGAAATATTGAGACAATGACTGTGATTAAAATTGAACATATTGAAATAATAGTTATTGAAACTGGATCAATTTCAGATGGCATTGTGCTTAAGAAGTATATTTCTTCTGGAAACAAAGTTATATCAAATATTTTGCTAAAAAATTGTCTTAAATTTTCAACATACATAGAAAAAGTAATACCTAAGATAATTCCAAATATTGTGGCTGATGTACCTATTATAACTCCTATTAAGAAAAAAATTTTGACAATTGATTTATTCAAAACTCCAATAGATTTTAAAATTGCAATTTCACGTGTCTTATTTTTAACTAAAATTGTCAAACCTGAAATTATATTAAATGCAGCAACAATAATTATTAACGATAGTATAATAAACATAACATTTCTTTCTACTTTAAGTGCTGAAAACAGTGATCTGTTCATATCAGCCCACGAATAAATAAATTCATTAGGAAAAATTTTTTGAATCATAACTTTTTGGTTTTCAATATTTTGTGGATTTTTTAGGTAAACTTCTAAATTTCTATTCTTGTTTTCTAAATCTAGAAATTTTTCAAGAGTCTCTAAATTTATAAATGCAACATTATTGTCAAAATCAACTAAACCACTTTCAAAAAAAGACTTAATAATAAAAGTTTTTTGCTTTGGTAAACTTCCAATAATTGTTTGTACGCCAGAAGTGGATATTATGGTTATTTTATCTCCAATTTTGACATCTAAAATAAAACTCAATTCTTTACCAATTGATATATGGTTGTGCGTCATATTATTTCTGTCTCCAATGAAATTTTTATTTTTTATTATTTCAAGTTTTGGAAAATCTTGACTAGTATAGCCTCTTAAAATTATCCCTTTTGAAGAATTATCATTCATTATAATTGCTTCACCAGAATTACTTAGGATTAAATTTTTACTAATTGAATTAAGTTTTTGATCTATATCCTTGATATTAATTTTATTTTCATAAGGTTTGATAGTTATATGTGCATTAAATCCAACAATTTTATTGATTAATTCTGTTCTGAAACCATTCATAACAGACATTACAATTATCAGCACAGCTACCCCTAAACCAATTCCAATAAATGAAAAAACTGAAATAATATTTAAAAAGCCGTCTTTTTTTCTAGCTTTTAAGAATCTTAATGTAATTTCTTTTTCTAATTGAGAAATCAATTTTTTTCTTTTTGTTCAGTTATGATTTTAATAATATCTCTTAATTGAAGCTTTTGAGACTCCTTACCAGTTTCTTTAAATTCTAATAAATTATCTTCTGCTTGTTTACCAATAATTATTTGATAAGGGGCACCTATTAAGTTCATTTTTTTGATTTTTGATGAAAAATTTTCATCTGTATCATCTATTATTGCCTCAATATTATTTTTTTTCAGTTCTGAATAGATATTGTTAGCTTTAACTAATGCAGTGTTATCGTTTTTATTTACCATAGGAATAATAGATAGATCATAAGGAGCAATAGAAATTGGCCATTTCATGATTTCATTTTTTTCATCGTATTTTGCTTCAATTATAGCTCCCACTAATCTTGATACACCTATCCCGTAAGAACCCATTTTGACAAAATCTTTTTTTCCACCTGGTAAATCAACAGATGCATTCATAGCTTTTGAATATTTGTCTCCAAAATAAAAAATATGCCCGACCTCAATACCCTTGGTAATTAGTCTATTTTCTTTAGAAACTTCTTTTTCAAACTCATGTTTGTTAAACTTTTCATCAGTCACTGAATAATATTTTTCAAAATTTTTTCTCATACTTTCTAAAGATTTTTTTTCTAATTCAATATTTTCAGTATTCACATCAAATATTCTTTTATCAGCGAAAATCTTACTTTCTCCAGTTTCAGCTAAAATTATAAATTCATGAGAAAGATTTCCACCAATAGGTCCTGTGTCAGCTGCCATAGGTATTGCTGTTAAATCTAATCTTTTAAAAGTTTTTAAGTAAGATATAAAAAATTTATTGTATGAAAATAAAGCTTCGTCATCAGATACATCAAAAGAGTATGCATCTTTCATGTAAAATTCTCTACAACGCATTATTCCAAATCTAGGTCTAATCTCATCTCTAAATTTCCATTGAATATGATATAAAAGCTGCGGTAAAGATTTATAAGATTTGATTGATGATCTAAATATGTCTGTAACAAGTTCTTCATTTGTAGGTCCATAAAGCATTTCTCGATTTTGACGATCTTGTATTCTTAGCATCTCTTCTCCATAATCTTCATATCTTCCACTTTCTTTCCAAATTTCACTCGATTGAATTGTTGGCATTAGTATTTCCTGAACACCAATTTTATTTTGTTCCTCTCTCACAATTTTTTCAATTTTTTTCATAACCTTAAATCCCAAAGGTAACCATGAATAAATTCCAGCTGATGATTGTTTAATCATTCCAACTCTCAACATTAGTTGATGAGATTTAATTTTGGCTTCAGAGGGATTGTTCTTCAAAATAGGGATGAAAGATTTTGAAATATACATATTAATTGATTATATTTCTTAAGTTCAAATATTCAAACTTCATTAACAAATATATGATAATAAATAGAATAGTTGTTATCCCTGTGCAATAAATAAATTTCTTTAACATTTTCGGATTTTCTGGAGAACCAGGATCCTCGCCCTCTATTTTAATGGTCTTTTTTCTCTCTACATCAATTGGCAAAATTGCAAAAAAGATAATCCACCAAATAATGATGTAAATAATTGCTAATCCTGTAATGCTCATTAAATTTTTACTAGATTAATATTCGTAAATGGTTTCTTTCCAGTTTTTTCTTTAGTAAATCTTCTTGAAGCAATCTTTAATGAATCAATCAGATTGTGTTCTTGGCTTTTGTTGCCAAGTTTAAAAGTTCTAGTTGTTTTTTCTATTTCCTCTTCTAGTCCATAAATAAACTCATCAGTTTCATGAACAGGCAAACCTCTAAAAGTTATTATCGGATTGTTATGAATATTTCCTTTAGGTGTAATCAAAATTGTAATTTCTAAATAACCATTAGTGCTTAAATTTCTTCTATCTTTTATTGATTGAGAATTCTCCTCTACACTTATATTTCCATCAAGATATAATCTGCCATTAGGTGCTTTGTCATAAACTTCGGGATGATCCCCTGGTGCTAATTTTACAATATCACCATTTTCTACTTGTACAGGATATGGTACCTGCATTTCTTTTGCAAAATTTATATGTTCTATCATGTGCCTGTGCTCACCATGTACTGGAATAACACATTTTGGTTTGACCCAATTATACATATCTTTTAAATCTTCTCTATTTGGGTGCCCAGAAACATGAATAAATTCACTTTCCTCTGAAATAACTTCTATTCCATCTTTTACTAACTGGTTGTGGAGTTTATAAAGTTTCTTTTCATTTCCAGGTATAATTTTTGAAGAAAATATAACTGCATCATCTTTTTCAATAAATACATCGGGATGAGTATAATTAGAAATTCTCATCATAGCCCCCATAGGTTCACCTTGACTTCCAGTGCAAAGATAAACTATTTTTTCTCTAGAAATATTCTTTGCTTCTCTTGGATCTATAGGATCAATTGTATCTTGTAGGTATCCACATTGCCTTGCTGCTTTATATATTCTGTGCATCGACCTACCAACTAAAGAAATTTGTCTTCCTGTTTTTTCTGCACAATAGAAGGCTGACTCCATTCTTGCTACATTTGATGCAAATGATGTAATTATTACTCTTTTTTTTAGTCTACTCATAATATTGAGCATATTTTTTCTTACATCTAGTTCAGAACCTGATCTGCCAGCACTAAAAACATTAGTAGAATCACAGATCATTGCTAATACACCTTGATCACCAATTTCTTTTAATCTTTTTGAATTAATTTCATCACCAATTAGAGGGTTAGGATCAACTTTCCAATCCCCTGTATGTAATACGACACCAGCCGGTGTTTGAATTTTAAGTCCATTCGGTTCTAAAATAGAATGTGTTAATGTAATATATTCAATTTCAAAAGGATCTAATTTTACTTTTCCATTCAATTCTACAATTTGTAAGTCTTTAGTGATATCTATATGTTTCTCTTTAAATTTTTCTTTAATTAATACTGCTGTGAAAGGTGTAGCATAAATCTTGCAACCTAATTTTGGCCAAAGATGAGCTACAGCTCCTATGTGATCTTCATGAGCGTGTGTTAGTATTATTCCAAGTAAATTTTCTTTTCTTTCTTGTATGAATCCTGGATCTGGATAAATTAAATCAATACCTGGAATAGTATCATCAGCAAAGGTTACACCGATATCTACCATAATCCATTTATGATCACCTGGCTGTCCATAACCAAATAAGTTCATATTCATGCCAATTTCGCCAGATCCACCCAATGGGCAAAATAAAAATTCATCTTTCATATCATTTTATAAGTTTTGAAGCTTTAATAAGGCCATTAATTGTAATATCAAAATCTTGTTTTACTTTTGTTTTAACCGAGTTTTTAAATAATTTTGAAAAACCCCCAGTAATAATTACTGTAAAAGGTTTTTTTATTTCTTTCTTAATTAAATTTATAATATTGTCAATTAATCCAGCATACCCCCAAAAAAAACCAGATCTAACAGCTGACTTAGTATCTTTTCCAATTACTTTTGACATTTTTTTTAAATTAATTTTTGGTATTAAGGATGCTTTATCAGAAAGTGTATTTAATGAAAGATTGATTCCAGGAGAAATAATGCCACCTTTATAATTTTTTCCTATTAAAACATCAAAAGTAGTAGCTGTGCCAAAGTCAAGAATAATAAAATTTTTATTTTTTGCAGAAACACAGATTGCATTAGCTAATCTATCAGAACCAACCTGTTTATAATTTACATCTATTTTTAAAACAGATCGTAAATTTAATTCTTTTAATTCAAAACATTTAATTTGTGTTTTTTTTTTAAAAAAACTTTTTACTTCTTTAAAAGTAGATGGAACAACACTACAAAATAATATTTTTTTTAATTTAGTAAAATCAAATTTTTTAAAATGTTTATTTAAAAACTGTATTTTTTTTTCCTTAGAGGGAACTAAGATTCTTTTTACAATCTTATTATTTTTTACTAGGCAAATTTTTGTTTCAGTATTTCCTATATCTCCCAATATGATCATTTAGCTGATTTTATAATACTTTGATAAAAATTTCTCAAAAGTTATTTTTAATTCTTTCACAAATTTTTTCTTGTTTATCTTTTGATTTGTAATTTCTAGTAAATTTGTAGTTGGATAATTAGGTAAATTGGGACTTTTAATCAAATTAAATCCAATTCCAACAATTAAATATTGCTTTTTAGAATTGTCAATTTTTTCCTGTAAGATACCACAAATTTTTTTTTTATTAATTAATAAATCATTTGGTAATTTAAAAGTAATTTTTTTTTTATAATATTTAGAAACTACATCTTTAACCAAAAGACAGTTTTTTTTTGTTAATAAACTTAGAGATAAATTAATATTTTCTAATTTGTAGAAAAAAGACAAAAATATATTTCCTTTATATGATATCCACTTCCTGCCATATTGGCCCTTTCCTTTGGATTGGGTTTCTGAAACAATTAAACCAAATTCATTTTTTGAAGACTTGATTAATCTAATTGCGATTTGATTAGTACTTTTTACTTTTTTAAAATTAAATTGCTTTAGCTTCATTGAATTATATTAATTTTTGAAACTACTTCAATGAGCTGACTCGGGAATATAAAGTATATCAAAATTAACAATGTAGAAGCTGTGAGAGAGAATTTTAACCAAATACTATGATTTGTGTCATATTTTTCTTTTTCCTCATCAAAGTACATTATTTTTATTAATCTTAAGTAATAAAATGCTGCAATCACAGTTGATAATAAACCAACCACAGCTAAAAAATACATTGATTGTTCTATAACAGTTTTAAAAACATAAAATTTAGCAAAAAAACCAGCAAGAGGAGGAATTCCTGCTAAAGAAAAAAGAATAATCAATAAAGATAAAGACAACATTGGATGATTTTTTGATAATCCAGATAAATCATCAATATTTTCGTAGTATTCATTGTTTCGTTTCATCATTAATAAACACGAAAAAAGTCCAAGATTCATTAGTACATAAATAGTTATATAAATTACTGAGCTTTGTATTCCATCATTAGTTCCAGTTGCTAATCCTGCCAAAGCATAACCAACATGACCTATTGAGCTATATGCTACTAATCTTTTTAAATTAGTTTGTCCTATCGCTGCAACAGCTCCAAAAAGCATTGAGGCAATTGATAAAAAAATTAAAATCATTTGCCACTGTTCAATTAAATTTGAAAATGGAACATATAAAAATCTTATAAAAACAGATAATGCTGCTATTTTAGGAACCATAGTAAAAAATAATGTTACTGAAGTTGGCGACCCTTCATACACATCAGGAGCCCACATATGAAATGGAACAGCAGAAATTTTAAATGCTAAGCCCACTAATATAAAGACAATACCAAATGTTAAAGCATATTCATTTGAATTTAATTGAGTAGCAATTACATCAAAATTAGTTGATCCCGTAAAACCATATGTCAATGAACATCCATATAATAATAAACCTGAGGATAAAGCGCTTAAAACAAAGTATTTCAATCCTGCTTCTGAAGATTTAATATCATCTCTGTTGAAAGTTGCCAAAACATATAAAGCTAAGGACTGCAGCTCTAACCCCATATAAAATACAATTAAATCATTAGAACTTATCATTATCATCATACCCAATACTGAGCTTAGGATTAGAATAGGATATTCAATCTTAAAAATCTTAAAAGTTTTAAGATAAGTTGAGGAAATTACTAAAACTAAGAAAGCAGCTAATAAAGTTATTATTTTCATAAACGATGATAAATAATCAATTATCACACTTTCATTAAATAGCTTTTCCTCACTAACACTTATTGTTTCATTAAACGTGATTACGGCTGTGATTAATAAAATGATTAAGGAGATATTTTGAATAAGTTTTGAACTATTTTTTTTAAATACTCCCAATATCAATAAAAACATTATAGATAATGACAAAAAAATTTCAGGAAATACTAAATGTAGATTTTCCATTAAAATTTACTCACAAGTTTATAATTATACATTTCAATTAAATCTGAAATTGATACTTCGATTGTATTTATTAGAGGATCTGGGTAAAAACCAAAAAATAAAGTGGGTATCCCTAAACAAGATAAAATAAATAATTCTGATTTATTTAAATCTATCATTTGTTTTAAATTATTGTTTAATAATTTTCCAAAAACTACTCTTTTATATAACCATAACATGTATGCAGCACCTATAATTACACCCAAGCTTGCAATAACAGCTACTAAAAAATTATCTTTAAAAGCTGCCATTAAAATTAAAAATTCACCAACAAAACCACTTGTGCCAGGTAGTCCTAAAGCTGCCAAAGTAAACAACATAAACAATACTGAATATTTTGGAATTATACTTACAATTCCTCCATAGGTATTAATCAATCTAGAGTGCATTCTGTCATAAACAACACCTACACATAAGAAAAGTGCTGCTGCAACAAGTCCATGACTTATCATTTGGATAATACTTCCTTCAATACCTTGTTGCTGAAGTGTAAAAATTCCTAATGTAACAAATCCCATGTGTGCTACAGATGAATAAGCAATTAATTTTTTCATATCTTCCTGCATTAGAGCAATAAAAGAAGTAAAAATTATTGCGATAACACTTAGCGCATAAATTAAAGGTGTAAAAACTTCTGAAGCAACAGGGAATAAGCCTAAAGAAAATCTTATAAAACCATAGCCTGCCATTTTTAATAAAATTGCTGCAAGTAAAACTGACCCTGCAGTAGGCGCTTCTACATGGGCATCAGGTAACCATGTATGAACTGGCCACATCGGTGTTTTTACTGCAAAAGAGCTAAAAAAAGCTAACCATAAAAGATTTTGATATTTAACATCTATTCCTATTTTATAAAGCTCAACTACATCAGTTGTTCCTGTTATCCAGTATATTGAAATTATTGCAACTAACATTAACACAGATCCTAGTAAGGTATATAAAAAGAATTTAAATGCAGAGTATACTCTTCTTGCACCGCCCCAAATTCCTATAATTAAAAACATTGGAATTAAACCAGCTTCAAAAAATAAGTAAAATACAACAAGATCTAAAGAGCAAAAAACACCAATCATAAAAGATTCCATAATTAGTACAGCTATCAGAAATTCACTTAATCTATTCTTGATGGAATTGTTAATTGATAAAATACAAAGAGGTGTAATAAATGTTGTTAATAAAATAAATAAAATTGAAATTCCATCAATACCTACTTTATAATTAATGAAATTTTCAATCCAAACTCTATCTTCAATAAACTGAAATTCTGAAGTTGTTTGATCAAATAATACCCATAAATATATTGATAGAAAGAAATTTACAAAGGAAGTGAATAAAGCAACGTACTTTACTGTATTATTATTTTTTTCACTACTTCTAGTAAAAAATAAAAAAAAAGCACCAATAGTTGGAAGTAAAATTAAAGATGAAATAATAGGGAAATTCATTATTTGACAATTAAAAAGGTTAATAAAGCAGAAAATCCAACAAGCATTATAAATGCATATTGATAAATAAATCCACTTTGAAATTTATTGGCTTTAATTGAAAATTTCTTAATCATAGCTGAAATACCATCCGGACCAAGTCCATCAATTATTTTTAAATCAAAAAACTTCCACAAAAATAATCCAAACTTTTTTGATGATCTGACAAACAAAACATCATAAAGTTCATCAAAATACCATTTGTTCAATAAAAAATTATATAAGGGTTTATTAATAGTAACTATTTGCTCAGGTAATCTTTTATTCTTAACAAATAAATAATAAGCGATTGGAATTGATAAAATTACTAATGTTGGAGTTAAAATTAAAAACCAAAATGGTGGATGATCCTTGCTCAAAGGTTTCAAAAAGAAGATTGAGTCTTTCCAAAAATTATTAGCCGCTTCATATCCAATAAATAACTCTTTAAAAGCATAACCAGCAAATACTGCACCAATTGAAAGTAAGATTAAAGGCGCTATCATCACAAAAGGAGATTCATGTGTTTCTTCTATTTTAATATTTTTGTTATTGTATTCGCCATGAAAAGTTTTAAACAAAAGCCTCCAAGAATATATTGAAGTAAGAAAAGCTGTAAAAATACCAATGCCAGCAGCATAAAACCCTGTTGTATTTCCTCTTAAATATGCAAACTCTATGATTGCATCTTTGGAGTAGAAACCTGACAATAAAGGGAATCCAGTTAAAGCTAAGGTTCCTATAATCATTAATGCGTAAGTATAAGGAAGTTTTTTCCATACACCTCCCATATTATTAATATTTTGTTCATCTTTGAAAGCATGAATAACAGATCCAGATCCTAAGAATAATAAAGCTTTAAAAAAAGCATGAGTAAATAAATGAAACATTGCAACATTGTAAGCACCTACTCCAGCTGCAAAAAACATGTAACCTAATTGGCTACAAGTTGAATAGGCAATTATTTTCTTTATATCATTTTGAACTAAAGCTACAGAAGCAGCAAAAAAAGCTGTACTCATTCCAACAATAGTTATGATATTTAATGCTAATTCTGAATACTCATAAATTGGTGAACACCTTACAACTAAAAAAACACCCGCGGTCACCATAGTTGCTGCATGAATCAAGGCTGAGACTGGTGTTGGACCCTCCATGGCGTCTGGCAACCAAGTGTGTAGTAAAATTTGTGCAGATTTTCCCATTGCACCAACAAATAAAAGTATACAAATTAAATTAATTGCATTTACTTCAATACCTAAAAAAACTAATTTTTTATCTGTAATTGAGGGTATTAGTTCAAAAACTTCAGAATAATTTACCGTACCAAATAAATAAAAAATTAAAAATATTCCTAAAGCAAAACCAAAATCCCCTACTCTGTTTACTACAAATGCTTTTATTGCTGCAGCATTTGCTGTTTCTTTTTTAAACCAAAAGCCAATTAAAAAATAAGAACAGAGACCAACCCCTTCCCAACCGAAAAATAATTGAATAAAGTTGTCAGAAGTTACCAACATTAACATTGCAAAAGTAAACAATGATAAATAAGCCATAAATCTAGGTTTGTGTGGATCATGAGACATATATCCAATTGAATAAATATGGACTAAAGCGGAGACTGAAGTAACAACGACCAACATCACCGATGATAAAGCATCAATTTTCATAGACCAATTTACATTTAATGACCCAGAATTAATCCATGTGGCAATAATTATATTTTCTTCATATTGATTGACCGTTACCTCGTAAAAAACTAACACAGAAAATATTGCAGATATTGTAACCAACAAACTTGTAACAATTTCAGAATTTCTATCTCCAATAAATTTTCCAAAAAAACCTGAGATAATTGAAGCTACTAATGGTAACGCTATGATTGATAGTTCCATTTCATCCTTTTAATTTATCTATTTCCTCAACACGAATAGTTCCTGAATTTCGATAATATACAACTATGATTGCTAAACCTATTGCAGCTTCAGCAGCCGCTACAGTTAGTATGAATAAAGTAAAAACTTGACCAGTTAAATTGTCCAAGTAAATAGAAAAAGAAACTAAATTTATATTAACTGCAAGTAATATAAGTTCAATACTCATTAAAATAACTATAATATTTTTTCTATTAAGAAAAATTCCAATAATACCAATACTAAAAATTACTGCACCTAAAGTTAGATAATGACCCAGACCAATATCAGTCATCAATTTTAATTCCTCTGTTGGAAGGTACTTCTAATAATTCAACACCTTCAGATCTTTCTCTAGAAATTTGTTTGACATAACTTTGTTTTTTTACACCCTCTCTTTGTCTAAATGTGAGAACTATTGCTCCTATCATTGCAATTAATAAAATCATACCACTAATTTGAAAAATATGAATATAGTCTGTATATAGGACCTGTCCTAAAGAATGGGTATTGCTTATTTCATCTGAGGAATTTAAACCAACGGCATTAAATAAATCTGGTTTATATTTCCATCCACCTATAACAATTATTAACTCAAAAAATATAATGGTACTAATAATTAAACCTACTGGAATATGTTTTGAATTATCTTTTGATATAAACCATTGATTTTTTTGTTGAGCAACATTCAGCATCATAACTACAAATAAAAACAAAACTGCAACTGCTCCTACATAAACAATTAGCATTATCATGCCTAAAAATTCTGCACCAATCATAATAAAAAGACATGAGATGCTTATAAAATCTAAAATTAAAAAAAATACTGAATGTACTGTATTTTTCGACACAGTAACCATTATCGCTGAAATTACTGCAATTATTGAAAACACATAAAAAAAAATTGTGTGAGCTATCATTTATTATCTATAAGGATTATCACTTTTTATATTAGCAGCTAATATATTCTCCCATCTATCACCATTATCTAAAAGTTTCTCTTTAGTATAGTAAAGTTCTTCTCTTGTCTCAGTAGAAAATTCAAAATTGGGTCCTTGAACAATCGCATCAACAGGACAAGACTCCTCACATAATCCACAATAAATACATTTCATCATATCAATGTCATATCGTGTAGTTTTTCTACTTCCATCTGCTCTCTCACTTGACTCAATAGTAATGGCTTGAGCTGGACAGACAGCTTCACACAATTTACATGCAATACATCTCTCTTCTCCATTAGGATATCTTCTTAGAGCATGCTCGCCTCTGTATCGTGGACTTATTTTTCCTTTCTCAAATGGATAATTTATTGTTTTTTTTGAATTAAAGATTTCTTTTATTGCAATATATAATCCTCCAATAAAATCAGTCATTAAAATTGTTTTAAAAAATCTAGAAATTTTCATTAAATTTTAGGTAAAAGATTAAAATAAAATAAATAACTAGCTGTCAACACTACATAAATTAAAGAAAATGGAAGAAAGATTTTCCATCCAAGTCTCATTAATTGATCGTATCTATATCTAGGCACTATTGCTTTTACTAAAGCAAATAACATAAAAAGAAACAAAATCTTAAAAATTAACCAAACAGCTCCAGGAATTAAATTGAATGGATAAAGCTCTATAGGTGATAACCATCCTCCTAAAAATAAAATTGATCCTAAAGCACACATTAATAGAATATTTGCATACTCACCCAACCAAAACATTGCATACATCATTCCAGAATATTCTGTTTGGTATCCAGCAACTAATTCGGCCTCTGCCTCTGGTAAGTCAAATGGTGGTCTATTTGTTTCAGCAAGAGCTGAGATAAAAAATATTACAAACATTGGAAATAATGGAACAATAAACCACATATTTTTTTGGGCAATTACGATATCATTAAGATTTAAAGATCCAACACAAAGTAAAACATTTATAATTATAATTCCTATTGAAACTTCATAAGAAACCATTTGAGCTGCAGATCGAATTGCTCCTAAAAAAGGATATTTAGAATTTGAAGCCCATCCACCCATAATAATTCCATAAACACCCAAAGAAGAGACTGCAAAAATATATAAAATTCCAACATTAATATTTGCAAGAACTTGTTCTTCACTAAAAGGAATTACTGCCCAAGCTATCAAAGCCAAGGTCATTGTGATAATTGGAGCTAAAATAAAAATTATTTTATTTGAACTCGCAGGAATAATTATTTCTTTAAAAATGTATTTTAATGCATCTGCTAAAGATTGTAGCAAACCAAATGGACCAACGACATTAGGTCCTTGTCTTTTTTGAACAAAAGCCCAAACTCTTCTATCTAGCCAAACAATCATCGCAACCGAAACCAAAACAGGAACAAGTAAGAATAAAATTTTATAAGTCTCTTGAAAAATAATATCAATATATTCCATAAATCAACCTTCTGTTCCTGTACGTTTAATTTCTATCTTAGAATTATAACAATCCAACATTGTTTTAGATGAACGAGCAATTACATTTGAAAAATAATAATCTTTAAATTTTATATTTAAAGTTTCATTTTCAAAATCATCCTGATTGATTTCTTTAACATAACCAGATTTTTGTTTTTCTTTTTTTAAGTTCAAAAAGTTATGCATACTACTTTCGAGTTCATCCTTATCATTAAAAAGTTTTCTATTATTCATCATCTCTGCTAATTCATTTATAATTTGCCAATCTTCTTTAGCCTCACCTGGTGGATAAGAAGCTTTATAAGCTTTTTGAATTTTTCCTTCTAAATTTGTAAAATGAGCAGACTGTTCGGTGTAAGCTGCACCTGGGAGAATTATGTCTGCAATTTCTGCACCTTTATCACCGTGACTACCTTGATAAATTATAAATTCATTTTTTTTGTTAAAAATTAAATTATCTTGTCCAAGGAGATAAACTAATTCAAATTTATTTTCATTTAAATCTTTTATTAAATCTTCTTTATCATTGATAATATCTAAATCAAAATTACCAACTGTTGCAGCATCAGTTGACAATATATTAAATGGGTTCCACTCATTAGTAAATTTATCATTTTTTGTTAAAAAATTTTTAAAAGAATAAAATAAATAACTTGCCGATTTTGTATTCAAAAATGACTCTCCAAAAATAATCATCGGTTTCTTTGAATTGATAATATCTTT
Organism: uncultured Pelagibacteraceae bacterium; assembly: GCA_902623975.1. GTDB lineage: Bacteria > Pseudomonadota > Alphaproteobacteria > Pelagibacterales > Pelagibacteraceae > Pelagibacter. The sequence continues at coordinate 72,686 of CACNVR010000004.1, forward strand.
TGCTACATCATTTTTATTCTCAAAAATATCTTTGATTGTTTGAGTTTTTCCATCTAAAAATTTATAGGGGTAAGTCAAATCTCCAATATCATTTAAAGAGATTATTTTTGTATTATTTTTCAAATAAGCTTTTCTAATTCTGGCATTAACCATAGTTGCCTCGAATCTTGGATTAGTACCAATCAATAAAATTAAATCCGTTTCCTCTATTCCATTTATAGTTGAGTTGAACAAATAATTTTCTCTAACAGAATTATCAATAAATCTTTGGAAGGATCTAGATTCGTATTTATTTGTGTTTAATGTTCTGTCAAAAAATTCCTTAAAGATAAAGCTTGTCTCCATATTTGTAAGGTCACCAACAAAACCGCAAATTTTGTCTTTTTTTGTATTTTCTATTTTTGACTTAATAATTTTATAAACTTCATCCCACGAAGCTTTTTCAAATTTATTATTGTATTTGATATAAGGAGTATCAAGTCTCTGATTTAATAAACCATCACACGCATACCTTGTTTTGTCAGATATCCATTCTTCATTAATATCTTCATTTATTATAGGTAAAACTCTTTTTACCTCCCAGTCATACGTGTCTACTCTAATATTTGAACCAACAGCATCCATTACATCGATAGTTTCAGTTTTTTTTAATTCCCATGGTCTAGCTTCGAATACATATGGTTTTGAAGTTAAAGCTCCAACAGGACATAAATCAATAACATTTCCAGATAATTCTGATTGTACGGATTGTTCTAAGTAAGTAGTAATTTGCATATCTTCACCTCTGCCAATAGCACCTAGTTCGGGAACACCTGCGATCTCTGTTGCAAATCGAACACATCTCGTACAATGAATACATCTTGTCATTTGAGTTTTGATTAAAGGTCCCATATTTTTTTCTGGTACAGCTCTTTTATTTTCTTTAAATCTTGATTTATCTATTCCATAAAACATTGATTGATCTTGAAGATCACACTCTCCTCCTTGGTCACAAACCGGGCAGTCTAATGGATGATTAGCTAATAAAAATTCCATTACACCCTTTCTTGATTTTTCTATTTTAGGAGTATTTGTCTTTATGACCATGCCCTCAGCAGCTGGCATTGCACATGAGGCTATCGGTTTTGGCGATTTTTCCATTTCGACTAAACACATTCTACAATTACCAGCTATAGATAATTTTTCGTGATAGCAAAATCTTGGGATTTCAAAACCTGCTTTTTCACATGCTTGCAATACGGTTAAACCATCCTCTACTTCGACCTCAATATCATTTACTTTTAATTTAAGCATTTTTATCCAATAAGTGTTGATCTACTAAATAAGGTATATTCTTATTTTCTTTAACTATAGGATCAAATTTGTTTCTTTTTCTAACTTCATCTTTAAAATGTCTTAATAATCCCTGAACTGGCCAAGATGATCCTTCTCCAAATGCACAAATTGTATGACCCTCTATTTGTTTTGTTACATCACCCAGCATCTCTACCTCATCTTTTGAAGCTTCTCCTTTGGCCATTCTTTCAAGCATTCTCCACATCCAGCCTGATCCTTCTCTACATGGTGTACATTGACCACAGCTTTCATGCTTATAAAATCTAGCTATTCTTGCCATACATTTAATAATGTCTTGATCCTTATTAATTACAACTACACCAGCAGTTCCCAATCCACTTTTTTCGGAAACTAAAGAGTCAAAATCCATTTTTAATGTTTCACATTTTTCTTTAGGGATCAGAGGCATCGATGAACCACCTGGAATTACAGCTTGTAAATTATCCCAACCTCCAATTACACCACCCGCGTGAGTCTCTATTAACTCTTTTAAAGGTATGCTCATTTCCTCCTCTACATTACATGGATTATTTACATTGCCAGATATACAGAAAATCTTAGTACCAGTATTTTTTTCTCTTCCTAAAGAAGAAAACCATTTGCCCCCTCTTCTTAAAATAGTTGGAACAACAGCGATTGTTTCAACATTATTTATAATTGTTGGACATCCATAAAGTCCAATCAATGCAGGAAAAGGTGGTTTTAGTCTTGGTTGACCTTTTTTTCCCTCTATACTTTCAAGTAATGCAGTTTCTTCACCACAAATATATGCTCCAGCACCATAATGAATATAAATATCTAAATCCCATCCAGTACCAGCTGCATTCTTACCAATTAAATTTTTTTCATAAGCTTCATTAATAGCAGTTTGAAGTTTTTGTCCCTCAATAAAATATTCTCCTCTAATATATATGTAACAAACATGTGCTTGAACTGCATAAGATGCTATTAAACAGCCCTCGATTAATTTATGCGGTTCAAACCTTAATATGTCCCTATCCTTGCAAGTACCTGGTTCTGACTCATCGGCGTTAATTACTAAATAATGAGGTCTCGAGCCAACTTCTTTAGGTGCAAAAGACCATTTTAATCCCGTAGGGAAGCCCGCTCCCCCTCTACCTCTAAGTTGAGATTCTTTGATTTCACTTATTATCCAATCTCTACCTTTATTTGTTATATCTTTAGTGTTGACCCAATCACCTCTTTTTTGAGATGATTTAACATCCACTCCCAAATCATTATATAAGTTTTTAAAAATTCTATCTTGATCTTTAAGCATTTTTTAAATCCAAAAGTGTTTTTCTATTATTTTCAGGTTCATTATTTACTCTTCCCCTATACGATCCTGGTTCAGGTGTTTCACCTTTTATAATTTTATCCAAAATCTTTAAAGTTTTTTCTTTATTAAGATCTTCATAATAATCATCATTAATTTGCATCATAGGTGCATTTACACATGCACCTAAACATTCAACCTCCATCCAAGAGCAATTTTTATCAGCTGATAGTTCTGACTCATTTTTTGAAATCTTTTCTTTACATGCTTGCACTAATTCATAGGCACCTCTAATCATACAAGGTGTTGTAGTACACACTTGAATAAAAAACTTACCTACAGGTGATAAATTATACATTGAATAAAAAGTAGCTACTTCGTAAACTTTTATGTAAGGCATGTCTAAAAATTTTGCTATGTATTTCATTGCAGCTAGAGGTATCCAGTTATTATTTTGTCTTTGCGCAATATAAAGTAATGCCATCACTGCACTTTGTTGTTTACCTTTAGGATATCTTGAAATTATAATTTTCGCAGCTTCTAAAGAAGATGAATTGAATTCAAAATTTTCGGGTTGATCTTTTGCAGGTCTTCTCAAACTCATCTGTCCACCTCTCCAAAGACTATATCCAATGAGCCCAAAACTGCTGGGACATCTGCCAACATATGTCCTCTAATTAGATAATCCATTGATTGTAAATGAGAAAATCCAGGAGCTCTTATTTTACATTTGTATGGTTTACTAGAACCATCTGAAATTAAGTAAACTCCAAATTCTCCTTTGGGAGCTTCAACTGCTGTATAAATTTCATCTTTTGGAACTCTATATCCCTCAGTAAATAATTTAAAATGGTGTATTAAAGCTTCCATAGATTGCTTAATATCTTTCTTAGATGGTGGAGTAATTTTTCCATCTAAACTTTTTATCGGTCCTTTTTCCATTTTTGACAGACATTGTTTAATTATTGATACACTCTCTTTCATTTCCTCAATTCTACATAGATATCGGTCATAACAATCACCATTTTTACCTACGGGCACCTTAAATTCCATTTGCTCATAACAATCATATGGTTGAGATTTTCTTAAATCCCATGGGACACCAGATCCTCTCAACATCACTCCAGAAAATGAGTAATCAAGCGCATCTACTTTTGAGACTATTCCAATATCAACATTTCTCTGTTTAAATATTCTGTTATCAGTTAATAAGTTTTCTAAATCATTTATTATTTTTGGAAATTTTTCACAAAATTGAGCAATATCATTTTCTAAACCAGCTGGAAGATCTTGGTGAACACCTCCTGCTCTAAAATAATTTGCATGCAATCTAGAACCAGATGCTCTTTCATAAAATGTCATCAGTGTTTCTCTTTCCTCAAACCCCCAAAGAGATGGTGTTAACGCTCCAACATCTAAAGCTTGTGTTGTTACGTTCAAAATATGACTTAAAATTCTTCCAATCTCACAAAACATAACTCTTATATATTGTGCTCTAATAGGCACATCAATTTTAAGAATTTTCTCAATCGCCAAAGCAAAAGCATGTTCTTGATTCATTGGAGCAACATAATCAAGTCTATCAAAATATGGAACTGCCTGCATGTAGGTTTTGTTTTCAATTAATTTTTCAGTTCCTCTATGTAACAAACCTATATGTGGATCGGCTTTTTCTACAACTTCGCCATCCAATTCAAGAATAAGTCTTAGCACACCATGAGCAGCAGGATGTTGAGGACCAAAATTCAAATTTAAATTTTTAATTTTTTTTGTCATTATCTGTTGATTGCGATTTTATATATTTTGTGCCTTCCCAAGGGCTCTCATAGTCAAAATTTCTATAATTCTGCTCTAGTTTTACTGGTTCGTTAATAACTTTTTTTTCCTCCTCGCTGTATCTAACCTCTGAATGACCCGTCAAAGGAAAATCTTTTCTTAAGGGATGTCCTGTAAAACCATAATCTGTAAGAATTCTTCTTAAGTCTGGGTGATCTTTAAAGTTAACTCCATACATATCAAATACTTCTCTCTCCATCCAATTGGCTGAAGGAAAAATTGATGTCAATGAAGAAATCATTTCATTTTCATTAATAAAATAACTTAAGATTATTCTTTGATTAAATTCATGACTTAAAAATAAATAAACAATTTTAAATCTCAGTTTCTTTTCAGGATAGTCAACAACAGTAATATCAATGAGTTGTTTAAACTTTGAATTCTTATTAGTCTTAATAAATAAAGTCACATCAATTAAATCTTCTTTATCAATTTCAATATATAATTGACCATGTTTACACTCTGTTTTTTTTATTTTAGAGGCTAATTCAGAATTAATTTTTTTTTCTAAATTTATTAAGTTTTCCATTTTTTATCTCGCCAAAGAGCCCTTATTTCTAATTTTTTTCTGAAGTTGCATAATTCCGTACAATAAAGCTTCAGCTGAGGGAGGACATCCAGGTACATAAATATCAACTGGTACAATCCGATCACATCCTCTTACAACTGAATAAGAATAATGATAATAACCCCCACCATTTGCACAACTTCCCATTGATATTACATATCTTGGTTCTGGCATTTGATCATAAACTTTTCTGAGCGCTGGTGCCATCTTATTGGTTAAAGTGCCTGCAACAATCATTACATCAGATTGTCTAGGTGAACCTCTAGGTGCCGCTCCAAATCTTTCTAAATCATATCTTGGCATAGCTGTTTGCATCATCTCTACGGCACAACAAGCAAGACCAAATGTCATCCAATGCAATGAACCTGATCTTGACCAATTAATTAAATTATCTAAAGAAGTAGTTATAAAACCATTTTTACTAAAATCTTTAGCAAGTTGCTTAAATTCTTCTGGAACCTGATCTATCTTATTATTCATTTAAATTTTTGCTTATTCCCAATCTAGAGCACCTTTTTTCCACTCATAAATAAACCCTATAGTTAATATGAATAAAAAAATCATCATTGATATAAATCCTAATATTCCAATATTTCCTAATGAGATTGCCCAAGGAAATAAAAAGGCTATTTCAAGATCAAAAATAATAAATAAGATTGCAACTAAATAAAATCTTACATCAAATTCCATTCTTGAGTCTTGAAAAGGTTCAAAACCACATTCGTACGCGGATAGCTTTTCTGGATCAGGATTTTTTGGTGATAAAATAAAATTAATTACTATAAAAGCTGAGCTCAAACCTAAGGCAATAATTAAAAACAAAATTATTGGAAAATAATCTTTTAAAAATTCCGCTGTCATGTGGGAATATATATCATTTTTTAAAGCTAGATGAAGTGGTGATAGGTCACATTATAAGAAATATACACCTGAATTGATAACGATTATCAACACTTATTGTTAGTTTTTTAGAAGTGGCGGGAGTGAAGGGACTCGAACCCTCGACCTATCGCGTGACAGGCGATCGCTCTAACCAACTGAGCTACACCCCCACTAATTTTATTTTTTGGTGGGCAGTAAAGGACTCGAACCTTTGACCCCCTCGGTGTAAACGAGATGCTCTACCAACTGAGCTAACCGCCCTTAACCAAAACAAGGTGTTTTATATCTTTTGGTACAATTACGTCAAGATTAATTAGTCATAAAAAACCGCTAAAAATTTAATTTTTTAAGTTTAAGAGTTAACATTGAGTGATTAATTTTTTTAAGTTTTTATTTTTATTTAAAACTATTAGAAATATCTTTTCTTATAAAAACATAATTTGACAAATGATAAATATTATTTTCTGGCCTTGCGGGGTTAATCTCAATTAAATTTTGTCCGTGAGGAAGTATTCGAAAAACATCAGAAAAATTTATCAATTGTGATATATTGTACAAAGATTGATTTTTGATTAAATGATGCCAGCCAAATTCTATCTGAATAAATTTAGGTTTGTGCTTTTTGAGAATTTTTTCAGAACCTTTTAAAACTTCATATTCATAACCTTCGGTGTCTATTTTGATTAAGTCTATTTTCTTATCATCAAAATGTTTTTCAAAATCATCCAATTTTTTTACATCAATTAATGTTTTGTTCTTGTTTCTGTCTCCTATAATTGATAGTTGAGATAAATCAGAAATCAAAGATGCCTTTTCTGATTTTCCATGTTCAAAAAAAATGTCTTGTTTCTTACTTTCAGCTCCTAATGCAATATTATAAACATCTAATCTATCTTTATATTGATCTTTAATTTTTTCTAAATCTTTGAATGCATCTTTAAGTGGCTCAAAAGAAATTATTTTTGAATCTGTTTCTTTAAGTAATAATTTTGTATAGTCACCAACATTTGCTCCAATATCTATACTTAATTTAATCTCTTTTTTTATTGATCGAACAAAAGTTTTTTCACCAGAAAAGTGTAAGTGACCATAATGTTTATAACCTTTGGCGTCAAGTGATAACGAAAATATTATATCATTTATAAATTGCATCTTTTTACGACCAAATAAAAAAACATAAAATTTAGAAAATTTTAAATAAATATTAGTCAGTAAATTTTTATAAAACATAATTTTGTTTTATAAATAATATATAATTATTTATGATATAGTTTAAAATATTTAAATTATTATTGAATACTAGCTTGAGATTTATCCTCTTTTTTAGACATTTCAACCTCAACCCACTCAGTTTTTTTCAATTCTTTAGTTAATGCTATTTTTATAACTTCATCTGCATATTCTACAGGAGTAATTTTTATTTCATCAATAATCTTCTTAGGCATATCAACTAAATCTTTTTCATTTTCTTTAGGGATTAAAACTTCCTTTATACCTGCTCTGTGAGCGGCAAGTAGCTTTTCCTTCAATCCACCAATTGGCAAAACTTGACCTGTAAGAGTTACTTCACCGGTCATGGCTAAATCTTTTCTTACTGGAATATTTGTAATGGATGATACTATAGAGGTCACCATTCCTATTCCAGCTGAAGGACCATCTTTAGGTGTTGCACCCTCTGGAACATGTATATGAAAATCTTTTTTTTCAAAAATAGGTGGTATAATTCCATATTCCAAACATTTAGATCTTACAAATGACTTTGCAGCTTTTACAGACTCTTGCATTACATCACCTAATTTACCTGTAATTTGCATTCTGCCTTTACCAGGCATAGTGACTGTTTCAATTTTTAAGATTTCTCCTCCATATTCCGTCCAAGCTAAACCTGTAACGATACCAATTTTATTATTTGCCTCCAACTCACCAGATTTGTATTTAGGCACTCCAAGAAAATCCGAAAGATTTTTATTATTAATTGTAACTTCTTTTTCTTCTCCTGAAACAACTTTTTTAACAACCTTTCTTGCTACTTTAGAAATTTCTCTCTCCAAGTTTCTTACGCCTGACTCTTTTGTGTAACTTCTGATTATTTCTTTGATTATATCATCATTTAATTTCATTTCTTTTTCCTTCACACCATTATCTTTAATTTGTTTGGGTAGAAGAAATTTATTTGCAATATTAATCTTTTCATCCTCTGTGTAACCAGCTAATCTTATTACTTCCATTCTATCTAATAATGGTGGTAATATATTTAATGTATTTGCAGTAGTAACAAACATTACATCTGATAGATCATAATCAACCTCTAAATAGTGATCATTAAAAGAAGTATTTTGCTCAGGATCGAGAGCTTCTAATAATGCCGAGGATGGATCACCTCTATAATCATTTCCAATTTTATCTATTTCATCGAGGAGTATAAGAGGATTTTTAGTCCCTGCTTTTTTCATCATTTGAATAATCTTACCAGGCAAAGATCCAATGTAAGTTCTTCTATGTCCTCGAATTTCTGCCTCATCTCTCATACCTCCAACTGACATTCTCACAAACTCTCTGTTGGTTGCTTTTGCAATTGACTTACCTAAAGATGTTTTTCCAACTCCTGGCGGTCCAACTAAACATAAAATTGGTCCTTTCAATTTTTCCATTCTTTTTTGTACTGCCAAGAATTCAATAATTCTTTCTTTGACCTTTTCTAGACCAAAATGGTCTTTATCTAAAACATTTAATGCTTTCGATAAGTCGATATCGACTTGACTTTTTTTATACCAAGGAAGTTCTGTCATCCAATCAAGATAATTTCTAACAACGGTAGCTTCAGCTGACATAGGGCTCATATTTTTTAATTTCTTTAATTCCTGCAAACATTTTTTTTCAACCTCTTTTGGCATTTTTGCCTTTAGAATTGCCTTATTAAGACTTGTACTTTCATCTTTTCCATTCTCAATTTCACCAAGCTCTTTTTGTATAGCCTTTAGTTGCTCATTTAAATAATATTCACGCTGAGTTTTTTCCATTTGAGTTTTTACTCTTCCTCTTATTCTCTTTTCAACTCCAATAATACTAGTTTCATTTTCCATTATTTTAATTATTGAGTTCAATCTTTTTTTAACATCAGCTGTTTCAAATATCTGTTGTTTCTCTGAAATTGTTGCAGTCAAGTGTGATGCAATATTATCTGCGATTTGTGATGGGTCTTTTAATTGTTTAATTGCACTTATAGTTTCAGTTGAGAGTTTCTTATTTACAGATGATAACTTTTCTAATCTTCTTACTGCAGTGGCGGCCAGTGGATATAAATCCTCATCCTCATTTATAATATCGTTATAAGTTGTATAATCACAAATTATATATTTTTCATTATCCTTGAAGTCTAAAATTTTAACTCTTTTAGTTCCTTCAACTAAAACTTTGACCGTTCCATCAGGTAATTTCAAAAGCTGGAGTATGTTTCCCTCACAACCATACATGAACACATCAGTTTTTTTTGGATCGTCGATTTCAGAATTTTTTTGGGTAACTAAAATAATTTTTTTTTCTTTTTTCATTACTTCATTTAGAGCTGAGATAGATTTATCCCTACCTACAAACAAAGGTATCACCATACTTGGAAAAACAACTATGTCTCTTAAAGGCAAAAGTGGTAATGAGATTTTAACTTCCATTAGTTAAATATGGATATAATCTGAAATTTTGCAATAGCTTTTTATTGATAATTATAAGATATTAAGCCGCTGTTGTTTTATTAGTTTTATTTTTACTATCTGTTTTTGAATGTACTAAAATTGGTTGTGATTGCCCCTTGGCGGCACCTGAGTCAACTATAACCTCCTCTATATTTTCTTGACTAGGTAAATCATACATAGTTTTTAGCAATATATTCTCCAAAATTGACCTCAGCCCTCTTGCACCTGTCTTTTTTTTAATTGCTTTTAAAGCAATCTCTTTCAGAGCTGAGTCTTTAAATATTAATTTGGCACCATCTAATTTAAAGAGTTCTTGATATTGCTTTGTAAGAGAATTTTTTGGTTCCTGAAGAATCTTAATTAATGATTTCTCGTCTAAATCCTCTAATGTTGCTATCATAGGTAGACGGCCAATAAATTCCGGTATCAATCCGTATTTTAATAAATCCTCTGGCTCTAGCCCTTTCATCCATTCACCAGTTTTCTTTTCTTGAATATTTTTTACATCGGCACCAAAACCAATAGAAGTTCCTTTATCTCTTTGAGATATAATCTTATCAAGACCTGCGAAAGCTCCTCCACAAATAAATAGAATATTAGTAGTGTCTACCTGTAAAAACTCTTGTTGTGGATGTTTTCTACCTCCTTGTGGTGGAACACTTGCAATAGTTCCTTCCATAATTTTCAATAAAGCTTGTTGAACTCCTTCTCCTGATACATCCCTAGTTATAGATGGATTCTCTGATTTTCTACTAATTTTATCCACTTCATCAATATACACAATTCCTCTTTGAGCTTTTTCAACATTATAATCTGCAGCTTGTAAAAGTTTCAAAATTATATTCTCAACATCCTCACCAACATATCCTGCTTCTGTCAATGTAGTTGCATCTGCCATTGTAAAAGGAACGTCTAAAATTCTTGCTAAGGTTTGTGCTAATAAAGTTTTACCACACCCAGTTGGGCCAACCAATAGAATATTTGATTTTGCAAGTTCAACATTTTTACTAGTTTTATTTTCATAATTAAGTCTTTTATAATGATTATGAACTGCCACAGATAAAACTTTTTTTGCATGAGACTGACCAATTACATAATCATCCAAAACTGTACAAATTTCTTTTGGTGAAGGAAGGCCATCTTGATGTTTAACAAATGTATCTTTGCTTTCTTCTTTGATAATATCCATACATAGTTCTACACATTCATCACAAATGAAAACTGTAGGGCCGGCAATTAATTTTCTGACTTCATGCTGGCTCTTCCCACAAAAAGAACAATAAAGTATATTTTTACTATCTGAGCTCATAAATTTTTAAAACGAATCAATTCATTTACTTTAATATACATTACTAATACTTAGCAAGTTTCTATTAAATCTAATGCTTAGCAAGTTTCTATTAAATCAATGTCAAGATCTAGTGTCCTATGATCTTTTTTCCACTACTTCATCTATTAAACCAAAAGATTTAGCACTATCTGCAGTCATAAAATTGTCTCTCTCAAGTGCAGATTTGATCTCTTCAACAGTTTTACCAGTATGTTTAGAGTAAATTTCGTTCAACCTTTTTTTTAATGACAGTACTTCATTAGCATGAATTTCAATATCAGTAGCTTGACCTTGAAATCCTGCTGAAGGCTGGTGGACCATAATTCTTGAATTAGGTAATGAGAATCTTTTTCCTTTTGTACCCGCTGACAACAAAAATGATCCCATGGAAGCAGCTTGACCAATACACAAAGTAGAAATATCTGGTTTTACATATTGCATTGTATCATAAATTCCTAGACCAGATGTGACTAAACCACCCGGACTGTTTATATATAAATAAATTTCTTTTTTAGGATCCTCAGCTTCTAAAAATAAAAGCTGAGCTGTTACCAAAGAAGCAACGTTATCGTTAATTTGACCTGTTAAAAAAATAATTCTCTCTTTTAATAATCTTGAATAAATATCATAGGCTCTTTCACCTTTATTAGATTGTTCAACAACCATTGGCACTAAAGTGTTCATGTGTTCAGGTATATTATTTGTCATAAGTTGATTCGTTCTACTTATACAACTTGAGATTACTTTTTGCTAACTTTTTTTGTTTTTTTTACTGGAGATTTAGTTTTTTTGAGTTTTGTCTGACTTTTGTTCTCAGTAGATTTTTTTGCCTCAACCTTTTTTTTTGGTTTTCTTTGATTTACAAGTTCTTGATCGAGTTGTTGTTTTTGAGAGTCTTTTAGAATTTTTTCAGCTTCATCTTTCGAAATTTCTTTTTTATTTGGTTTTGCTTTTTCTTTAATCAGATTGATTATTTTTTCCTCATAAACAGTACCTCTTAAACTCGCTACAGCTGATGGGTTTTTTTGATAAAAATCCATTACCATTTTTTCTTGTCCTGGCATCATTCTAATTTGTTTTTGAACCTCTGCTTGTATCTCTTGTTCAGTAACTTTAATTTTATTTTTTTCTCCAAACTCATTCAAAATTAAACCAACTTTTATTCTTTTTTTTGCTATTTCCTCAAAATTTTTTCTACTTTTTTTTGCATCTTCATCTGACATTCCTTGTGAAAGTATTTTAACCTCTTCTTCAATTAAATTTTCTGGTATCTCGCTTACTTTAAATTTTTCAATTTCTTTAATTATTTGATTTTTCGAAAGTCTATCTAAAGAATTTTTATATTCATCATTAATTTGTTTTGAAATTAAAGACTTAAGATCTTTTAGGTCTTTAGCGCCTAAATTTTTTGCAAATTCATCATCTATTTTTACTTCACCAGGTTTCTTAATATTTGTAATTTTACATTTAAATTTTGCAGTTTTATTTATCAAATCTTTTTCTGGAAAGTTTTCAGGCAACACTGCCTCGACTATTTTTTCGTCACCTTTTTTAACTCCGATCAATTGTTTATCAAAACCTTTTAAAAATAAATCTTTACCTAAAGTTAATTGAGTATTTTTTCCCTCTCCTCCTTTAAAAGGTTTGTCATCGACAGTTGCGGTGTAATCAAATACAACTAAATCTTTATCGCTAGCTTTTGTTTGATCAGGTGCATCCTTAAAGTTAGGTTGATTTTTAGCAATATCTTGAATTCTTTTATCTGTTTCTTTAGGATCAATTTTAACTGAATATTCGTCAAACTTAATTGTTTCTATAGATTTTACCTCTACTTTAGGAAGTTCAGTTACAGAAATTATATATTCTAAATCTTTGTCTTCTCCATAAGTTTTTAGATCAAGCTTTGGTTGACCTGCAGGTTTAATTTGATTTTCTTCGAGTGCTTTTGTTGAAGTATCTTTTAAAACTTTATCGAGTACTTCACTAAAAATAGCTTTTCCAAATTGCCTTTTTAGAATTTCTCTTGGAACTTTTCCAGGCCTAAAACCTTTTAAATTTACAGTGCCTTTTATTTCCTCATATTTTTGGTCCATGTAAGTATTCATTGTTTTTTTATCAACAAATACTTTTACATCTTTATTTAAACCTTTTTTATTTTCTACAGTGACTTTCATAATAATTTTTTGGTAGGGCGAAAAGGACTCGAACCTTCACAGATTGCTCTATCGGTTCCTAAGACCGACGCGTCTACCAATTCCGCCATCGCCCCACAAATTATGAGGTTTTATATATTATTGAAACTATTTGTCCAACGACATTTAATGTTAATTATAATAAATTTCCTTTATAATAATAATATGATTGTTTCTCCTTGTATAAGCATTTGTAAAACTGATCCCAAAACTGGTTATTGCTATGGGTGTGGAAGAACTAATGAAGAAAAAAAAACCTGGAAAATTGAGGCTACAACTGATGAGTGGAAAAATGAAAATCTTGAAATTATTCAGAAAAGATTAACTGGTTGGCAGTTGGAAAGTTTTAAAGAGTCCTATACTTATAAAATTGAAAATGGTATTTCTCTTTTTAAAAAAAATTTAAAAAATGAGTAAAACAACAATTGTAATAATCATTTATATAATTGGACTTATCCTTGGTGCAATATTTTTAGATATCTGGAGTGCGGATACAAACATTATTAAGGGTCTTTTAGGTCTAGGATGGACAGCTCTACTTTTGATAGGTTTATTTTTTACTGAAAAACATGAAAGAAATTAAATTTTTAATTTCTTTTTTTTTGATAATTCTTCCTTTTCAGAGTCTAAATTCAGAGATTATTATTATGAGTGCATGTGATGATAAACAAGATGAATTTTTAAAGAATGAATATGTTCTTGATTTAAATGACTTAATTATGACCAGAAATTATGTTTATAAAGAAAAGACATATCAAAAATATAAATTAACTGATTTAAGTGTAAAAAAATCTAATTCATACGTTAGAAATATTTATGAAGAGGACGGTAAAATATTAACACACAAACATGGATACCCACAATTTTATACACAAATACTGTTTGAAAAAGGAAAGCAAGAAATTTTCATGAAAACTGTCCTTAATAATGAAGAAGGTTTTTCAAAAATTTCAACATGTAAAAAAATAGAAAAATTTGATAAAGAAAGCTAGGTTTTTTTCTTCTTGATTGAAAAGTTTAATTTTTTTTTTTGAAACCGATTATTCGTAATATTGCTTCTATGTTTGGCATAAGCTTGTTTTTGTGCTTGTTTCATTGCTCTTTTTGATGACATGATCTTAATACTCTATTTCTATGTTTCCTATTCTATTAAAATTTTTATCTGTAATTATAATTTCCCCAGATCCTGAAGCATAATTTATGGCTTCAGATATTACAACATAATGCGTTACTAAAACTAAATTTTTATCACTTTTCCAATCATCTATATATTTTTTTAATTCTATCATTTGTTTTTTTTTATTTTTAGCAAACTTTGAACTGTAAAAAGAATTTAAAAATTTTTTAGTTTCAAAAAAATTAAATGCTATAGAAGCTGTTTCTTTACATCTGCACCATTCACTTGAAAGAATTTTGTCAATTTTAATTTTATTTTTCTTAAAAAATTTACCAATATATTTTGCTTGTTTTCTTCCCTCATTACTCAAATTTCTTTGTGTTGAGCAATCATTTAAATTGAAATTATTTGGATCACCACTTCCAGGTGCATAAGCGTGTCTAATAAATATTAATTTTTCCCCATCTTTTAATTGTTTCATTAAATTTTTATTTGAATCTGCTTTAATAGATGTGGTTAAAGTTATAAATATAATTAAGAAAAAATTAAAAAATTTCATTATATGGATATTAGATTAAACGATTTAAACAAAACAATAGTTAATTGTAAAAAATGTCCAAGATTAGTTAAATTCGTTAACAAAGTTAGCACTAATAAGAGAAAACAAAATAAAAATGAAATTTACTGGGGCAAACCCGTACCAGGATTTGGAGACTTAGACTCAAAATTAGCAATTATAGGTTTAGCTCCTGCAGCTCATGGAGGCACAAGAACAGGAAGAGCATTTACTGGAGATAAATCTGGAGATTTTTTATTTAAATGTTTATATGAAGTTGGAATTTCCAATAATCCATTTTCAAAAAATCTGCAGGACAATTTAAAATTAAAATCTACTTATATTACAAATATTTTAAAATGTGTTCCACCTGAAGACAAACCTTTGGGCATTGAAATTGATAATTGTTCTAATTTTTTCGATAAAGAGATCTTATCACTTAGAAAATTAAAAGTAATAGTTACACTTGGTAAAGTTGCTTTTGATAATTGTATAAAATTATATAAACAAAAATTTAATATAAAAAAAAAATTTATTTTTAAACACGGAAAAACGCAAATTTTACCAAATGGTATAATAATTTTGTCGAGCTATCATCCAAGTCCAAGAAATGTTAATACAAAATTAATTTCGAACAAAATGATGATTAATTTATTTAAGAAAGCAAAAAGATTAGCTAGATTTTAATACTGTCACAAAAATAAGGTTTAAATTTTGAGTATACTCCGTCAGGTATTTTTACTGGCTTACCTTTTTTATCAACAAAAACCAAATGAACTTGAGCTTCAACAATTGTATCGTTGCCTCTTGTGATAAATTGATTCATAAAAAATGAGGTTTTTGTTATAGATTTTACAAAAGATCTAATAGTTAATTCATCCTCTAAGTGAGCAGTTTTTTTGTATTCGATATTACATGATTTTACTATTATCAGAGCGTCAAAATCATTTTTCACTTTTTTATTACTGTATCCAATGGAATATAAAGCCTCAGTTCTTGCTCTTTCTAAAAACTTCAAATAATTTGCGTAATAAACTACACCACCAGAATCTGTATCTTCGTAATACACTTTGACTTTATGGAAGAAATTTTCATGCATATAGTTATTATATCAAAAAAAATATTTTTTAACACAAACTATGGTATTGCTTTGAATATTTTTGTAATTTGGTTGGTACTTGTAATTGCTTGGAACTTTGGTTATCCACAAGCTAGTCCTTTTGAAGATGTAATCGTAGCTGTAGGTCTTGCGTTATTTAATATCTTTTTAAAAAAATATCTTAAAATTTAATTATTTAGATGAAAAATAAATATTCTGAAAATAAGCAATTGATTTTTTTTTTGAATTATCTGTATCAGACATTATAGCAACACCATTAAGCTCACTCACATCTAGGTCATGAAATCTCTTAAAATCATCTTTAACGTTTGCTTTAACAGTTACCCACTCATTTAAATTATTTTTAGTGCTAGCTAGTACGTTATCTATTGATTTTTTAGTGTAAGGGCTTGGCCAATTTGATCCAACTTCATTATTACTAGAAAAAACATAATTTATAGCTCTATTTGATAAAAGTGTTACACCAGTCTTTTTAATAACAAAAACTCTAGCTGCAAAATCATGCCCTTTTTTTGTATCTTCTTTAATGCCTGGCAAATCCTTTTCAACCTTCCATGTAATATTAATAAATGGAGTTTTATTTAAGTCAATTTTGATTTCTTTACCCAAACCAGAAGCTGCATTGTCAGCTACTGACTTTAAAAAATTACCGTTTTTATCATTTCCGACAGTATAAAATGTTTCATTGTCTGCGCCCCTTACTTTCCTTACTTGCAAATTGGAAATTTCAGCTTTTGTAAAGTCAAATATCTTGATCTCATCTGCCAGTCCAATATTGAAAATAAAGCTAACTATTAAAAAAATTTTAAATAAAAGTTTCATGAATAAAATTTAAAAAAAATTGTTAATACATTATTTTGACAAAATTTAAACATTCAAAATTCATCTTTTAAATCTATATCAATAATATGAAGACAATTTCAATTTTTATACTACTAATTTACTGGTCAATAATGATTTTTGCACCTGTAATGTCCAAAGATGTCAAGTTTAGCAGAGCCAAGGTAAATAATATCAAAGTAGTTGAGCAGAAAGCCCGTAATCAATAAGTTGAACGCCCACCACTTATATCAAATACAGCTGCAGTTGAGAAAGTGTTTTCCTCTGATGAAAGCCAGCAGACTAAGGAGGTAAATTCCTCCACCTCTAAAAATCTACCTCTTGGGACTTTAGAGAGCATTCTTTGCACATGTTCTTTAGTCATTTGATCTAAAATACGCGTCTTAGCACCTGCAGGTGTAACGGCATTGACTGCTATATTTTTATCTGCAAGCTCTTTACCCAAAGATTTTGTTAATCCTATCGCTCCAGCTTTACCTGCACTATATGCACTCGCATTTGCATTACCATCTTTCCCAGCTACTGAGGCTACATTGACAATCCTTCCATAGTTATTCTTTATCATGTTAGGTATAATTGTTTTGCAGCAGTTAAAAGTTCCCATTAAATTTATATCTACTACCTTTTTCCACATTTCAAAATCATACTCCCACAAAGAGGCTGTTGGACCAGTTATTCCAGCGTTATTTATCAATATATCTATATTTGAATTTTTAATGACTTCATTAGTACATTTTTCTACTTCTTTAAAATTAGAGACATCAACAATATTTGTACTTAAATTAGGATTATTAAGAACTTCGATCGCTTTTTGTGTCATTTTCAAGTCTGTATCCCAAATTATTACTTTAGCTCCTGAGCTTAAAAATCTTTTTGCAATGTCTAGTCCAAACCCTTGTGCACCACCAGTAACTATTGCAGTCCTATTTTTGAAATCAAAATCTATTTTCTTCATTTAATTATTTTTTAGCCAATAAATAATATGTAAATCCTGCAGTAATTGCACCAATTATCCAAGCATAAGATTGAAGAAACATTAAACTAGGATTCCAAATTGTTGATGCTGAAAAAATAAATCCTAAAATTAAGCAATAAATACCTTTTAAATGCCAACCACCTGAATAAAAATACTCACCATTGCTCTCTAAAGAATAGATATCCTTATTAATTAATTTTTCTTTTTTAATCAAATAAAAATCTGAAATCATAACTCCAAATATTGGTCCAAAAAAAGCACCTAATGTATCAATTAGAGATAAAATTCCAATTTGGCTTAAAAGTGTTAGCCATAAAATACCAATAACAAAACCTATTATTCCAATTATTAAACTTGAACTTTTTAGTGATAACTTTGAGGGCATGGTGTTAATTAATGTATATTGAGAGGGTATAAAATTAGCTATCAAATTAGTAGATGCTGATGCAATAATAATAAAAATTAAAGCTAAATTTGTAACTAGAATATTATCTAATTTTCCAATTATATCTGTTGGGTTGGTAAGAATTCTAGATAAATCCTCAGAATTTTGTTTTATGAAAGCATCTGATCCAGAAACTATGAATAAAGCCATGAATGAAAAAATTACTAAGTTTAATATTAGACATAAATTTCCTTTTTTAAGCTCATTTTCATTTTTTATATATCTTGAATAATCTCCAAAATTTAAAATTACAAATGCAAAGTAAGCAAAAACAGTTCCTGTAACCGTTATCAATGGTCCTATATTCGCTCTATCCATAAAATTGCTAAAATCAAAAACGTTAGAAAAAGCTTTTAAAGTAAATTTAACATCAGTTAAAAATGTTGAAATAAAGAACAATAATATTCCTGAATAAACAGCTAAAGCAGAAATTGCAATTAATTTTCTGTTAAAATTCATTCCCCGACTAAAAAGAAAAAACTGAAATAAAATTGCTATGATTATTGCCAGCCAATCTATAATGTTCATTCCAAAAAGAAAAAATAAAAAAATTTCTTTATCTAAAAAAGAATTATCAATATGAAATAAAATTATTCTTATTAAATATCCAAAAGCTTTAGATAAAAAATATGTTTGGATACCAAATAAAAAAACACCTACCAAAAATCTTATAAAACCAAAAAATTTTGCACCTCTAAAACCTAAGGATGACCTGAGCATTACAACAAAAGGCAATCCAAATTTTTGCGATGGTTTTCCGATAAGATTTGAAAATATATAAACTAAAAAAGAACCTAAAATAGTTCCAAAAAATACTACAAAAGTATTTAAATTATAAACCATGTATAGAGAAGTAATTAAGGAAAAAGCAATAACGCTTTGAATATTTACTCCCCAAAAGTAAAATAAATCTCTCCAATCCCAATTTTTATCATTTGGGTTTACCGAAACTAAATCCCAGTTAATGAGAGTTTTATTTGATTTAAGTTGACTCACTCAAACAATATAAAACTTAAATTTTCTACTGTCCATATAAGAGAGTTGGAAGCCATAGAGCAATCTTGGGAAATATGATGATTAGTATTAATCCAAAGACTTGAAGAACCATAAATTGCATCATTCCATAATAAATATCCTTAAGATCCCATTCTGGTACAACACCTTTTAGAAAATATGCTGATAAGGCAACTGGAGGTGAGAGCCAGGCGGTCTGTAAATTAACAGCTACTAGTATTGCAAACCAAGTTAAATTAAATCCTAAAGCTTCCACTAATGGCAAAATTATAGGTACAATGATCATTACTATTGGTACCCACTCTAATGGCCATCCTAGTAAAAATATCATTACCATAATCATGGCTAGGATAAGGTATTTATTCATCTCTAAACCAAGTAAAAATTCAGTTAACAAGGATGGCGTTCCTAATCTTGCAAAAACAGCTCCAAAGAAATTTGAAGCTGCAACTAAAACCATTATTAATGCGGTAATCTCTAAAGTTTTAACTAGCGCATCTTGAAGTTTAGATAAAGTTAATTTTTTGTATGCTAATGAAAGTAATAAAGCTCCCATTGCACCACATCCTGCTGCTTCGGTTGGAGTAGCAAATCCAAATAGAATACTTCCTAAAGCAGCAAATACTAAAGCTGCTGGAGGTACTAACCCTAAGAAAAACTCTATCCATACTTCCTTCATACTTGCTGCTCTCATATCCTCAGGCAGCACAGGTCCTAATTTAGGATTCATCATACATCTTATTGTTGTGTAACCAGCATATAAACTTGCTAAAAGTATTCCAGGTAGTATTGCTGCTGCAAATAGATCAATAACTGGGATTTCCATTATTGGCCCCATAACAACAAGCATAATACTTGGTGGAATTAAAATACCTAAAGTTCCTCCTGCAGTAATAGTACCTGCTGCAAGTTTGACATCATAACCTGATCTATTCATTGATTTTGCAGCCATAATTCCAAGAATTGTCACTGACGCTCCCACGATACCTGTTGCTGCAGCAAAAATCACGGAAACAAACAAAACAGCATAATATAAAGAACCTTTAACTTTAGCTAACATCATCTGGAAAGCAGAAAACAATCTTTCCATTAGTCCAGCTTGTTCCATCATAATTCCCATAAAGACAAAAAGTGGGACTGCGGCGAGTGTCTGTTCGGTCATAACCATAGAAAATTGAAGGGTCATTAAATAAAAAACCAATTTTCCAAAACCCAAATAACCAAATACAAAACCTAAAAATATTAAAGTAAAAGATATTGGAAATCCTACAAAAATTGCAAAAAGCATTACACCGACAAGAATAAAACCTAGAATTGCTGGATCTATAAACTCTGCGATCATTTGGTTTCTCCTGGCCACTCCCCTTTTTTTGCAGCCCAATAACTTTTAAATAATTCTGAAATCCCTTGTATTAGTAAAAAAATAATTCCTATTAACAAACAAGTTTTGATCGGCCACATAAAAGGCATCCAGGTAGTATCCATGCCTCTTTCACCTCTTCTAATCGACTCTTCGACAAATCCTATTGTCATATATAGAAAGACAATTAAGCCAGGAAAATAAAATAATATATATAGCCAGAAATCTATTAATCCTTGTGTCTTTGTTTTAAAATTTCTGTATAAAAAATCTGCTCTTATATGGACACCTCTTGAAAGAGCATAGCCAGCTCCTAACATAAAAAGAGCTCCATATAAAAAACGACTAATATCGTATGCCCAAATTGTTGGTGCTAAAAAAAGTTTTCTTGCTAAAACTTCATAGGTCATAGCAAAAATTAAAGGCATTAGTATCCAGCAAACAAGATTTCCAATCCATTTGCTAAATTTATCTATATTAACAATTGATTTTGCCATCCATGATGGCATATCCTCTGGCATTTTTCCTGAACCACCTCGCCTTTCAGCAATCATTTCATCTGATATGTCGAGTTTAGTTGGTTCGTCTGCCATAAAATTCTAGTTAAAAAAAATTAGAGCGGACTTTTAAAGTCCGCTCTAATAAATCAAGATTAATTACTGATTACTTTAATGTTGCTGCGTGAGCCATTCCAAGCTTCGCATTTGACATTTGAGCACCACTCCAGAATGGAACTGCTACGTCAGCAAAGTTTTTCATTGAAGTATAAACTTCGTTGAAGAATTTATTTTTCTTCGCGTTTTTATTCAATGTAGCTTTTGCTGCAGCCATATATTCTGTGAAATAATCAGAAGGTGTATCTTCTAAAATTACTCCATGTTTAGTAGTTAGCTCTTGTAAAGCTTTCCCATTTTCATAGATTCTGTAACTTAAAGATTTTGCTAATGAAGCATTAGCAGCTACTTCAAGAGACTTCTTCTCATGATCACTCATAGCATTGTAAGTTTTTCCAGTAATATAAAAGTCAGCATTTACCACTACTTGGTGTAAACCTTGTAGGTAGTAGTGCTTTAATACTTTTTGGAAACCAAATGTTAAGTCTGGTTTTGGACAACACCATTCAGCAGCATCTATAGTTCCTGCTTCTAAAGCTGGTAAAATATCTCCACCACCCATAGCAACAGATGCTATACCAATATCTTTATAAGTTTGTCCTGGAATTCCCGGAGGAGTTCTGAACTTATATTTTCTAAAGTCAGCCATATCTTTAATTGGTTTTGGAAACCAACCTAAAGCTTCTGGTCCTACTGGTTGTAACATAAATCCTTTGATGTCTCTTCCCATCTCTTTCCATAATTGGTCGTATAATTCTTTACCACCACCATATTGGAACCAAGATAAGAAAGCCAAGTTGTCAATACCAACTCCGCCACCAGCTACTGGCGAACCAAATAACATAGCTGCAGGGTGATCTCCTGACCAATAGTGAGTCCATGCGAAACCACAATCAATCAGACCTTTGTCAACAGCATCTAAAGTTTCTTTAACACCAACAACAGCTCCAGCTGGTAGAATTTCAAACTTAAGAGATCCACCTGTTAAAGTTGTTACAGTGTCAGTAAAATCTTTTAACATTTTTACTTCATCTGCTTTAGTGTTAAGCACTGTCTGACATTTAAGTGTTTTTGCTGCATTAGCACTTGATGTAAATCCAAGTACCATTACAAACGCAAACAACATAGAAATGATTTTTTTCATTATATTTCCTCTAGTTAGTTAAATTTAACGTGATGCATACAATCAGAAAAACTATGCAGACACAAGTGACAATTGATAAATATGAGTGTAAAAACTTTAAATAATAAAAACTAAAAAAAGATACAACTTCTAATGGAAAATTTTGATTACATTATTATTGGAGCAGGATCTGCTGGCTGCGTTCTTGCAAATAGACTTTCTACAAATCCATCAAATAAAGTTTTGTTAATCGAAGCTGGCGGTAAAGATAATTACCCATGGATACATATTCCAGTTGGATATTTTAAAACTATGCATAATCCAAAGGTTGACTGGTGTTTTAAAACTGAACCTGATGAAACAATGAATAATAGATCGATTAGATATCCTAGAGGAAAAACTTTAGGTGGAAGCTCTTCAATTAATGGACTTTTATGGATTAGAGGACAAAAAGAAGATTACGATGTATGGAGACAACTGGGTAATACAGGTTGGGATTGGGAAAATGTTTTGCCCTATTTTCTTAAATCAGAGAATAATGAATTAGGAAAAAGTGAATTTCACAATGATAATGGCCCAATTACTGTAGCAAATAAAAAGATTAACTTAAAATTACTTGATGAATTTCAAAATGCAGCTGAGGAATATGGGATACCTAAAACAAATGACTTTAATACTGGAGATAACTTTGGCGTAGGTTTTTTTCAATTCACCACAAGCTTTAATAAAGCAGGATTGAAACTTAGATGTAGTGCTGCCAAAGGATATTTAAATCCTGTAAAAAAAAGATCTAATTTAAAAATTGTAACTAAAGCTCATGTTCAAAAAATAAATTTCGAAGGTAAGAAAGCTACAGGAGTTAGTTATTTTATTGGAGAAAAAATTAATACTGTTAATGCCAATAAAGAAGTAATTTTATCTGCAGGATCAATTGGATCTCCTCATATTTTACAGGTATCTGGAATAGGGGAAGCTAACAAACTTAAAAACTTAGGTATAAAAATTGTTCATGAGTCAAATGGTGTTGGCAAAAATTTACAGGATCATTTAATGTTTAGACCAGTTTATAAAGTCAAAAATTTAAAATCACTCAATAGAAAAGTTGAAAGTTTATTTGGAAGATTTTTAATGGGACTTGAATATTTGGTCAATCAAAGTGGGCCTGTAACTATGGGAGCTAGTCAAGTTTGTGCGTTTGTTAAAAGCGATCCGTCAAAAGCTACTCCTAATTTACAATTCCATGTATCGCCTGTGAGTACAGATATTTTAGGCGTAACTCCGATGCATGACTTTGAAGGAATTACTCCAACTGTTGCAAATATTAGACCTACAAGCAGGGGTGAAATCAATATAGTTAGTAATGATAGTAGAATTTATCCCAAAATTAAGATGAACTATTTATCTACTGACGATGACAGGAAAGTTGCAGCTCAGGGATTAAAAATTGTTAGAAAAATAATGTTAGAGACTGAAACATTCAAACAATATGAACCAGAAGAATATAGGCCAGGAGTTCATATCACTGATGATGAAGAATTAGTTAAAGCAGGTTCAGATTACACTCAAACAATTTTTCATCCTGTTGGTACTTGTAAAATGGGACAGGATGATATGGCAGTTGTTGATGAAAAACTTAAAGTGAAAGGTATTCAAAACTTAAGAGTGATTGACGCTTCAATTATGCCAAACATTACTTCAGGAAATACAAATGCACCTACAATAATGATTGCAGAAAAAGGTGCTGATATGATACTTACCAATTAATGTTTGCTGATTTATTTACTCCAGAACAGTTAACCATACTTACTCAAATTATCTTAATTGATTTAGTTTTAGCTGGAGATAATGCAATTATTATAGGAATGGTTGCTTCAAAATTTCCATTAAAACAAAGAAAAAAAATAATTTTTTGGGGTATTGGTGGTGCAGTAATTCTTAGAATTATTTTAACATTACTGACAGCTTACTTACTTCAAATAACCGGACTTAGATTGTTAGGAGGATTACTTCTTCTTTATATAGTTTACAAACTTTACACAGATGTAATTAAAGGCTCAGACCACGATGAAGATATAAAAGTTGACAATTCAAGTTTTCTTAAAGCTATATGGACAATTCTGTTAGCAGATTTTACCATGAGTTTAGATAATGTTTTAGGAGTTGCAGGAGCAGCAGGTAGCCACTATAAGTTGTTAGTATTTGGTTTAGTATTATCAATAGTGCTTATGGCTTTTGCGGCAACATTAATTTCAAACTGGATAAAAAAATATAAATGGATTGCATGGGCTGGATTAATAGCAATATTAATTGTTGCTATTGAATTGATTTATACAGATATTAAAATATTGTTTTTATAATGTATTTAAAAAATTATAACTTAAAAAATAAAACTGCAATTGTAACAGGTGCTGGAAAAGGTATTGGAAGAGCATGTGCGATCGCATTAGCTGAAGCAGGTGCAAATCTAATTATAATTAGTAGAACTCAAAAAGATTTAAATGAAGTTTCCAAAAAAATTAAAAAACTTAAATCAAAATGTAAAGCTTATGTCTGTGACATCACAAACTATAATCAAATCAAAAATATAATTAATAAAATTCCAAAAATTGATATTTTAATAAACAATGCCGGAAATAATATTCCAGAGCATTTTACAAAAGTAAAAACTAAAAATATGGAATATTTGGTGAGAATTAATACTATTGCTACTTTCAACTTAGCTCAATTATGTGCCTTGAAGATGATAAAAACAAAAAATAGAAAAAAAATTGGGGGTGCAATAGTAAATATGTCATCACAGATGGGACATGTAGGTGGACCAATTAGAAGTGTTTATAATATGACCAAATTTGGTTTAGAGGGACTAACAAAAGGAATGTCAATAGATCTAGCAAAATTTAATATCAGAGTAAACACAGTTTGTCCTACTTTTGTTGTAACTCCTATGACCAAAAAATTTTTAAAAAATAAAAAGTTTAAAAGAGAAACTCTCAATAATATCCCGATTGGAAGATTTGCAGAACTATCCGAAGTAGCCTCTGCCGCTGTTTTTTTAGCCTCTGATGCTGCATCAATGATTACAGGAACTTCGTTATTAGTGGATGGTGGATGGACTGCAAAATAATAAAAAGATTATTATTAATAGTATCAATATTTTATACAACTCAATTAAGTGCTATTGAATTCAAGGGAGAGTTTTTACAAGGTCATTATATTATTGGTATTACAAATCCATCAGCAAAAATAATTGTTGATAAAAAGACAGTCAAGGTATCAGAAGATGGATACTTTGTTTTTGGTCTTGATAGAGATAGAAAATTTGATGTAACAATTACTAAAACTTTAAATGGAAAAAAAGAAATATTTACAAAAAAAGTTTTAAAAAGAAAATACAGAATTCAAAGAATAGACGGTCTACCAGAAAATAAAGTTACACCTCCTGAGTCTGTTTATAAAAGAATTAGAAAAGAAAATAATAAAATTGGTGAAGCAAGAGCAATAAATTCAAATTTACCTTTTTTTAAAGATCAATTTATTATGCCAGTTGAAGGTATAATTAGTGGTGTTTATGGGAGTCAAAGAATTTTAAACGGAAAACCTAAATGGCCTCATTATGGAATTGATATAGCTGCAAAAAAAGGAACTATGATCAAATCATCAGCATCTGGAATTGTAACGATGGCAGAAGATGACTTATATTATACAGGTGGAACTATTATAATGGATCATGGTCATGGAGTCTCAACTATTTACTCTCATTTAGAAAATGTAATGGTTTCAGTTGGTGATAAAATAAATCAAGGTGATATAATAGGGACTGTAGGTTCAACTGGTAGATCGACAGGTCCCCACCTAGATTTTAGAGTAAATTGGTTTCAAACTAGACTTGATCCTATGTCACTGTTAAACTAAGTATTATGAAAACATTAATTGAAAAAACTTCTGATAATTTAGTTAAAGCATTTCTTAAAAATAAAATAATTGCACCCATTCCATCAAAATTTACAAAAAAAATCAATGAAGCTCAAAAATTGAGAAAGTTGTGTGAGAGTAAAATAAATAAGCCAGTTATAGGATTTAAAGCTGCTGGTACTGGAATTCCACTAATTAAAAAATTAAAAGAAAAAGAACCTTTTTATGCGTCTGTTTATAAAAGAAATTTTATCAGAAGTGGTCAAAGAGTAAAAATTAATAAATCAACTTTAGGTATTGAACTTGAGGTTTGTTATTTAATTAAAAAGTCTTTTTTTTCATCAAAAGGTAAAATTACCATCAGGAATGTTGTTAAATATATTTCTCATCAAGCAGCATGCATCGAAATAGTCGGCTATAGACAAAGAAAAAAAGGAATTACATCTTTTGGTGATCTTTGTAGCGACTTTGGAGCTAATGTGAAATTTTTAGTTGGCATAAAGAGAAAATATAAGAATATTAAAATTGGTAACTTAAAAACCAATATTTCAAATAAAAAAAACAATCAGAGTGTTGATGGAAATACAAATGCTGTTTACATAAATCCATTAAATTCATTAAGATTTGTTTTGAATAAACTCAAAAAAGATAAGATGAGTTTAAATAAAAATTTTTGGGTATTTACTGGTTCTACTGTAGGTGTTGTCCCCATCAAAAGTAAAGGGCTTTACATAGGTAAGATTGATAAACTAGGTTCTGTAAAAGTTATCATTAGCTAATCGGGTTTATCCTCTTTTTTAACTTGTTGGTCATCATTGGTTTTAAAATTTTCACTAGTATCTGAATAAAATTTTTTTATTAATTCTTCTTCTCTCTTTCTTTGTTCCTCATCAAATTTATCTTCCCATTCCTTAATTCTACGATTTTCTTCTTTAATTCTTTCCTCCTCCTCTATTTTTTGTTTGAGAGCTAGCTCTTTCTCTTCCTCAGCTTTTTTTTGAGCTTCTTCTTCACGTCTCAATTCTTCATTTCTGTCTCTAATTTCTTTTTCTTTTAATAGTTTTTCTCTTTCAGCTGCTTTTATTTGTTCTTCTTTTAATCTTAATTCTTCCTCTTTGGCTCTTTGTTCTGCTTGTTCTTGTAATAATTGTCTTTCTAAATCTTTTTGTCTCTCTAATTCTATTACTCGGAGCCTATTTTCTGTTTCTCTTAATTTTTTCTCTTCATATTTTAATTTCCTTGCTGCTTCTCTTATTTTTTGTTCTTCGTCTAATCTTTTTTGTCTTTCAACTTCATTAATTCTATTTCTTTCCTGTCTATCAAGCTCTTTTTGTTCTCTTATTTTTTGTTTTTCAATTTCTTTAGCTTTAATTGCCTCTTCCTTAACTCTCATTTTTTCTTCACGAATTTTTTGTCTTTCAAACATTTTCATTCTTAATTCTTCTTCTTTTATTCTTCTCGTGTCTTCTCTAATCCTTTTTAATTCCTCATCTTTAATTTTTTGTTGCTCAATTTTAATTCTTTTTTCCTCAATTTTTTTTCTTTTTTCCTCATTTTTTCTAACTTGTTTTTCATTTTCTTGAATAAGTTTTTTCTGAAGTAAAATTTGACGTTTTTCCTCTTTTATTTTAGCTAATTTTTCTCTTTGTTCATCTTTCTTTAATTGAGCTTGTTCTTTTTTCTCATCTAATTTTCTTTTTTTTTCTAATCTCTTTTTTTCTCTCTCTTTTTCTTTTTTAAAATTAATATAAAAACTGCTGATTTTATTTTTTGTATTATTCAAAAAGTCTGATGGATCGAAAGAACTTGCTTTTTTTAAAAATTTTTTTTTCATTTAATTCAAATGAAAATAGCAATTTTGTTATTCTTAAAGAATAAACCTTGTGTTTAAAATGAGTTTAAAAAAAAATTTTTCAAGAAAATCTAATCAATAATTTAAAAAAATATTAGATTCAATTTATACGTGAAAGATGGAAAAATTTTTTTAATATTCTTGTTTATGAGAATCGTATATCAGCAGAATTGTTTTTATGATCAAAAAGTTTTTATTTATGATTTCATTGATTTGGTTATTTCAATGTTCTGCACCTCCAACTGCTCTACTAGGTCCGGTGCTCACTGGCGCTAAAACTGGAAGTATTTACCAAACATCACTTTCTTTTGGGTCAAATAAAATTATAGACAAGTTAAGAGAAGACAAAAACAATGAAAAGCAAATAAAAATATCAAAGAATATTAATTTACCTGATATTCCATATATTGATAAAGATCCTACAATACTTCTTTCATATGCAGTTGATCATGTGGAACTTTCTGAAGTTTTTGAACCTGAGCCACTTCCTTAAAAATTAAATTTTTCAATTTTTGCGTGTTTTAATATTTCTTGAGAATCGTATACATTTTAATTAAGGGTGGTAGAGGGAGACTGAAACCACCCCTACCTTCTTAGGAACCTTTTCAAGTACCTGTTTATGGCAGATAAAAAAATCAGATCCCTAGCTAAAACTTTTTCCTGGAGACTTTTAATTTTTATTTACTGGATGGTTTTTGGATATATTTTTACTGGTTCATTTAAGGGTGCTGGTATACTTGGTCTTGGATCTATTATACCACTTTTTTTTTATTATTTTCATGAACGTATTTGGAATAAAGTAAAATGGGGCACAAATAATTAATCGTAAAATTTTTATTAATTAATTGAGAGATACTCAATAAATGACCTTACAGATACTATTAGGAGAAAAATTCCAAAAATTTTACTCAACAACTTTTTATCAATTTTATAAACAGCTTTAGCACCTAATCTAGCCATTATCATAGTTACTGGTACAAAAACAATAAAACCCAAAAGATTGATATAACCAATGCTAAAAGGAGTATTAACATTATCAATTATTTTACCTCCAATGACCATGGTGATTGAGCCAGTAACAGCAATTAAAAATCCAACAGCCGCTGCAGTTCCTATCGATTTTCTAATATCATATCCAAATGTTCTCATGAAAGGCACCATTAGAGATCCACCACCTATTCCAAGAGGAACTGATATAAAGCCAATTAAAATTCCTGATATATTTTTGACTAAATTTGATATTTTTTTTGGATTATCAACTAATTTTTCTCTTAAGAAAATAAAAAAAAGTCCCACCATAAAAGCAAAGATCGAGAAGAATAAAACAAGTGCTGGTGTTTTTAAATTTACTGCTAAAAATGTTCCCGAAATAACTCCTAATAAAATAAAGATTCCAAAAGACTTTACCATCTTAAAATCAACTGCATCATATTCTGAGTGAGTTTTAGTTGAAATTATTGACGTTGGTATAATAATTGCTAAAGAGGTTCCTACAGACAAATGCATTCTAGTAACAATATCAAAATCTAAAACTGTAAAAGCATAATACAACGCAGGGACCATAATTATTCCGCCCCCAACTCCAAGTAAACCAGCCATAAAACCAGCTACAGCTGCAGCTGCTGCCAAAACTAAAAGTAAATTTAGTATTTCACTAAAATTAAGAATTTCCATTATGAGCTAATTTGATTAGCTTTTTCATTATTTTGAACGATTGTCATAATGTGTTTTGCTTTTTGAAAGTCAGAGTCTCTAGCCATCATATTATCACTTAAATATCTTTTCCAGTCTTTTGAACCAACTTGACCATGATACAATCCAACAGTGTGTCTCATAATATGATTTACTTTTGTGCCTAATTTAACTTCTTTGTCTAAATATTCTAAAAGTTTTTCTGCTACTTGCTCTCTAGACGGGTTATTTTTTGTTTTAAATATTTCTTTTTCAATTTCCACTAAAGAGTATGGATTTTGATAAATGGATCTTCCAATCATTACACCATCACAAAAATTTAAATGATTATTAATCTCAGATATTTCAGAAATACCTCCATTAATTATAATTTCTAAATTTGGATTTTTCTT